>NZ_CP180551.1:605819-908729 GCF_047778095.1 Neptuniibacter sp. QD48_11
TTCCAGCGTTAAACGTTAAAGATGTGACGGTTGTGGATCAGCGCGGCCGTTTACTAAATATGCGTGATAAAGACATTAATGTTGTTTTAGCTGCTAAGCAATTGGAGTACACGCGTAATTTAGAAGAAACGATGCTCAACCGTGTAAACAGTATCCTTCAGCCAGTTGTAGGTATGGGGCGCTTCCGTGCAGAAGTGTCAGCAGATGTTGATTTTACAGCAGTCGAACAAACTGACGAATTATATAACCCTGATCTTCCAGCGCTTCGTAGTGAGCAGACAATGGATGAGTCAAGGGTTGGTGGTGCTGCACCAGTCGGTGTGCCAGGCGCATTGTCTAATCAGCCTCCTGGGCCGAGCAGTGTACCTGAAGAAGCATCAGGCGAGGGCGTGTTGGCCAACAACGGTGCGCCGGGTTCTTCTCGTAAACAAGCGACGCGTAACTTTGAATTAGATCGTACTATTAGCTATACCAAACATCAGCAAGGTCGCGTGCGTCGTTTAACCGTCGCAGTTGTGGTTGATGACTTATCAAGTGTTGATCCGTCAACAGGTGATGCTAAGCGCACACCGTGGCAGCAGAATGAGTTAGAACGTCTGCGTATTCTTGTTCAGGATGCGGTAGGTTATTCTGCGCTCCGTGGAGATAGTGTGAATGTTGTAAATACACCGTTTGTTCCTGAGCAGCCAATCGTTACTGAGGATGTGCCACTTTGGGAACAGGAGTGGATCTGGGATATTGTTAAACAAGTTATGGCTGCGGTGTTTGTTCTGGTTCTAGTATTCGGTATTTTACGTCCTATCCTTAAAAACCTAGCATCAGCTGGCACTGCAGGTAATGTTGCTGGCTTGGGTGCTGCGGGTGAAGTGTCTGCAGAATTAGAGGGCCTTGATGGCGGTGATTTTTCTTCTGATTCGGTAACTTTTGGTAGTGATGATGGACTATTGCCAACTCCAAATGAAAGCTTTGATTATCAGTTGAACGCGATTCGTAGTATGGTTGCGGAAGATCCTGCGCGTGTTGCGCAGGCTGTGAAGCAATGGGTAGGTGACGATGAGTGATGAAGCAAATCAGGGGGAAGTCAGTGAGATCGATAAAGCTGCCATACTTCTGATTAGCTTAGGTGAGGCCGATGCCGCTGAAATCCTGAAACATATGGGCCCTAAAGAGGTTCAGATGATTGGTGAAGCGATGGCTCAACTGAATAATATTCCACAAACAAAGGTAGAATCTGTTGTTGGTGACTTTATGGGGTTGGTAAGCGACCAGACCGGTATTGGCATTAACAATGATATCTATATTCGTTCTATGCTTAATCAGGCATTGGGTGAAGAGAAAGCTAAAACCCTCCTTGATCGTATCCTGATGAGCACAAATACATCTGGTCTAGATACTTTGCGCTGGATGGAGCCTCGTCAAATTGCTGAAATTATTCGCTACGAGCACCCTCAGATACAGGCCGTTGTTTGTGCTTACCTCGAGCCAGATGCGGCTGCGGGTGTGCTTGGATTCTTTGATGATAAGCAGCGCCTTGATATTTTGATGCGTGTTGCGGCTTTAGATCGTATTCAGCCGCAAGCATTGCAAGAGCTAAATGATATTCTTGAGCGTCAATTTGCTGGCGCAAGTGGTGCAAGTTCTGCGACTCTTGGTGGTATTAAAAATGCTGCTGACATTATGAACTTTATCGATTCGAGTATTGAAGCCGAGTTGATGGAAGGGATTAAAGAGAGTGATGAAAATCTAGCTACCACTATCTCGGATCTGATGTTTGTCTTTGAGAATCTGCAAGATGTAGAGGATCAGGGTATTCAGGCGATACTCCGCGAAGTGTCTACGGATGTTCTGGTTGTTGCTTTGAAAGGTGCAGATGTTGCACTGCAAGAGAAAGTATTCCGTAATATGTCTAAACGTGCTTCTGAATTGCTACGTGATGACCTTGAAGCTAAAGGTCCGGTTCGTGTGTCTGAGGTTGAAGAAGCGCAGAAAGAAATTCTGACTGTAGCTCGCCGTCTGGCTGATGAGGGTGAAATAATCCTTGGCGGCGGTGGCGAAGAGATGCTCTAGGCTAAGTGCGTATGTCTGATAATAAAGTTTTTAAGCGCATTAAGGCTGAACAGGCTTCTAAGCTTATTGGTTGGGAGTTGCCGCAGGTTGCAGGTCAGCATGTTGTCGGCTTGCAGCAAAAAGATCCTGTCGAAGTGACCGTAGTCGAAGAGGTTATCGCTGCAGAAAAAATCACTCTAGCTGAGCTAGAAGAAATTCGAGAAACTGCGCGTATCGAAGGCTTGGCTGCTGGTCTTGAAGAGGGGCGCCTTAAAGGTCTTGAAGAAGGTCGCGTTAAAGGGGTTGAAGAAGGTAAAGAGCGGGGATATCAAGAGGGGTTTAAGCAAGGAGAGGCTGAGGTTCAACGCCTTCAGGCTCTTTTTAGTAATATGTTGACGGAATTTCAGTTACCTCTAAAACAGCAAACAGAAGCTGTTGAGCAGCAACTTGTTGATATGGTTGTTTCGCTGGCGGAGGCGACAATTGGAGCAGAGTTATCTAATCGACAAGAGTTGCTTTTAGACTCCATTCAGCACTCCTTGCGAAGTGTGCCAGAGCCTCTAGGTACAGTAACTGCAAAAGTGCATAAAGACGACTTGTCTTACTTAGAACAAATGCTTTTAATACCTGGTGTTGTTCTTGAATGTGTCGTGGATGACAATATTTCCCAGGGGAGTTATGAGCTTCAAGCTGTGAGTACTGTGGTGGAGTATAATTTAGATCAGCATTTCGCTACGGTTGTTAAGCAGTTCCTTTCAAGCGTTGAATCTGATTCGGCACAATCACATGAGTGAGTTACTGGGTCGCTTATCTCGATATCAAAAAGATCACTTAGATAAACCTCAACCTAGGATTGAAGGCCGAATTACCCGGATGATCGGTCTGACAATTGAGGCTGTTGGTATTAAATGTGCTGTTGGTGAATGTTGTTATATAGAGCTTTCCGAAGATCAGCAGATTGAAGCAGAGGTCGTAGGTTTCTCTGGTGATCGTATTTATTTAATGCCGCTATATCCGATCGAAGGGTTGCAGTCAGGTACTAAAGTTATTGCCCTTAGTTCTTCTGGAAAAGTGCCTGTTGGTATGAGTCTGCTAGGCAGGGTGTTGAATGGTGTTGGCCAGCCGATTGATGGAAAAGGACCTCTTCAACCTGAAGCTGAAACGGGTTTGGCTGGTGAAATTATCAACCCTTTACTTAGAGACCCTATAAAGCAGACACTTGATGTTGGTATCCGAACTATTAATGGTTTGTTAACTGTTGGTCGTGGTCAGAGGATGGGATTGTTTGCCGGTAGTGGTGTGGGTAAATCTGTACTACTTGGTATGATGACTCGCTTTACAGAGGCCGAAATTATTGTGGTTGGGCTGATCGGTGAACGAGGTCGTGAAGTTAAAGAGTTTATCGAGCATAGTTTAGGCGAGGAAGGTCTAAAGCGCTCTGTTGTTGTGGCCTCACCCGCAGATGACTCTCCTCTAATGCGTTTGAGAGCATCCCAGCTATCTACTCGAATTGCTGAATACTTTCGAGATCAAGGTAAAAATGTCCTTTTGTTGATGGATTCGTTGACCCGTTACGCTCAAGCGCAGCGTGAGATTGCGTTAGCGGTAGGTGAGCCGCCAGCAACTAAAGGTTATCCCCCTTCTGTTTTTGCTAAAATTCCAAAATTGGTTGAACGAGCCGGTAATGGTGAGGCCGGAAGTGGCTCAATAACTGCCTTCTATACAGTTTTAACAGAAGGTGATGATCAGCAGGATCCTGTAGCAGATTCCGCAAGGGCTATTTTGGATGGGCATGTTGTATTGTCCCGTCGTTTGGCTGAACAGGGGCATTATCCTGCAATCGATATCGAAGCTTCTATCAGTCGAGCTATGCCGCAGATAGTTGAGCCTGACCACTTACAAATGGCGATGCGATTTAAACAGCTATACTCAAAATATAGGCAAAATGAAGATCTGATTAATGTTGGTGCCTATGTGAAAGGAAGTGATCCTGACACTGACTTTGTTATGGATAATTTGCCCTCAATGAATGCCTATTTGAGGCAGGGCATTAGTGAGGCGTTTCCTTTGTTGCAGTCTATGCAGCAGATGGTTATGGTTCTTACTGCGCCCCCAACACCTAATGCAGATCAACAACAGCAACAACAGTTGCGCAGACCTACTGTAACTAACGGGTTACAAAAATGAGCAAACGTTCTAAGCGCTTGAAACTAGTTCTTGATTTGGCTGAGAAAAAAAAACAACAAGCAGATCAATTTTTGGCTGCCAGTCGTCAGCGTGTGGAGCAAGATCAGAAAACGATGACTCAGCTTGAAGAGTATGTTGCAGATTATCAGCAAAATTATTTAGGTGCGCATACAGAAGGGTGTACAGGTGCTCAGTTACATACGCAGCAAGCTTTTTTACAAAAAATCCAAGATGCTAAGTCTGCTCAGGCAAAAGCGATGGAGCAAAATCGGAGAGAGCTAGATGTAGTTGAGCAGCACTGGAAGGCGGCTTATGCTCGAGTCAAAGGTTTACAAAAGCTGACAGATAAAGCTGTTGAGAGTGAGCTTCAAGAAGAAGAGAAAGCTTTGCAAAAGCAACTAGATGAACGTTCTCAAGCTATAAAAACCCCTTTTATCTAGATTGGCCTCCATTTTGCTTTATTAAAATCAGGCAATATTAATAGGAGCCTGTAATGAGTGAGCAAGTATCCCCGTCTACTGGAGGCGGATTATTATCTCTTAATTTATCTATAACCCCTCAGAGTTCGCCGTCTGCAGCCTCTGGGACTGTTCCTCTATTAGGTGGTTTTGGAGCAGTTCTTAATCAGCAGACTGACGCCAGCGTGCCTGTCGCTAAATTTTCTGGCGGCGGGATGTTGCCGCCTGAAGGGGAGGCTTTGCCGCAGAAATTAGAGCAGCTGCTTCCTGAAGATCAGATGCAGGATCAGCTACGCCAAATCGCTCAGCTATTAGAGCAGCAATCGGCACAAGATACTCAGTTACCGCCAGAGCTGAGTGCAGAACTAGCCAGAGCGCTGCGCCAATATACCGAGCAGCAGCCGATATTGCCGGCCACAGATAATGGCGGTAAAGAGGTAGGGCTTCCAGCAAATGCAAGTTCGGATAAAGTGGTTACGGTTCCCAATAGCTCTGGTGTTGCTAGAGTGGGGAGCGAGAATCAAGTTGTTATTACGCCTCCGCCCAAGACTGCTGCAGTTGATCTGAATGCAAAGGTCGCTTCCGCACAGCAAGAAGTTGAAGCTTCGCGCGCTAATACAAATTCTGGTCAAATTCCTGCTGAAGAGGTGAGTAATTCTCAAGCTCAACCATCAGTAGATGTTAAAAGTGCTGTCTCTAAAGCCTCAGCGGCCACATCTCCGAATTCAGCTCAACTCACTGAGGTTCAGGATTCGCAACAATTAGTTGCAAAAGACAATGCAAATGCTGCTGATGTTCCAGGTTCAAATATTCAAAATCAGCAAGCTACTCAGCAGCCTCTAAGTCAGCAAAATATTCAGCAATCTCAAGTTACAGTTAATGCTGCAGCAGATATGTCTAATTCACAGCAGGCAGTAGCTAATGATGCGTCCGTTAAGGTGGGTGCACCATCTGTAAATGCTCAGGCGGATATAACGTCCGCTCCAGTTAAAGGTGCAAATCCAGTTGCTGCTACTGATGCTGATGAAGTGAAACTGTTTGACCCAACTGCAAGAAAGGTTGAAGTGGATGCTGCTAAATCAACTAATCGTGCAGTAACAGAACCACTAGTATCTGTACAAGGCGCTAAATCGGATTTGGTTCTTAATTCACAGACTGATAACAGTAGTATTAAGAAGATTGAATCTGCTTTGGAGATGACTCAGCAGTTGATGCAAAAAGTGTCTGCAAGTGAAAAGGGTGATGTGACAGCTACACAGGTAGTGGAGCGTTTAGCCTCAAATACTATAGGTCAGGTTAATTCTGCTTCGCCTACAGCGGCTCAAAAGGTTGTTACTGATGGACAAAATTTGATGATGCCGCAAAATGTTAAGGTGAATACGCCTGCCTGGAATAATGCGTTGGGCGAACGAGCAATCATGATTGCAGCTCAAAATACGCGTGTCGCAGAGATTAGGTTGGATCCACCAGAGTTGGGTTCGCTTAATATTCGAGTGAATATCAATCAGGATCAGGTAAGTCTTAACTTTACCTCTCCGCATGCACATGTCAGGGATGCGGTTGAGCAAAGTTTACCTAGGTTACGAGAGATGTTTGCTGAGCAGGGTTTAGCGCTGCAGGATTCCTCTGTTTCTGATCAGTCCGCAGACCAGCAACGACGAGAGCAGTTTGCAGATGGGGATGGCTCAGGTAATCAGTATGGTGGAAGCGTTGGTGTCGAAGGGGAGGATGGTGCTCAACCAGAAAATGCTCGATCGGTATCTCTGGTGGATTATTACGCTTAATTGAGCGGATTGTGAGCTTTGTTCAGCGAATATAATTTATGCTTTTGCAAAGCTCTTTGCTCTAAATCGTATTTTTGTTTGTTCTTGATCTTCAGCCTTAAAATCAGTGTGTTATATTAGGCGCAATACTGTTTTTAGCGATATGTAGTTCATACTGTAGAGTGTCGCGTTTTTTGTTGGAGATATAGAGATGGCTGAAGAGCAGGAAGCAGGCGCTGAAGGCGGCGAAAAGAAATCATCTAAGCTCAAGTTGATCATCATTGCTGTGCTTGCGCTAGTTGTTGTTGGCGGTGGTGGTGCTGCCGCTGCTTTGTTTTTCTTAGGTGGCGATAACGAGCCTGCGGCTGAAGAAGCTGCGCCAGCTGAGCCTGTTCGAGCTGAGGCTATCTACACCAAAGTGAGAACTATGGGCGGCAAACCAATGTTTGTTGTAACTCTGCAGTCAAGTGATAATAGGCCGCACTATATGCAGTTGTATGTAGAAGCAAAAAGTCGGGATCAGGCTGTAGCAGATGCTTTGACATTGCATATGCCTCTGGTTGTTTCGCGCTTAAACAATTTATATAGCACGCAAGATTTCCGCACTCTGCAAACGGTTGAAGGTAAAGAGGCATTGTTACAAAGCTCAACTGACCTTGTGCGCGAGATTATGCAGGAAAAAATTGGTAAGCCGGGTGTAGAAACGATCTTGTTTACTAACATGGTTATGCAGTAATGCAATTTAGGCTGATAGGAGATTATTCCTAAATGTCGGTCAAAGACTTACTTTCGCAGGATGAAATCGATGCACTGTTGCATGGTGTCGATGATGGGGATGTTGAAACATCTGACGATGCGGAAGTAGAAGAAGGCGATGTCCGAGGCTACGACCTTGCCAGCCATGAACGAATCGTTCGTGGCCGAATGCCTACGCTCGAAATGGTCAATGAGCGTTTTGCACGTTATACCCGTATTAGTCTTTTTAACCTGTTACGTCGCGCGGCAGATGTGACCGTAGGTGGTGTTCAGGTGATGAAATACGGCGACTATATTCATACCTTGTACGTTCCTACCAGTATGAACCTCATCAGAGTCAACCCTCTACGTGGTACCGCTCTGTTTATCATGGATGCTAAGCTGGTATTTAAACTGGTGGATAACTTCTTCGGTGGTGATGGGCGTCATGCCAAGATCGAAGGACGAGAGTTTACGCCAACAGAGACGCGTCTTATCCATAAAGCTTTAGAGCAGTTCTTTATTGATCTGGAAGAGGCGTGGGCTCCGGTAAAAGAGCTTACCTTTGAGCATCTCGGTCATGAAATGAATCCGGCGATGGCTAACGTTATCAATCCAACTGAAGTTGTAGTTGTAAGCACTTTTCAAGTAGACCTGGAAGGTGGTTCTGGTGAGTTCCACGTGGCGATGCCGTATTCAATGTTGGAGCCGATTCGTGATCTTCTCGTCTCTGGTTTCCAAAATAGCGAAGATGAAAAGGATGAGCGTTGGCAGATAGCTCTGCAGCGGGATATTTTAATGGCTGGTTTGCCATTGGAGATGACCTTAGCGAAACAAGAAATGACGCTCAGGGATGTTGTTGAGTTGGAGGTTGGTGATGTTATTCCAATAGAGCTACCGGAAAAATTTGAGTTAAAAGCTAACAAAGTACCTGTTTATAATTGCACTATGGGTGTTTCTCGAGGCAATTTGGCCGTTAAAATTGTTGATCAAATTCAACGCCCTAAATAAGTGTGCAAGCGATTGTATTATAGAGAGCAAAAGCGATGAGTGATGAAACTGAAGACCAGCAAGCGTTAGCTGACGAATGGGCTGCGGCCATGGAAGAGCAGGTCACTGAAGAGGGGGGCGAAACAGTCGACCCTGATGCTTTGCTTGCTGAAACAGGTGTGACGGGTGATTCAGTTGAGTTGGATGAATTAACTGATGAAGGCGCGCCAGTCACAGATCCTAAGCTTGATGTAATTTTGGATATTCCTGTAACGCTCTCTATGGAAGTAGGTCAAACGGATATTCCAATTAGTAACCTGTTACAACTTAATCAGGGATCTGTTATTGAGTTAGATCGTGTTGCAGGTGAGCCTTTGGATGTAATGGTGAATGGAACACTCATCGCGCATGGTGAAGTGGTTGTTGTAAATGATCGATACGGCATTCGTCTGACCGATGTGATCAGCCCTCAAGAACGAATCAAGCGTCTTAAATAACCTATGCGGTCTTGGTTGTTATGTCTGCTTGTAACTATCTCACCCAGTGCTTTTGCGTTGGGTGTTGAAACTGCTTCGGGTGCTAAGCCTTCAGTCGTGCCTGTTACATCCTATCAAGAGCCATTCTCTGCTGCTGCTCTCACGCAATTACTATTAGGCTTGCTGTTTGTCATTGGTATGATTTTTATCCTTTCTTGGTGCTTTAGGCGTTTTAGCGGCGTTACGCCAATGGCTCGCCATATGAAGGTTTTAAGTGTATTGCCTTTGAGTACACGCGAAAAAGCAGTATTAGTCCAGGTTGGTGATAAGCAGTTATTACTGGGTGTGGCGCCAGGACGCGTTTCTCATCTGCACGCTTTTGATAAGCCTATTGTTGATGACCAGTCGAGTGAGAGCTTTGCTGCGCGCCTAGGAGAGGCTATTTCAAAGCGACGGAGCGTTGATGAGGCTGATTAAGTTAGTTTCAATTCTTCTTGTGTCCTTTCTTTTTCCACATCTAGCTTACGCTGCGGATGTGGGGATTCCGGCTGTAACGCTTACAACCGGAGAAAATGGTGAAAGTAATTACAGTGTGACACTTCAAGTGCTCGCGCTCATGACCATGCTGACATTCTTGCCAGCAATGCTCATGATGATGACCTCGTTTGCCCGTATTATTATTGTCTTTGCGATTCTCCGGCAGGCTTTAGGTCTTCAGCAAACGCCATCTAACCAGATCATGGTTGGTATGGCGATGTTTTTGACGTTGTTTATTATGACGCCAGTGCTGGATAAAGTTTACGTACAGGCTGTAACGCCTTATGTTAACGAAGAGATGGGGGTGTTTGAGGCTTTTCAGGCGGCAAGCAGCCCGTTTCGTGATTTTATGATGCTGCAAACCCGTGAAAGTGATCTGGATCTTTTTATGAGAATTTCAGGTACACCAGCCGTAGAAGCGGCTGAGCAGATCCCTTTTACCGTGCTTGTGCCTGCATTCGTAACTAGTGAATTAAAAACTGCCTTCCAGATCGGCTTTATGTTATTTATCCCATTCTTGGTTATCGACTTGGTGGTTGCCAGTGTCTTGATGGCTATGGGTATGATGATGTTATCGCCAGTAATTATTTCTTTGCCATTCAAAATTATGCTATTTGTATTAGTGGATGGTTGGGCGTTGGTGATAGGTACATTGGCCGCCAGTTTTGGTATATAGCTAAGGAGGAAATATGACACCCGAAGTCGTACTTAGTCTCTTTGGCGAGGCGTTTTGGTTAATAGTCTTGATTGTTAGTGTCTTGATTGTACCAAGCTTGATAGTGGGTTTGGCGGTATCAACCTTTCAAGCGGCTACACAGATTAACGAACAGACATTGAGCTTTTTGCCTCGACTTATCATTACGATTCTTGTAATTATGTGGACAGGCCCTTGGCTTTTAACCAAGTTGACTGAGCATTTCACTACTCTAGTGAAAAACATCCCTTACCTTATAGGTTAATCCCTTGTTTGAGCTGAGTGTTCTGCAGATCGAACAGTGGGTAGCTGCATTTCTATGGCCTTTTTTTAGAATTGCTTCATTCTTTATGGCTGTGCCTTTACTAGGTAGTCAGCTTGTTAATGCTCGTGTGCGTTTGTTTTTGGCTCTTGCTGTAACCGTGGTGGTCGCGCCATTATTACCGGCGATGCCTGAGTTCGATGGACTGCATTTTAATACCTATCTAATTATTGCTCAGCAGATTCTGGTTGGGGCAATGCTGGGTTTCCTGTTTCAGGTTTTTTACCAAGTATTTGTCTTAGGTGGTCAGATGATCGCGCTTCAGATGGGTCTTGGTTTTGCGTCAATGACGGACCCTGCTAATGGTATCTCGGTTGTTATGTTGGGTCAGTTTTATCTGACATTGATTATGATGATCTTTGTGGCTCTTAATGGTCACTTGGTTATGATTGAAATAGTTGTGAGGAGCTTTGATGTTGTTCCTATAAGCTTGGAAGCAATAGACCGAAGAAGCTACTGGCGAATTTTGATGGCGGGTAGTTGGATGTTTTCAGCTGCTATGCTGATGGCGTTACCAGCGGTGACGGCTCTTTTAGTGGTAAACATGGCTTTTGGTATTATGTCTCGAGCTGCTCCGCAGTTAAATATTCTTGCGGTAGGCTTTCCATTTACCATGGTGCTTGGCTTATTTATTAACTGGGTAAACTTGGGTGGTTTCTTGGATCAGTATATGCGGATCTCTGCCTTTGTTTTGGATTATATCGAGAACCTTTTTCTGTGATGCGCGATTATGGCTGAAGATTCTGGTCAGGAAAAAACAGAAGACCCCACACCCAAGCGAATAAAAGAAGCTCGGGAGAAGGGGGACGTTCCGCGGTCGAAAGAGCTGGCTACAACGCTTGTGCTAATGGCTGCTGTTTTTTCTGTGATTATCTTTGGTGCTCAGTTAGCAAATAGCATGTTGGGTATCATGGAGAGTAATTTCATTCTCGGCCGCGCTGATGTATTTGATACTAATAAAATGTTGGCGCATTTTGGAGCTTCTGCTAAAGAGTCGCTCATGGGCTTAGCGGGAATATTTGGAGTTCTTTTGATTGCTGCTTTGGTTGGGCCTATTGCTTTAGGGGGCTGGAACTTTAGTGCGCAGTCAATTGCACCTAAAGGTAGTCGAATAGACCCTTTAGCAGGCCTTAAACGGATGTTTTCCCTCAAGTCATTGATCGAGCTTTTTAAGGCGATTGCAAAGTTCTCGCTTGTCGGTGGATTTGCTATATTGATTTTATGGACTATCAGGGGGGATCTGTTGGCGCTGGGTACCTTTGAGGCGCGACCAGCAATAGATGCGGCATTAGAGACCATAATCTGGGTATTTATGGCGCTTAGTGCAGTCTTGATTCTCGTGGCTGTGGTAGACGTGCCTTATCAGTTGTATGACTATACCGAAAAAATGAAAATGACCTTGCAAGAGGTTAAGGATGAGTTAAAAAATACCGAAGGTAAACCTGAGGTCAAAGGGCGTATCAGGCAGTTGCAGCGTGAAATTGCTCAAAGGCAAATGATGCAATCAGTGCCTGAGGCTGATGTAGTTATTACCAACCCGACTCACTACTCTGTCGCTTTAAAATATGAGAGTGAAGGGCGTGGTGCGCCGATTTTAGTGGCTAAGGGGGCGGACTTTGTGGCATTAAAGATCCGAGAAATAGCCGATGAGCATGATATTCCTATCCTTTCTGCGCCCCCTTTGGCGCGTGCAATCTATAATTCCACTGAAATAGATGACGAGATTCCATCTGGCTTGTATATGGCTGTGGCTCAAGTGCTTGCCTATGTCTTCCAGTTGAAACGATATAAAGAGCGTGAAGCTGAGCGTCCAAGTAACTTACAAGTTGATAAGTTACCTATCCCTGATGAATTCAAAGATGACCTTTAATTGGCGTAAAAATTGCAGAATTTAGGATCGGCATAACTATTCGTCAAAAAAACATCAGATTTTATTGCTTTACCTATATCTGTTTGTAAGGTGAATTGAGTGCTTATTGTTTTTGTGATGTTTTTTTGACGTTTGGGGTTTGAGTGGATAAAGCAGTTGTTTTAGAAAATGTTAAAAGTTTAGGGCGCGGTAATATCGGTGTGCCTTTGCTGCTGCTTGTTATTTTGGCAATGGTGACGTTGCCGGTACCTCCTTTTCTATTGGATGTGCTATTTACCTTTAATATTGCCCTTTCGATTGTTGTTCTATTGGTTTGTGTCTACTCAAATCGCCCGCTAGATTTTGCAATTTTCCCAACCATTATCCTTGTTGCGACACTGATGCGTCTTGCTCTGAATGTGGCATCGACTCGTGTGGTTTTGCTTTATGGTCATGAGGGGGGCGATGCTGCCGGTAAAGTGATCGAGGCTTTTGGTGAGGTCGTTATCGGCGGTAATTACGTTGTTGGTTTTGTCGTCTTCCTTATTCTAATTATTATCAACTTTGTTGTTGTGACCAAAGGTGCGGGTCGTATTTCGGAAGTAAGTGCTCGCTTTACCTTGGACGCTATGCCAGGTAAGCAGATGGCGATCGATGCTGATTTGAATGCGGGTCTAATTGGGCAAGAGGAAGCAAAAGCAAGGCGAGAGGATGTAACGCAAGAAGCCGACTTTTATGGTTCTATGGATGGTGCTTCTAAGTTTGTTCGTGGTGATGCGGTTGCGGGTATTTTGATTCTTGTAATCAATCTTTTGGGTGGCCTAGGTATTGGCATGTTGCAGCATGATCTCGATTTTGAGACTGCCATGCGTTTCTATTCGCTACTAACCATTGGTGATGGTTTGGTAGCGCAAGTGCCGTCATTACTACTTTCAACTGCTGCGGCGATTATGGTAACCCGTCAGAATGTTTCTCATGATATGGGTGGTCAGGTTGTATCGCAGATGTTTGCATCGCCAAAGGCTTTGGCGGTTGCTGCAGGTATTCTGACAATTATGGGTATTATCCCGGGAATGCCGCATTTTGCTTTCTTGTCGTTGGCTATTCTGGCAGGTGGTGGTGCTTGGTGGATTCACAAAAAACAAGTTGAGAAAGAGGCTGTACAAGAGGAGCAGGCGCAGCAAGAAGCTGAAATGTCTGAAGAGGACGAGTCAGAGAAGCGAGAGCTTGATTGGGATGATGTGATGCCGGTCGATATGGTTGGCCTTGAGGTGGGTTACCGCTTGATCCCAATGGTTGACAAAATGCAGGGTGGGCAGTTGTTGAGCCGCATCAAAGGTGTGAGGAAAAAACTGTCGCAGGACTTAGGTTTTCTGGTGCCGTCGGTGCATATTCGAGACAATTTGGATCTCTTGCCCGGCGCTTATCGCATTACTTTAATGGGCGTGGTTGTAGGTGAGTCAGAAGTATACCCAGACCGTGAACTGGCTATTAACCCAGGTCAAGTATTTGGTAAGTTGCAAGGTGTAGAAGTAAAAGATCCAGCGTTTGGTTTGGATGCGATTTGGATTGAGCAATCACAAAAAGAACATGCGCAATCACTGGGCTATACGGTGGTCGATGCCTCCACAGTAGTAGCGACGCATATGAATCAGTTGCTTCAGTCCCATGCTCATGAATTACTCGGGCATGAAGAGGTTCAGCAGCTATTGGATATGCTTACGAAGAGCTCTCCAAAGCTGGTGGATGAATTGGTTCCGGCTAAATTGTCGTTCAGTATTCTTCTCAAGGTGCTGCAGAATTTGTTGATGGAGCAGGTGCCGTTAAAAGATTTTCGCACGATTGCTGAGTCGTTGGCGGATGCGGTTAATAGGACACAAGATCCATTGGCTTTAACGGCTGCTGTAAGGGTCTCTTTGGCTCGATTGATAGTTCAGAACATTAATGGTTCTGAGTCGGAACTTCCGGTGATTACTTTGGCTCCGCAATTGGAGCAGCTCTTATTGAACTCTGTTCAGCAGGGGCAGGATAATGGATTGGTGTTGGAGCCGGGTATGGCTGAGAGGTTGCAATCTTCTTTGTCAGAGGCTGCAACGCAGCAAGAAATGATGGGGAGGCCGTCGGTTCTTTTGGTCGCGGCGCCAGTGCGGCCGCTTATGGCTAAATTTGTTAGGTATGGTGAGCATCAAATTAATGTGCTCTCCTATCAGGAAATTCCTGAAAATAAAAAGGTCACAATTGTCTCGACAGTGGGAGGTGAAAATGCGGCATAAACGTACTTCAGCCCAGCTTGTTGTGGCCGATAAGGAATTGATATGAAAGTAAAACGCTTTTTTGCGCCAGATATGCGACAGGCTATGCAGCGGGTCAGGGATGAGATTGGTCCGGACGCAGTTATTGTGTCTAATCATCGTGTCGCTGGTGGTGTTGAAGTTGTGGCTGCTCATGAAAATGATTATGAGGCGGCTCAACAAGAGTTTTCTCGCAAACAAAAGAAAACGCAAAAACGGCAGTCCCAAATTGACGTGCTAACAGGTGGCGGTGCTTCTAATCGAGACTTAGAGGGCGAGCTACAAAAGGCGCGAATGCAAATAGCGGAAGCTCAGGGTAAGCAGGAAAGTCAAAATTATGACGTTCCAGGTCAGGTTAATAAGCAGATAGAACAAGACGATGATCTGCGAACAATTTTGGCTTCGTTGAAACAAAGGCAAAAACAGAAAGCTAATACGGCTCATCAGAACTTTATGCAACAGCCCGCTGTTGATGATCCTGGGCTCGGTTTAGATCTGCAAAGTGAATTGTCTATGTCAGCTGCGCCTTCAAATGAAGGGGCCGAACATCTTATTCAGTCAATGCAGGACGAAATTGCGCAGCTTAAAAACCTACTAAGTCAGCAAGTTTTAGCCCAAGGTAATGTGCAAGCGTCTGCTCCTACAAAATCTCCATTGCAGAAAAAATTTGAATTGTTAGGTGTGAGTGAGAAATTATCTACGCATCTACTTTCTCATGTTGAATCAGGTTTGGCGCCGGATAAAGCATGGAAAAATGCGCTGACGCGCTTGTCGGATGCGATCCCTGTGATGGGTGAAGATTTTATCGAACGCGGTGGAATGATCGCTTTTGTCGGACCAACAGGTGTCGGAAAAACTACAACCATTGGTAAGCTTGCAGCGCGTCATGTACTGAAATACGGTAGCTCAAGTATGGCGTTGGTAACGACTGATACCTATCGAATTGCGGCACATGAACAGTTAAGAACCTTTGGGCGAATTCTTGACGTTCCGGTTCGAGTTGTTGATGAAAATAATAGTTTGGATGACGTTTTGCACTCTCTGCGAAACAAGAGATTAGTGCTGATAGATACTGCCGGATTGAATGCAAATGAGCCGCATAGTGAGGCTCAATTGGCCATGCTGGAGGGTGTAAGTTTGCGTCTTAAGAAGCTATTGGTCGTTTCTTGCAGCAGTCAACGCAGGGTTGTTGAACAGGCATTCAATGCTTATCAGGGGTTAGGCTTGAATGGTTGTGTGCTGAGTAAGATGGATGAATCGGGTAGCTTAGGTGAAGCTATTTCTTTGATCGTCGAAAAGCGTTTGCCTGTTTCCTACGTTACCGATGGACAGCGTATCCCTGATGATATTGATATTGCCAAAAAACATGAGTTGGTTAGTCGAGCTGTCATAACGGCTCAACGAGCTATAGAAGCAGAAAAGAAAATGTCTGCGCTCGATTCAATCTATAAAACGGGTTAATGGTGGGAATTAATAATGAATCAACATAAACCCGTTAAAGTAATTGCGGTAACCGGTGGTAAAGGCGGCGTTGGGAAAACTAACGTCTCGGTGAATTTGGCGTTAGCTTTAGGTGATCTAGGTCATAAATCTATCTTGATGGATGCTGATTTAGGTTTAGCAAACGTCGATGTGATGTTAGGTTTGCGTCCGAAAAAGAATATTGCTGATGTTCTGAATGGTGAATGTGGCCTAAAGGATATTATGCTGGACGTAGGCGAGCATCTAAAAATTGTACCGGCTTCATCTGGTACACAAGAGATGACAGCATTGTCACCGCATGAGCATGCAGAATTAATACATGCTTTTAATGAAGTGGCTGATGATACCGATGTTCTGATCATTGATACGGCAGCAGGTATTTCTGATTCGGTCGTGAGCTTTGTTAAAGCCGCACAAGAAGTTTTAGTAGTTGTTTGTGATGAACCCACCTCAATTACCGATGCTTATGCTTTAATTAAACTGTTAAATCGGGATTATAGGATGACCCGCTTCCGCGTTCTGGCCAATATGGTTCGAAGTGAGCAGGAAGGACGTAATATGTTTGGGAAGTTATTAACAGTTACTGATAGGTTTCTTGACGTGACCCTTCAATATGTAGGATCAATACCTTATGATGAAAATGTTCGTAAGGCGGTTCAACGTCAAGTGGCTGTTTTAAAAGCGTTTCCAAAGAGCAAAGTCTCCTTGGCATATCGTCAATTAGCGAATAAAGTAAATGGGTGGCCGGTTCAAACTGTGCCCCGAGGTCATTTAGAGTTTTTTGTTGAGCGGCTCGTTCAAGGAGTTCGCCCTTCGGACTAGCAAAGAGGCGGTATGTACAACCAGCTGCAATTACAAACGAGTGAAGAGCTAATTGAGCAGTATGCGCCGCTAGTTAAACGTATTGCACATCACTTGCTTGCTCGCTTGCCTGCGACTGTAATGCTGGATGATCTTATACAAGCAGGCATGATCGGTTTACTTGAAGCCGCAAGTAAATACGATGCTTCAAAAGGAGCGAGCTTTGAAACTTATGCAGGGATCCGCATTCGTGGCTCCATCATTGATGAAGTACGCCGTGGTGATTGGACGCCGCGTTCGGTACATCGAAATAGTCGTCGCGTAACAGAAGCTATTCAGCAGATAGAAGCTCGAACAGGACGCGATGCAACAGATTCAGAAGTGGCTAAAGAGATGGGGATTAGTGTTGCTGATTACCATAATTTGCTTAAGGATAGTTTGGATAGCAGACTCTTTAGTTTCGAGGAGATGATCAATCCTCAACATGAAGGTCCAGGGGAGTCTTTTGCTAACGATGATCCCGGTCCAAATCAAAATTTTGAGCGAGAAGCATTTTTAAAAGCGCTAAGTGCAGCTATAAATAACTTACCAGAACGGGAAAAGTTGGTGTTAGCGCTCTATTATGATGAAGAGCTCAATTTAAAAGAAATTGGTCAAGTTTTAGGTGTAAGTGAGTCTCGAGTTAGTCAGATCCACAGTCAAGCAGCGTTAAGGTTGCGTTCGCGACTAAGTGATTGGCAATAAAAAGGGTTGACCAGACTCAACGTAATTGCGGTAATTAAGTGTAGACTCAACAAGTTGCGTAGTTCTAACAGGAGGCCGTCTTGAATAAAGACATGAAAATTCTTGTAGTGGATGATTTCTCCACAATGAGACGAATTATTAAAAACCTATTGCGCGATCTGGGCATGACAAATGTTCAGGAAGCGGATGATGGTCAGACTGCACTGCCGATCCTTAAGCAAGGGGGAATTGATTTTCTGGTCACAGATTGGAATATGCCAGGAATGACCGGTATCGATCTTTTAAAAGAGGTTCGTTCTGATCCTAACTTAGCTCACATGCCAGTGCTTATGGTTACAGCAGAAGCTAAGAAAGAGCAGATTATTGCGGCGGCGCAAGCAGGGGTAAACGGTTATGTAGTTAAGCCATTTACTGCAGCAGTGCTGAAAGAAAAGATTGATAAGATCTTTGAACGCCTAGGATAAGAAATAGGGTCCGTTGTAATGATTGCAGGAACAGATAAAGGTGTAGGGCGCTTCGAAATGGAATTGCAGTTGAAGGCTCAGGAATTGGTTTCCGTCCTGAATGAAGGGAATCTCTCTGAAGCCATGGATCTGATCCAAGAACTCCATGAATTCAGACATAAGACCTTCTTTAGTGAAGTGGGTCATCTGACACGTGGTCTGCATGAAGCGATTAAAGCCTTTTCTTCAGAGCTAGGTACTAGCTTGGAATTGGATGATGAAGCAGCTCCTAAAGATGCGGATGCAGCTGATCGTCTCAATTATGTAATTGAAGTTACCGAAAAAAATGCACATGAAACCATGGACCGTGTCGATAAGGCGCTGGGTTTGGTTGATCGTTTAGATTCACAGAGTGAACGGTTTAAAGACCTATTGTCGCTAGTTGGTCAGTTAGAAAAAGAACACGACAATTTGAACGGCGTCTATGACCGTACATGTGCAGTAAAAGAAGAATCTGAAAAGACAATTGAAACTTTGCGGTCAGAGTTGACTGATATTGTGGTGTCTCAGAGCTATCAGGACATTACAGGGCAGCTAATCCGTCGTGTTATTAACTTGGTGACAAATGTAGAAACACACCTTGTTGGTTTGATGGAAATGGCTGCTCAGGTTGAAAAATTGTCGGGCATCGAGGTGCAAACCGCACCAGAAGATGACAAGCAGGATAATAAAAAGAATCCTATTCAGGCTGAGGGGCCGCAGGTCAACAAAGATAGTGCTGATGTAGTCAGTAACCAAGATGAAGTTGATGACCTGCTTTCCAGTCTGGGTTTTTAAGAGGAGCGCCGTATGAGTTTGGATGTGGATCAGGAGATTCTTGAGGATTTTCTTGTCGAAGCAGGTGAAATCCTTGAGCAATTATCTGAACAGTTAGTTGATCTGGAGCAGCGTCCAGATGACAGTGATCTGCTCAACGCAATATTTCGTGGCTTTCATACCGTAAAAGGTGGTGCAGGTTTCTTGCAACTTGAACCTATGGTTGATTGTTGCCATAACGCAGAAAATCTCTTTGATATGTTGAGAAATGGCGAAATCAAAGTTTCGCCAGAACTGATGGATGTAGTACTGCAGGCACTTGATACTGTAAACGTGATGTTTGATGCCGTAAGGGGCGGTCAAGAGCCAGAAAATGCGGATCCACAACTTATTAAGGCTCTAATTGCTTTTGCAAGTGGCGGTGCTCCAGTACCCGCTGAAGCTGCACCTGCTCCGGTGGCGCCAGAGCCCGCTCCAGCTGCGCCAGTTCCTGAGCCTGTAGCAAGTAATGCAGATCAGAGTTCAGATGAATTCGATATGCTGTTAGATGATCTAGGAGGTCCGGCTCCTACCGAAGAGAATGCGGCGGATGACGGCCTTATCACTGAAGATGAATTCGAATCATTGCTCGATGAACTTCATGGCCAAGGTAAGGGGCCTGGTTCAGAGGGTGGTTCAAAAGCGCCTGCTGTAGAACCAGAACCTGCTGGTGGTGATCTGATCACAGAAGATGAATTTGAAGCATTGCTGGATGAGCTGCAATCTCAAGGCAAAGGTGCGTTTGCAGAAAAACCGGCACCGGCATCGGCACCAGCGGCTGCGTCCGTTAGTGCGCCAGAACCTGCTCCCGCACCAGCTGTGCCAGCTCCTGTTGCTACACCTGCTCCTGCGCCAACTGCTCCTGAGCCTGAAAAACGTGAAAGTGCTGCAGCTGCCGCGGTTAAAGCTGCGCATCAGCAAGCTAAGCCTCAGCCTGAAAGCAATGTTCGTGTAGATACACGTTTGCTAGACAAAATCATGAACATGGTGGGTGAGCTGGTATTGGTTCGAAACCGTTTGGTTCGTCTTGGTGTAACCCGTGAAGACGAAGAGATGGCGAAGGCGTTAGGTACGCTAGATATGGTTACGGCTGACTTACAAATGTCAGTTATGAAAACGCGAATGCAGCCTGTTAAGAAGGTTTTTGGTCGCTTCCCGCGTTTGATTCGTGACCTATCACGTAACTTGAAAAAAGAGATTCGCCTAGAGCTTCGTGGTGAAGATACTGATTTAGATAAAAACTTGGTCGAAGCACTTGCTGATCCTTTGATTCACTTGGTTCGTAATGCCGTGGACCACGGTATTGAATCACCTGATGTGCGTGAAGCTGCGGGTAAGCCAAGAGAAGGTCATGTATTACTTTCTGCTGAGCAGGAAGGTGACCACATCCTATTGGTTATTCAAGATGACGGTGCTGGTATGGACGCAGAAAAACTGCGTAATCTGGCTATTGAGCGAGGCATGATGGATGCTGAAGCGGCTCGTCGTCTTACTGAACAAGAATGTTTCAACTTGATCTTTGCTGCGGGCTTCTCAACTAAGAAAGAAATTTCTGATGTTTCTGGTCGTGGCGTGGGTATGGATGTTGTTAAGACAAAAATTACCCAGCTAAACGGTACGTTGAATATTGATTCTGTAATCGGTCAAGGTTCGCGTATTGCGATTCAGGTACCTCTAACATTGGCAATCATGCCAACGCTGATGGTTATTTTGGAAGATCAAGCGTTTGCATTGCCATTGGTAAATGTTAACGAAATCTTCAACCTTGATTTGACTAAGACCAATATCGTTGATGGTCAGCAAGTGATCATTGTTCGAGACCAAGCATTACCGCTATTCCACCTTAAACGTTGGTTGATCGATGGCCAACAAGGTGCTGATCTGCCGGAGCAAGGCCATGTGGTTATTGTTACTGTCGGTACTCAGCGAGTAGGATTTGTAGTTGATCAGCTTGTAGGTCAAGAAGAGGTTGTAATTAAACCTCTAGGTACGATCCTACATGGCACGCCAGGTTTGTCTGGTGCAACAATTACAGGTGATGGTCGTATCGCATTGATTATTGATATCCCTAACTTGCTTAAATATCACGCTTCTTGATGTACCTGAATGAGAGCAAATAAAGATGTCTGTTAAGGTACTGGTGGTAGATGATTCTGGTTTCTTTAGACACCGTATCACTGACTTGCTCTCAGGAGATAGTCGAATAGAAGTGGTTGGCTCTGCTCAAAACGGTAAGGAAGGCGTTGAGCAGGCCAAGAAACTGAAACCTGACTTGATCACGATGGATGTGGAGATGCCGCAAATGAATGGTATCGAAGCAGTCAGAGTGATCATGCGGGAATGCCCGACCAATATACTGATGCTCTCTTCACTAACTCATGAGGGAGCTCAGGTCACATTGCAAGCGCTTGAAGCAGGTGCGCTGGATTATTTATCCAAAGATATGCGTGCTTGGATGGAGCATTCTGCATCTTTGGAAAAACAACTTCGAGATAAGGTTGTTGAATTAGGTCGTTCACGTCATTCAAAGCTACGTAGTAGCTTTATATCCCCATTTGGATCGGGCGATAGTAAAAGTAAGTCGATGGTGTTTAGGCCCGAGGCGGAAAGTAAACCGTCTCGACCTGTGCCTTCTAAGAGGACTGCATCTTCTACCCCTAGGCCTGCTAGACCAACAGACAGATCGCGTACCTCTTCTAGTTTGCCCCTACGGGAGCGACCAGCCGTTTCACAGTTAAAATCAAAATCGGCTCAACCAGAAACCCAGAAACCTACAGGGCATAAGCCTGCATCAAAAATTTCTGTCCCTTCTGGCTGTAAGATTGTAGTTATTGGTTCTTCAACTGGTGGACCGGCTGCGCTGCAGCAGATATTGACTCAGTTACCTGCTAATTTTCCCCATCCGATTTTGTTAGTTCAACATATGCCTAAGACGTTTACGTCGGTATTCGCTACGCGTCTGGATCAACAATGTAAAATTTCGGTTAAAGAAGCAGAAGATGGCGACCGTTTGATACCTGGTCGAGCGCTATTAGCACCCGGTGGGCATCAAATGATTATTGATCCGCGTAGTTTGGACAAAATCCGAATTATGCCGGGAGATGAGCGATTAACTTATAAGCCAAGTGTCGATGTTACCTATGCATCTGCAGCTAAAAGTTATGGCAACAAAGTGCTCGGGATTATTCTGACTGGTATGGGGGCTGACGGTCGGGACGGCGCCAAAATGTTACGCCAACAAGGGGCGACAATTTGGGCGCAGAATGAAGCAAGTTGTACCATTTATGGTATGCCCCAGGCAGTAGTTAATGCTGGATTGGCCAATGAGATCTTAGACTTAACCGAGTTTGGGCCCATTTTGAGTAATAGAAGGTAGTTTAGATGGATTTCACTGCTGTAATCGGTGTATTACTAGCTTTTGCAGCCGTACTGGGTGGTAACTATCTCGAAGGCGGACATGCACAAGAGCTTCTAAACTTACCTGCTGCTGCAATCGTTATTTGCGGCACTCTAGCTGCCGCGATTATTCAGTCGCCAAAACAGGACTTTGCTCGTGCAATCAAATTAATTGGTTGGGCTTTTGGCAATAATCAGCAAGATCTGAAAGGCAAGATTGATGAGATTGTGCAATGGTGTGTTATTGCACGTCGTAAAGGCCTTTTGTCTCTAGAGGCTGAAGCTGATAAGCATAAAGATGATTTTGTTAAGACCGGTCTGCTTTTATTAGCTGATGGCAAGGGGCCTGATGTTATTAGAAGTACCCTAGAAGTTGATCTTATTACGATGGAACAACGGGACCTCCAAGGTACTAAAGTAATAGAGAGCATGGGCGGATATGCACCAACCTTGGGGATTATTGGTGCGGTCTTAGGTTTGATTCATGTCATGAGTAATCTTTCTGATCCAGAAAGCTTAGGGAGTGGTATCGCTACTGCATTTGTCGCGACGATCTATGGTATTGGTATCGCGAACTTATTCTTGATTCCTGTGGCAAACAAAATTAAGAGTCTGATTTCTATGAGATACCAGGCTCAAGAGATGGTGTTAGAGGGGTTGATGTTTATTGCAGAGGGGCAAAACCCTAAAGCGATTCAACAACGCCTCCAAGGTTATTTGAGATAATTATGCCCCGTCGACAGATAGTAGATGATAGTGTTCGCAATGACCGTTGGGTTATCTCTTATGCGGATTTTATTACTTTGCTGTTTGCGTTCTTTGTAGTGATGTATGCGATTTCGTCGGTTAACGAAGAAAAATATAAGCATTTAACCGAAGCGCTTGCGGGTGTTTTTGTCGGTGTAGACCAAGCGATTGATAGTAATCCGGCTCCAGGCGAAGGAAAGAGTGAAAGTGGATTTGCTATCTTTATAGGTGGTAAAACCGATGTAGATGTGCCGGAAGTTACAATTTCACCGCCAGATCAGGAAGAAACAGACGCTTTAAAAGCGCTGCAACAGGAGATGGCGGTAGCTTTTGCTAAGCTGATTGATGACGGACAACTTCGAATTACAGGTAATGATCTTTGGCTTTCTATCGAGTTGAGATCAAATTATCTGTTTGATTCAGGTGGTGCATTACCGAATATTCTTGCGGATCAATTGCTAGAGCAGATAGCAATTATGCTTAAGGGGCGGCCTAACCCCATTCATGTGGAAGGGTTTACCGATAACCAAAGAATATCGACCGATGCTTATCCGTCAAATTGGGAACTATCAGCTGCTAGGGCTGCAGCAGTAGTAAGATTGTTAGCTCAATTTGGAGTAGAGCCAGAGCGAATGGCTGCTGTGGGCTATGGTGAGTTTCAACCTGCTTACAGCAACCGCACCGCTGAAGGCCAGAAATTAAATCGCCGAGTGTTGATTGTCGTTTCTCGAGATGAAAAGGTCCGTAGAACCGTATCTTCATTTGGTAGTCAGCAGGTCAGTGCTGATGCTGTATCAACGGTGTTATCAACGCCGGAAGAAGAAACGGTACCCGTAATTGAACAGGTAGAAACCGGAGATGGTGATGTTTTGTTCAGAAGAGCTGAACCTAAGCCACCGGAACAGGAAGAAAATTAAATGCATGTATGGTCAGTTGCCAACCAGAAGGGTGGTGTCGGCAAAACAACAACAGTAGTGACAATCGCTGGGTTATTGGCGGAGGTTGGCTATCGTGTCTTGTTGATTGATTTGGATCCGCATGGATCTTTGACCAGTTATTTTGGTTATGACCCCGATGAATTGGAAGACAGTGTCTATGATCTATTCACTGGCAGTAGCCAAGTTAAGAAAGATGACGTAACGCGCCTGCTTTTAAAAAGCAGTCATGAGCGTATAGAGCTGATACCTGCTTCTACAGCCATGGCGACATTAGAACGTAAAGCAGTAGGTGCAGAAGGTATGGGTCTGCAGGTTGCCAAAGCCTTAGCACACGTTCGTGATCAGTATGATTATGTGTTGATTGATAGTCCGCCTGTTTTAGGGGTGTTAATGGTTAATGCTCTTGCTGCATGTGAGCACTTGCTAGTTCCTGTTCAAACCGAGTTCTTGGCCTTGAAAGGTCTAGAACGCATGGTTAGAACGATCAACATGATTAACCGTGCTCGTAGTAAAAAATTGAGCTTTACGATTATTCCGACGTTCTACGATCGCAGAACTCAAGCTTCTGTAAGTAGCTTAAGAGAACTCCACCATAATTATCCAAATGAGATCTCTAACGCGGTTATTCCGGTAGATACCAAGTTTAGGAATGCGAGTATTCAAGGGCTTGTACCTTCGGTTATGGACTCCAGTAGTCGAGGGGTTCATTCTTATGCGCGTTTATTGCGTACTTTATTAGAACGTCAAAAGCAGGAGGCCCTATGAGTCAGTCGGATAAAAAGCCTCTTGAACAGGATGAAGTAGAAGTTCATGGCGTTCAAAAGCTTGTTTTTGATTATCTAGAATCGCTGCTATCAGATCCTGATGCGGGTGCAATTGATACTGAAGCTGAAATTGCGGCCATTGAAGAGCAGATCGCAGCAGAAGAAAGTTTAGAGCATCAAGGTTTAGAAGCGGAAAGTGAAGAAAATGCTTTGCTTGCTGATTCCGTAGATCAAAATACTGAAGAGCCAGAGCCAGAGCCAGAGCCAGAGCCAGAGCCAGAGCCAGAGCCAGAGCCAGAGCCAGAGCCAGAGCCAGAGCCAGAGCCAGAGCCAGAGCCAGAGCCAGAGCCAGAGCCAGAGCCAGAGCCAGAGCCAGAGCCAGAGCCAGAGCCAGAGCCAGAGCCAGAGCCAGAGCCAGAGCCAGAGCCAGAGCCAGAGCCAGAGCCAGAGCCAGAGCCAGAGCCAGAGCCAGAGCCAGAGCCAGAGCCAGAGCCAGAGCCAGAGCCAGAGCCAGAGCCAGAGCCAGAGCCAGAGCCAGAGCCAGAGCCAGAGCCAGAGCCAGAGCCAGAGCCAGAGCCAGAGCCAGAGCCAGAGCCAGAGCCAGAGCCAGAGCCAGAGCCAGAGCCAGAGCCAGAGCCAGAGCCAGAGCCAGAGCCAGAGCCAGAGCCAGAGCCAGAGCCAGAGCCAGAGCCAGAGCCAGAGCCAGAGCCAGAGCCAGAGCCAGAGCCAGAGCCAGAGCCAGAGCCAGAGCCAGAGCCAGAGCCAGAGCCAGAGCCAGAGCCAGAGCCAGAGCCAGAGCCAGAGCCAGAGCCAGAGCCAGAGCCAGCACCAGCACCAGCACCGGAGACAACTCCAGATCAGGCGCAATTAGCTGCAGGTTCGGGGGCAACAAGCCGAGAGATCAATTGTGTGTTGATCAAGATGCATGGCTTAAATTTAGCGATTCCGTTCGATTATATTGAAGGAGCAGTGCATTTAAGTTCTGTTTCTCTAACGTTGGATGCCGCACATGATTGGTGTCTAGGTCGCTTTGGTGGAACCAGCGCAGATACCAATGTTATTGATACGGCTTTATGGTTGATTCCTGAGCGTTATCAGCCTGAGATGGCTAAATACGATGAGTTAATTATTCTTCGTGGTCGCCATTGGGCGCTAGCTTGTGATGAATTGGTAAAATCGGTTCGGATTCCAGCGGATAAAGTATCTTGGGCTGGCAATGATAATCCGCGTAAGTGGCTATGGGGTACTTACATGGAAGAGCGTTGTGCCATTCTAGATATTCCTGAATTGATGAATCAGTTTGATAAGGCCTTCTAAAGGATAGAGGCTTTGGAGAGATAATGCCGTCATTGTTTGAAATCGTTCTACTTATCATAGCGTTGGGTACCGCTTGTACAAGCTACGTGCTGTTCAAGCGCTTACAAAAAAATGAGCGTCAGCATCAGGCGCTTATCAATGTTCTGCGTAATGAAATTCAAGCAATGACGAATGGATCTATCGGTATGGGACGTCGTCTTATTGAGGTGGAACAGAAGCTGAATCTAACCGCTGATAAACAACTGGAATTAGAAAACCGAGACCCATCTGCTTTGGCCTACAATCAAGCGACCCGTTTGATGGAGATGGGAGCGGATGTTGATGATCTGGTTAAAAATTGCGGATTAGGGCGACCTGAAGCGGAATTGATGGCGCTGTTGCATAAAGAGTTGCAGGCGCCTCATGAGGCATTAGGTTCAGATCGTTAGTTCTTCTGCTCTGCTGCCTTAATGATCTCAGCCGGATCATGTTTTAGGCTGTAAGCAAAGGCAATTACTTCCGCAATCGCTCTGTAGAGTGATTCAGGAATCTCGTCACCCAGTTCAAGTCTGATTAACACTTCCACAAGTTCAGGGCTTTCGTGGATGTGGATATTATTTTCTTCTGCGAGCGCAATGATCTGTTCAGCAATTTCCCCCATACCTTTAGCAACGATGAGCGGGGCCTTGCCCATCTCTTGATCGTATTTCAGGGCGATCGCTTTTTGTCGCGGAGCATCTAAATCAGGTTTGGAAAATTTCATGTATGCAGATCGACTAGCTGTTTATGAACCACCTGATCCTGACGAGGGGCTTGACCCTCATGCCAAGTGATTTCTGAATTATTAAAACCACACATTCTTAATTTTTCAGCAAACTCTTCGGAGCGCTCTCTCAATTTTTCTGCGGTAACTTTTTGTTCACACCAAAATAGCGTACTGATTTCATGTCCATCTGTTAACCTGATTTCAGCATCGACGCCGCCTTGCTCCTCAAGATCAAAGTGCAGTCGAACCCGCCAAACTGAAATCATTTCGCCTGCAGCGTTAGTCCCGCCTTCTCGGCTAAGTCTAAGTTCTAAATTCTCCCAGCTTTCACCTTGTTTAATCGGTAGATCTAGTTGTAATACGCGCTCAAATCCGCCATCTGGCAGCTCGCGCCACTGATGAAGAGAGTTAATCTGTTGGCTGGTTACCCTAGATTGTAAACCTTTAATAATCTGATCAAAACGTTCTCGCTGTTCAGCAGGAAGTTTGTCGCTGAGTTGTTTCAATTGTTGCAACTGGGCTTTCATGTCTAAAGGGCTTGCACTTCGTCCTTGGCTTAATTGGCGCTCAGTACTTAGCCCACCTAATTCAACGTTTTGACGTATCTGAGAGGGCGCTTCGCTACTCCCCGGGCGGACGCCGAACAGGTTCAGCATGCTACGAACTACACTGCCTATCTGAGAGGTTTGGCTTGCCTCGGTTGCAGTAGCTTGTGCCAACTGATTGAAAGCCGTAGCTGTAGGTTGCTGTACTGGCAAAGTATTTCGCAGTATTTCCTGTATAGCTGGTTTGTCTAACGCAGAATTTAACGTCAGAGGTGGTTCCTGAATACGCAGAACCTGAACGTTTTGATTACCGTTCGAGACCAATTGCAGTTGCGCACCCTGCGGAATAGGTCGAGGCGATTGAACCTCTACTTTTGAACCGTCTGGTAGCGCTAAGCTTACAAGGTGATGTATTGGTGGGCCTGTCCTAACAGGTGTAGGGTTTTGCTGGACCTGTTGTGTAGCTGGGTTAGTTTTATCTGCAATGTTTTGCTGTTGCTGTTGCTGTTGCTGTTGTATCGAAGGACTCGTGGTTTGTGAGGTAGTTACTGTAGTTGCCCCTTGAGTTGTGGGAGCGGGTTGGTTTTGCGGCGCGCTGTTGTTGATTGGCGTTGTAATGTTCGGCTGAGCCCCCGCAGTATTTGTTGCTTGGGCAGTATTACTCTGAACACTTGTAGATGTAATTGCCGGTTGTACTAGGGTTGATCCGCCTGCTGCAGAGGTACTTGTCTGAGCGGTTGGCGCGGGTGCTTGTTGGGCTGCCGGGCTCGTATTATTTGGCTGACCAGAAGTCGTTATGGCTTGTTGCGAAGTAGCTGTTGTTTGTTGGGATGTTACTGATATTTGTTGCGGCGTTGTCGTGGTGCTCGCTACATTAGTTTGTACTGGCTGAGTACTCGATGTTGAAGGTGGATAGACAGGGCGACTGCTGATGACTGCAGCTGTAATGCGCGTATCGGCAGGAAGTTTTAGAATATCGCCTGATTGGGCAAGTTTTAACTGTATGCCAGGATCAGGTCTGGCGGCCGTATTGTTAGCGCTTTGTTGGGCTTGTTGCGGTTGGTTTTGTGTATTGCTTGCCTGGGTATTCGCTGTATTGGCCGTCTGAGCAGGCTGCGGCGTGATCTGAATTTGGCCATCACTTTGACGATTTACATTAATCTTCTGCCCTACAGGCAGGGCTTGAAAGACCCCCATCTGGATCAAACGATTGTTAACTTCCAGTTTGAGTTTAAAAACTTCTGGCTGGATCTGATCCCTACTTACCGCTACAACGGTTGCACTGACGTTCTGCCCGACTGGGAACAGTCGATTTATATTTTGAGCAGAATCGCTACTACTGCTGGTCGTTTGCAGTGGAATAGCAGGTAGTTGTGGTAGCAAGTTTAGTAACCTCTAGTCCTAGGGAATGAGTAAGGAGCGTGCGGGCGTTATTCTATGAGAAATATATGCTGCTAAATGAGGATAAGAATCCAACTTTTAGAAAGCAATACAACAGTGCCGTGCAATCAGATATTCGTATATAATCCCTCGGTTAATAATCGGCAGATATTGTAAAAAGTATAGTTTATTGCCGTAAATTACATTTCTTAAGCGATTCAAAGTTTAAGAAATAGGTCGGAAGACTCGATTGGGTTTGGGGATTGATTTGGATACAGCGTTAATACAAGTTGAAAACCTGTTTTGTGAGCGTGACGAACGTATTTTGTTCGAAGATCTGAATTTTTCTGTATCACAAGGCGAAGTTATCCAGATTGAAGGCCAAAACGGTAGCGGTAAAACGACACTGCTGCGTATCCTCAGCGGTCTATCTAATCATTATGAAGGCGATATTTACTGGGAAGGAGAACCTATCTCAGAGGTTCGCGAAGAATTCCGTCGAGAGCTCCTATATTTTGGTCACCACCCTGGGGTGAAGGCTGTGCTCACGCCTGAAGAAAATCTCCACTGGTATGCTGCGATGCATCCGGGGATAAATGTCGCTGATATCCCTATGGCGTTGGATAAAGTGGGATTAACCGGTTTTGAAGATTCTCCCTGCCATACGCTTTCTGCAGGTCAGAATCGTCGAGTAAGCCTTGCGCGTTTGTATTTAAGTAGCGCTAAGTTGTGGATTCTCGATGAGCCTTTCACAGCTATTGATAAAAAAGGTGTTGCAGAAAAAGAACAGCTTATTCTTGATCATGCGAAGCAAGGTGGTTGTGTGATTTTAACCACTCACCATGAGCTGGGTGTGGGCGAGCAGGTACGTCGATTAAATCTTGATGAATTGGCGGGAACTTAATGGACCAGACAGTGACAAAAGATGAGTTAGGTCAGGGCGATACGTCTGTATCAAGTTTATTCTATGCCGTATTAAAGCGGGATTTAATGTTGGCTTATCGTAAAAAAAGCGATTTGTTTAATCCGCTCATTTTCTTTTTAATGGTCGCGACATTATTCCCACTGGGTGTGAGTCCTGAACCGACGTTCTTGGCTGAGGTGGCTCCCGGTGTTGTTTGGGTGGCAGCATTGCTCGCTACCTTATTGTCTATGGATAGCCTATTTCGATCGGATTTCGAAGACGGAACATTAGAGCAGACGCTGTTAAGTCCGCAGCCTCTGTTTGTGGTTGTGTTGGCTAAAGTGATTGCTCACTGGATGATGAGTGGTCTGCCATTAACGCTATTAGCGCCCTTACTCGGGGTGATGCTGTTTTTACCAGCAGAAGGAATGAGTGGCTTGATGTTGAGTCTGTTGTTAGGGACACCAACATTAAGTTTAATCGGTGCCATCGGTGCGGCATTGACGGTGGGATTAAGAAAGGGTGGCGTGCTGATATCTCTACTGGTGCTGCCACTGTATATCCCTGTGCTTATTTTTGGTACCAGCGCAGTTCAGGCGGCAGTGACAGGATTGCCGCTTGCAGGGTATTTTGCGTTGTTAGGCGCTATTTTGGCTTTGGGTGTTGTGATGGCGCCTCTTGCTATTGGTGCAGCATTACGAATTTCCGTGAGCGGATAAGTTTAGGTAGTTATGAGCGAAAAGAAGAAGTGGATGCCCCGTTGGTTTTATCAATTGGCTTCGCCACGCTGGTCTTATGAAATTATGGGTAAGTTGCTGCCCGGATTTGCAATCGCAGCAGCTATTGCACTTATTGCAGGTGTTGTTTGGGCGCTAGGTTTTGCTCCAGAGGATTACCAGCAGGGTAACAGCTTTAGAATTATCTATATCCATGTTCCTTCCGCTATCTTGGCTCAATCCTGCTACATGATGATGGCAATCGCAGGTGCAATCGGACTTATCTGGAAAATGAAAGTGGCCGATATGGTCGCTAAGTCTTGTGCGCCTATTGGTGCTTCCATTGCGATCTTGGCTTTAGCTACAGGTGCAATTTGGGGTAAACCTACTTGGGGTTCTTGGTGGGTTTGGGATGCGCGCTTAACGTCCATGCTAATCCTTCTATTCCTTTACTTAGGCGTTATTGCTTTGAACTCAGCAATAGAGAGTGAAGCGACGGCAGCTCAAGCTTCTGCAGTTTTATCTTTGGTTGGTTTAGTGAATATCCCAATCATCAAATATTCAGTTGATTGGTGGAATACTCTACATCAGCCAGCAACATTTACTTTGACTGAGAAACCGGCGATGCCCGCTGAAATGTGGGTGCCACTCCTCGTCATGGTCATAGGGTTTTATTGTTTCTTCGCGGTCTCTTTGATGATGCGTACTCGAAATGAAATTTTATATCGAGAACGTCGCTCCAGTTGGGTGCGGGAATTGATAGAAAAACAGAGAGGCTAATTCAGTGAGTTTTGATAGTTTTTCAGATTTTATCGCGATGGGCGGACATGGTTTATATGTCTGGTTGAGTTATGCCATCGCTCTATTCGTTATTGTTATTAATATTGTGAATCCGGCACTGCAAAAAAAGAAGGTTATCTCTGATCTTGCACGTCGCCTGCGCAGGGAGAAAAAATCTTCATGAACCCTAAACGCAAACAACGTTTAATTATCGTTTTATTTATTGTTTTTGGTGTCGGAGCGGCTGTTGGCCTAACTATGTTTGCTCTTAGCCAAAATATTAACCTTTTTTACTCTCCAACTGAGATTGCTAAGGGCGAAGCGCCTAAGGATACGCGAATTAGAGCGGGTGGCATGGTTGTAGAGGGCAGTGTTAAGCGTGATCCTCAAAGTCTGAAAGTGACTTTCCAACTTACAGATTACGAAAGCGTAATGACGGTTCATTATGAAGGTATCTTGCCTGACCTATTCCGTGAAGGTCAGGGTATTGTTTCCCAAGGCAAATTAAATAGTTCTAATGAACTTGAGGCGACTGAAGTGTTAGCTAAGCATGATGAAAACTATATGCCACCAGAAGTTGCTGAAGCACTAGAAAAGAGTGGTCATATGCCTAAACCAGAGGGTGAGGTGTTTAACAAATGATCCCTGAGTTAGGTCAGTACGCACTAATTTTATCTTTATGTTTGGCTGCGTTATTAGCGGTTGTTCCGTTAGCAGGTACTTATAGTAAGAATGCTTTATGGATGGGCTTTGCGCGTCCATTAGCGACAGGCATGTTTGCCTTCTTGATGGTCAGTCTTGTATGCCTTGGCTACGCCTTTGTTGTAGATGACTTCTCTGTTGCATATGTCGCAACAAACTCAAATACAGCGCTACCTATCTATTACAAAATCAGTGCTATCTGGGGCGGGCATGAAGGTTCATTGCTGCTTTGGGTTGTGATCCTAGGTGGTTGGACTTGGGCTGTAGCGATTAAAAGTGACAACTTGCCGCAAGATATTGTCGCTCGTGTATTAGGTGTCATGGGTATTATCAGTGTTGGTTTTATCCTGTTTACACTGATGACATCGAGTCCATTTGAACGTCATTTGCCTCGTTTCCCACAAGAGGGTGGCGACCTTAACCCATTGCTGCAAGATATCGGTCTGATTCTACATCCGCCAATGCTGTACATGGGCTATGTTGGTTTCTCTGTTGCGTTTGCCTTTGCTATTGCTGCTTTGCTAAGCGGTCGTTTAGATGCGGCTTGGGCGCGTTGGTCACGTCCTTGGACAATTGTTGCGTGGGCATTCTTAACCCTAGGTATCGCATTAGGAAGCTGGTGGGCATATTACGAATTAGGCTGGGGTGGCTGGTGGTTCTGGGATCCAGTAGAAAACGCTTCATTTATGCCATGGTTGGTAGGTACTGCACTGGTTCACAGTTTAGCTGTGACTGAAAAGCGTGGTGTGTTTAAAAGCTGGACCGTATTGCTAGCGATCTTTACCTTCTCTTTGAGCTTATTAGGTGCCTTTTTGGTTCGTTCTGGCGTACTTACTTCAGTACATGCCTTTGCGACAGACCCAGAGCGAGGCTACTTCCTACTTGCGCTGTTGGCGATCACGATTGGTGGATCTTTGTTGATCTATGCATTGAAAGCTGCGCATGTAAAAAGTGAATCAAGTTTTGAATTGGTTTCGCGCGAGACCTTCTTGCTAGGTAACAATGTTCTATTAGTGGTAGTAGCGATGATGGTTCTATTAGGAACATTGTATCCGCTGCTTATTGATGCCTTAGGTATGGGTAAGATTTCGGTAGGTCCTCCGTACTTTAACGCACTCTTTATACCTCTAATGGCTGTAATGGTTGGCTTTATGGGCTTTGGTATTCTTTCTCGTTGGAGAAGTACTAAGAGTTCATATCTTACCGCTCAATTAGTCATTCCATTTGTATTGAGCATTGTCTGTGCTGCTGTGTTCCCTATGCTGTATGGCGATGGCTTTGATTGGTACGTATTCCTAGGCATGGCGCTTGTATTCTGGATTACGTTCGTATCGATTAAAGATATTTGGAACAAAGTTTCTCACCGTAAGGCACCTTTTAAAGCGCTAACTACGTTGTCTCGTAGCTATTATGCGATGGTATTAGCCCATATTGGTGTTGCGGTAACGATTGTTGGTATGACGCTCGTTTCTATCTATAACGAAGAGCGCGATCTTAGAATGGTGCCAGGGGACAAACTTAGCTTTAAACAGTACGAGTTTATTTTTGACGGCACTCGAGATGTTGTAGGTCCTAACTATGTTTCAGATAAAGCGCGTTTACGTGTACTGAAAGATGGGGAGGCTTATGGTGAGCTTTTCCCAGAAAAACGTATGTACAACGCCAGTGGCACAGTTATGACTGAAGCCGCAATTGACCCAGGTCTAACACGAGATCTATATGTTGCGTTGGGTGAACCTCTTGAAGGCGGTGCATGGGCGGTTCGTGTTCAGCATAAACCATTTGTACGTTGGTTATGGTTGGGGGGCTTGCTAATGACCGTTGGTGGTTTGTTGGCTGCGATGGACAAGCGTTATAGAAAACAAAATAAGCGTGCTGTAGCAAACGCTTAAGTATTAAGGGTAATCAATCATGCGTCGCTTTGTTTTGTTTATTCCATTGGCGATTTTCTTAGGAATAGGTGTTTTTCTTTGGCGTGGTCTTCAACTGGATCCTACGGAATTGCCTTCAGCGCTGTTGAATAAGCCTTTCCCTCAGTTTGAGCTACCGTCATTGTATGACGAAGGAAAAATGCTTAACGCTGAAGACCTTAAAGGTGAAGCTGCTTTAGTTAATGTTTGGGCAACTTGGTGTCCATCCTGTAAAGAAGAGCATGCACAGCTGAATAGTATTAAGGCCGAAGGCTATAAAGTTATAGGTATTAACTATAAAGATGAGCGCCAGAAAGCAAAAATTTGGCTGAATAAATACTTAGATCCCTACGCAACAAATGTTTATGACGACAAAGGAAGCTTAGGCCTAGATTTGGGTGTTTATGGAGCACCTGAAACTTATGTGATCGATGCACAAGGCGTGATTCGGTATAAGCATGTCGGTGTTGTCGATCAGCAAGTGTGGACCAAGCTGAAAGGGATAATTGATCAGATCAACAGTTCTGAGAAGGTCGCTGCACAATGAGAAAAATCCTAGCGTTATTGCTGTTTTCTCTGCCTATGTCGTCATGGGCAGCTATTGATACTTACGAATTTAAGGATGAGGAAACGCGCGAACGCTTTCGTCAATTAACGTTCGAGCTACGTTGTCCAAAATGCCAAAACCAAAACTTGCAGGATTCTAACTCGCCTATCGCTTCTGATTTGCGTAACGAAGTCTACAAGATGTTGCAAGAAGGCAACGATAACGACGAAATTGTCGATTTTATGGTGGCAAGGTACGGTGATTTTGTTCTATATCGCCCGCCGGTTAATAAAGCGACCTATGTATTGTGGTATGGCCCGTTTGTGTTGGCTGTTATCGGTATTATCGTGATGGTTTTTCTTTCTCGAAAGCGCAAGAAGAAAGTGGACGACAAAGGGCAAGATCTAGATTCATCCCTTAGCGGTGATGAAGCCCAGCGCCTGAAAGATATTTTAGATAAGGGTAAAGATAAATGATTGAACTATGGGTAGGCATAGCGCTGTTAACGGTACTAGCTATTGCTTTTGTATTTTTACCCTTTGTACGTGCTAGACGCCTAATTCAAAATGAGGTTGCTGAAGATCGCGAACAACAAAATATTGAGATCTTTCAGGAGCGCTTATCCGAATTAGAAGAAGAGAAAGCTGCAGGCAACCTAGATGATACGGATTTTGCGACGTTGAAAACTGAGCTTGAGCGAAATCTGCTTTCAGATGTAAACGAGCAAAAACAGTCGAAGAAGGGCATTGCATTAACGTCGCAAACGCTAGTGACTGTAACACTGTTGGCATTAATGATTCCTGTTGCTGCTATTGGTTTGTACTCCGTTTACGGACGTTCTGCAGATCTAGAGTTATCAATGCAACAGCCGAAAGATCCTTTCAATGGTAAACAACCGACACTGGAAGAGGCCGTTGCTCAGCTTGAAAAAGAGCTCGAGCTGAATCCAGAAAACCCTGAAGGTTGGTACTTACTATCAACAACCTATATGAATCAAGGGCGCTTTAAAGAGGGGGCTGCTGGTTTTGAAAAGGTTGTGTCTTTGTTACCTGAAGATTCACCGCAGTATGCGGATGTTTTAGGTCAGTACGCACAGGCTCTATTTTTTGCCAATGAAAGTAAAATGAGCCCAGAGATCAAAACGGTTATTGATAAGACGCTAGCGATTAAACCTCTAGAAATTACCGTTTTAGGTTTGTTAGGTATTGATCGCTATGAGCACAAAGATTATCAAGGTGCGCTGGATTATTGGTTGAAAGCGCTTCGTAACTCTGACGGTAAGACTGCAGAATCTCTTCGTTCTGGTGTACGCAATGCTCGTGATGCCTTGATTGCTGAAGGTGTTGATGTACCAGAAATTCCTGAGTTGATGCCAGCATCAATTAGCTTGAAAGTGAATATTGATGACCAGCTGAAACAGCAAGTTGCTGCTGATGCCACTGTGTTTGTGTTTGCACGCGAAGTAGGCGGTCGTATCCCGTTAGCAGCTGTTAAACTTCAAGTTTCTGACCTACCTATTGATGTCGTTCTTGATGATTCTAAAGCGATGAATCCTCAGTCAGGTTTATCTACGGTTTCGACTGTTGAAGTATCTGCGAGAGTCTCAAAAACGGGTGAACCAAAAGAACAGTCAGGTGATCTATATGGTCTGATCTCCCCAGTTCAGGTGCGTGGTACAACTTTACCAATGATTCTTACGATCGATAGAGTTGTCGAATAAATCTGGCTCTTTTATAGTGGGTACTTATTACCGTTTTTTTAAGATAAGGTCGCGACTAAGCACATGGAAATCACTCTGCGTGAATGGTTAATAATCGGTGGGGTTGTTTTAATCCTACTGATTGTTTTGGATGGTTGGCGTCGTATGCAAATTGGGCGTAATCGCCTAAAGATGAACATCGACAAAAACTTTGTTGATCTTCCAGAGGGAGATGACTCATTTAATCCAGAGTTACCGTCAGGTGGTGCCCGCAAGGTCGCGTTAGATGATGACCCACTTTTCTCTAATCACCGTCCAAATTTAGACGGTGATTCCCCCTCTGCTGAGACTCAAAACTCTTCTTATACGAGTGAATTGGATGCACAAGAGATGCAGCCGCTAGCAGAAGAAAAGCCTGTTAAAAAAGAAGAGCCTATAGTGCCGGTCTGGGATGATGATCTCGATATTGATGACGGCATTGTTGGTAGTGCACGTAAGGTTACAGTTGAGCCGACGTTAACTGTTGACGACATCCCTGTAATGGATGAGCCACTTCCAAAAGAAGCGGAAGAAACAAAATCAGAAGTCTCCGATTATGCTATGGATGAAGGGGTGTTGGGTCCTGCTCGCGTAGTAGAACAAACTATTCCAGAACCAGAACCAGAACCAGAACCAGAACCAGAACCAGAACCAGAACCAGAACCAGAACCAGAACCAGAACCAGAACCAGGGCTTCAGTCGTATCAGGAAGTTGCCGAGGAAGAGGTTCCCGTGGTTACTGCGGATAACGGTTTTGAGCAAAATGCTGTTGAAATCCAAGATGCTACTGCTCCATATCATGAAGATGAAGTTCTGCAAGAGCCATCGGTAGCTGAGCTAGAATCTGAAGCTGTCGAAGATACTGTGCAGCCAGAACCTGAGGTTGAGATTGTTCAGGAAGCAGAGCAAGAGTCTCAGTACTATGCTGAGCTTTCTGATGAAGTTTCAGAAATTGAAAGTGTTGATACTGAACAGAATCATGATGTTGAAGCAACGAACACGCAAATTAATGAGTACGAAATGCTTCAGGAAGAGTCTGACACTGAACTTGAGTTAACAGAAGCTGTTGACGCAGAGCTGAAATCAGAAAAGCTTATTGAAACTCAACAGCCTATCGAGAACTTTGTAGAGCCAGAGCCAGAGCCAGAGCCAGAGCCAGAGCCAGAGCCAGAGCCAGAGCCAGAGCCAGAGCCAGAGCCAGAGCCAGAGCCAGAGCCAGAGCCAGAGCCTGTAATTGCAGCAGTAGCTGAGCCTGTTCAAGAAATTGACTTCGAAAAGCCTGTTACGCTTCTTATGGATGAGCTTGATGAAAAAGAGCATATCCATGAAAGCGAACAGGAACCTGAAGCTTTCCCTCAGTTGGATCTTAAAGGTGTTGAAAACAGCACTCCTTCAGCTATTGAGGATGATCCTCAAACAGGTTTTGATTTCGGTCATGTGGAAGAAGATCCATATGCAAATCTGACTCTAGGTTCGGCGCTAGATAATGATTGCTCCGAGCTTTCAGTTACAGAGACTATTTCAAAAGCCCCGGCAGTTGAGGTTCAGGGGGCTGAGGTTGAGCAGACTGAAATTGTAAATGCCAGAATTGAAGAATCAATGGAGCCTGAGTATCTACGTGAAGAAGTAGAATATTCGCCAGAACCAGAGCCAGTTGTAGCGCCTGCAGGTGTGCAGCGGAAGCCTCTAGAGAAAGATCCAGATCCTGAAAATGTCTTGGTGATCTCTGTAATTGCAAAAGAGCAGCCGCAGTTTAACGGTCCTGTATTGCAAAAAATAGTTGATGCCTGCGGTATGAACTTTGGCGAAATGGATATTTACCACCGTTTCGAAAAAGCTTCGGGTGTTAGTCCTGTACAGTTCAGTATGGCAAATGCGCTTCCTCCAGGCACCTTCGTCCAAGACAATCCCGAATCACTTACGACAAAAGCGGTGATGTTCTTTATGTCTATGGAAGAACCGCAAGATGTCATGGATGCCTTTGAGTGTATGTTGGCTACTGCAGAAACTGTAGCGAAGCATCTTGGTGGCGAAATGCTGGATGAAAACCGATCGGTGCTAAGAAGCCAGACGATGGAACACTACCGACAGCGTGTTCGCGATTTTGAAATGAAAGCTCTTAAAAAGCGTGGTCGTTAAGCCGCGCTTTCTTCTCTCTATACCCCTTATTGAGTCTTACCGTGTCTATACAAGAACAGATCGAATTTCTGCGTGAGCAGCTAAACCATCATAACTATCGTTACTATGTTTTGGATGATCCAGAGGTTCCGGACGCTGAGTATGATCGACTTTTCCATGAGTTGAAAAAGTTAGAGAGAGAAAATCCTGAGCTAATAACATCTGATTCGCCTACACAAAGGGTAGGTGGGCAGCCTCTATCTGCCTTTAGCCAAATTGCTCACGAACTGCCGATGCTCTCTTTGGATAACGCTTTCAATGAAGAGGATATGCAAGAGTTCAACCGTAGAGTGGTAGAGCGTTTAGATCAGCAAGGTGGTGGATCTATACAATATGCTTGTGAGCCAAAATTAGACGGTATTGCCGTAAGTTTACTCTATGAAAATGGTTTGCTGGTTCGTGGCGCAACGCGTGGTGATGGTACCACCGGTGAAGATATCACGCTGAATGTACGTACCATTCCTACGATTCCTTTAAAGCTAACAGGCAGTGGTTATCCAGAGCGGATAGAGGTCCGTGGTGAAATTTACATGCCGAAAGCAGGTTTCGAACGGTTAAATCAACGTGCAGCTGCAACGGGACAAAAGCCATTTGTAAATCCACGTAATGCTGCAGCAGGGAGCCTTCGTCAGTTGGACCCCAAGATTACTGCTTCTCGACCTCTAGAGATGTGTAGTTATAGCGTTGGTATCGTTTCTGGCGGTGAGTTGGTTTCTGAGCATGCGGCCATACTGACCCAGCTAAAGGAGTGGGGCTTTAAACTCAATCCATTGTTAGATGTTGTCGATGGTGTTGATGGTTGTATGACGTACTATCAAAAAGTCTCTGAGCTGCGTGATTCGCTTCCTTACGAGATCGATGGTGTCGTTTTTAAAGTGAATAACCTTGAGCAGCAAAAGGCGTTGGGCTTTGTATCACGCGCGCCGCGCTGGGCAATAGCGCATAAATTCCCTGCTCAAGAAGAGATGACAACAATTCGTGCAATAGAATTTCAGGTCGGGCGTACAGGTGCGGTTACCCCTGTGGCTCGTCTAGAGCCTGTATTCGTGGGCGGTGTTACGGTTTCTAACGCCACTTTACACAATATGGATGAGATTGAACGTCTTGATGTCCGGGCAGGTGATACGGTGATCATTCGTCGTGCTGGCGATGTGATTCCTCAAGTTGTTCGAGTGTTACATGATAGAAGGTTACCCGAAGCAGAAGCGGTAGAGTTTCCTAAATCTTGTCCCGTATGCGATTCGGCTGTAGAGCGACAAGAGGGGGAGGCAGTTGTTCGTTGTACGGGTGGTTTGTATTGTGCGGCACAACGAAAAGAGGCGCTAAAGCACTTTGTATCCCGTAAGGCGATGGATATCGATGGCTTAGGTGATAAGTTAATCGAAATGCTAGTCGATCTTGATATGTTACATAATCCGGCGGGCTTATTTACATTGGATCAAGCGGAGATCGCTAAGCTTGATAGAATGGGGCCCAAGTCTGCCGAGAATCTGATTAATGCGATTAACAACAGCCGTAATACACAATTGCCGCGTTTCCTTTACGCTTTGGGTATTCGTGAGGTAGGTGAGGCAACTGCTCGGGCGTTAGCGCATCATTTTGGCAAGCTAGATACTTTGATGTCAGCATCTGAAGAAGAGCTTATCGATGTACCTGATGTAGGGCCGATTGTAGCGAAGCATATTACTCAGTTTTTTGCACAGGAACATAACCGCGAAGTTATCGATGCCTTGATTAATGAGGCTGGTATTTCTTGGGAAGCGATAGAAAAACCGTCTGAAGATGAGTTAGTCTTGCAGGGTAAAACATGGGTTCTGACAGGTAAGTTGGAGCGTATGGGGCGTAGTGATGCGAAAAATCACTTGTTGGCTTTAGGCGCCAAAGTGGCTGGCAGTGTCTCTGCAAAAACTGATTGTGTAGTGGCTGGGCCGGGTGCTGGCTCAAAACTTAAAAAGGCAAATGAGTTAAACATCGCAACGATGGATGAAGATGAGTTTGTTAACTTTCTAGCTGAGCATGGAGTGAATCTGTAATGCTAATTCGGTTCAATCATAAAGCTTATAGTGTGTTTATCATTTCATTGCTTCTTTCTGGTTGCTTTGGTGGGGCTGCCACTAAGCCAGCTCTGATGATTTGTGATGAGTTAGACGATACTGATGATTGGATTGAGCCGGCTGTGAATATTCAGCAAAAATACGGTACTCCTCTGGCTTTAACTTTAGCTATGCTTGAACTGCCATTAACTGAGCTGGATAAAAAGCATGTCCGTCCTCGTGCTGCAGATTGGGATGAATTCCGTATCCGTAGTGAGCGTTGGGATGCTGAGCCTACAGAGGTGGAAGATGCCGTTCATTTTATCGGTTGGTTTACACAGCAGAGCGTGAGCCGTAATGGTCTTGCTTGGAATAATGCGGCAGGTCACTACTTGGCACTTCGGCTAGGTCATGGTGGTTATCACCGTTTTGATTCAACTAAATATCCAGAACTTACTCAGCAAGCGCGTGGCATTCAACAAAGATATGATCGCTGGCAGCGTGAATTGCACGGATGTAAAGACCGTTGGCAGGGGGAAAGCTGGTTTAGTAAGTTGAAGATCTGGTAGTCCCACCTTTATGATCATCCCCTATCAAGAACTTGAGTCAGATACACTCACGGCATTAATCGAAGAGTTTGTCAGCCGTGATGGTACTGACTATGGTGAATATGAGTTCTCTCTCTCCGATAAAGTCGCTCAAGTAAAATCTCTCTTGCAATCAGGGCAGGTCGTTATCTTGTTCAGCGAGAGTACAGGGCTTTGTAATATAGTATCTAAAGACACATTGTAGCGCTGGGCCTTTCTATTCGATCTGCAAGGCCTTGGATAATCAGCGAGGTACTTATATGGATCAGTTAGAACAAATTGTCAGTTTAGTAGCACTGACGATGGGAGTTGGTTGGGCAAGTGGTATTAACTTATACGCTACTGTCCTAATGTTAGGCATGCTCAATAATATGGGGCATATAGCCTTACCAGAAGAGTTACAGATTGTTAGTGATCCGCTAGTATTGATGGCTGCTGGTGCTATGTATTTTGTCGAGTTTTTTGCCGATAAAGTACCTGGTGTCGACACTGGCTGGGATACATTACACACCTTTATTCGAATCCCCGCAGGCGCAGCTTTAGCTGCCAGTGCAGTAGGCGACGTAACGCCAGCAGTAGAGCTGGCTGCAGCTTTGGCTGGTGGCACATTAGCAGCAGGAAGTCATGCGGCGAAAGCGGGTGGGCGCGTACTAATTAATACTTCACCAGAGCCTGTGACCAATTGGACGGCTTCAATTAGTGAAGACCTGCTGGTGTTAGGTGGCTTGTGGGCTGCACTTAACCACCCTATTTGGTTCTTAGCTGGCTTAGTAATCTTTATATTACTGTTGGTATGGCTGCTTCCAAAAATCTGGCGCGGCGTGAAAAAGGTGTTTAGATTTATTGCTGGGTTGTTCGGCGGTAATAAAGAGGAGCCTAAGGAGCTATCATCGCATCCACCGCAACGTCCTAAACCCATCTCTCCAAATGAGGGCCGCTGACCAGTAAGCGCAAAAGGTCAGTTCTACAGACGATGCCAACAACTTGGTCTTGATCATCAACCACTGGAACGGCATTGATATCATTCTCAATAAAATTCATCGCGACATCTTGAACCATAGTTTCAGGTGTCGCTGCCGTTAGCTTTTTAGTGCATAAAGATCGGACAGGGGAGAGGGAATCTGTCCCTGCTGCAATAAGATCTGTTTTGTGAATAAGCCCTAAGGGGCGTTGATCTTCTTCCATTACCACCAAGTGATTGATTTCCAGAGAGTCCATTCGTTTCCAAGTGCTACTGATCGGGGTGCTCGGTGTCACACTATGTACCGGCGAAACCATAATCCTAGAGACCGTCAACTGTGGGCTGTTAGGTTCAGTATGGCTATCGGCAGTATTAGAGGTATAGGCCCGGCTGGCGTTGTCATTATTTTCTGGGCCTTTGTGAGGCCCAGGAATAACAAATTTTTCACCGTCGGCATGGAGGCGATCCTCCATATCTGCGCTACGGTGGCTATGGCGGCTGTGTTTTAGAGAATCAACACCTTTCTCCCTAAAGAGAGACTCTTTAGGTGTTTGTATTCGATAACCTTGATCGTATACGTAAAGTGCCATAGCTACTCCAGCCAAACAGGGATAAACCAAATATAAAACTGAAGCTACATGTTATGCAACTTCAGCTATACCCTATTATATCGTCTGTTTTATCAACTTCTTAATGATAAAGCGGGCAGGGTTAATGGCATCAATGACATCTTTGGGAAGGGGGAGTGGCTCATCGCAAATCATCGAGGCTAATAGTTCGGCTGAAATAGGGCAGGTAATTAACCCTTTGGAACCATGACCTGTATTAACGTAGAGATTAGGGTGATGCTCTGTTTCTGCATTCTCAAAGCGCCATTTTCGATCTTTGCTTAGTTGTGCGAAGGTTTCAATAAATTGATCTTGCACCGGTGCAGGACCCACAATCGGCATGTAATCTGGCGTGCTGCAGCGGAAGGCTGTGCGTCCTTGAAGCTCATTAGGTTCTGAAGCTAAATCTGCATGTATGTCGGGTAGAACCTTACTTAACTTTTCTAGGTTGGATTGATGGTCATCTTGTGTGACATTGCGCTCTTTACCTTGAAGATCATAAGTCGCGCCAAAGCAATACTGTTGATTCTGAGCTGGTGAGATATAACCATCACCACAAACCACACTGTTTAATTGACTATTCGTTGGTTTAGGTTCAGTAATAGATACTTGGCCTCGGATGGTTTTAAGAGGCAGATGATCTGTTTGATTAAATTGGTTCGCCATCTCGGCATTACAGATAACAACATGGCTAGCCGATAAGGTCTCTCCGCTTTGTGTTGCTAACTGCCAATGACCTTCTGAAAAAGATAATTCTTCTACTTGCTGTTGTACTAACGAGATATTCGGGTGATCGACAAAATGATCGGATAATGCTCGTGGTGAAACCCAACCGGCAGAAGGGAAAAATAAACCATCAAAATTTACGGCCGTGTTAGCGATCTCAGATAATTCTTCAGCGCTTTTAAGAGAAACAAGTTCTTGTGGATAAGTTTCTTGTTCTATTAGGTTGTTTTGACGAGCGAGTTCTTTGTCGCTCGTTGCAAGCTGCATTACCCCACATTGAGACCAAAAGGATTCTTCTGGGTCTAAGCGCTTAAGCATGTTAACACTGTACAGAAAACCGCTCAGGTGTAACTCACCCTGGGTGGTTTGCTTGACTGGGAGCTTGGCGTATAAAGCACCCTGAGGATTACCTGATCCGCCAGTCGCTAACTGATTTTCTTGTTCGATCAACCTGACTTTGACGTCCCGGTCGGCTAAGGCTCGCGCAGTCGAGCAACCTGACAGGCCGCCACCAATAATCGTGACCTCTTTAGGTTTTGCTGAAGCTGGCAATTCAAACCAAGGCTTAACAATCGGCGTAGGTGTTGTGTTCTCAACAAAGGTGCCGACTAACATTTCGCGCTTACGACCAAATCCCTTCTGTTTTCTTACATCAAAACCAACGTCCCTTAAGCCACGTTTCACAATACCTGCCGCTGTGAAAGTAGAAAAGGTTGTGCCTGGCTTGCTCAAGCGAGCGATCTCACGGAATAACTCCGGTGACCACATATCAGGATTTTTAGAGGGTGCGAAACCGTCTAGATACCATGCATCTACTTTGGCATTTAAGCGAGAGTATGACTCGGCAGCGTCGCCAAACATAAGTGTTAGTTTGATGCGATTGTTATCGAAATAAAGGTGATGAAAACCTGAGGTATTCGAGGGATATTGATGGACTAATTGTTCAGTTAAACATGTTAAGTCAGGCCAATGAGCGAGGGCTTTGGTTAGGTCGATCGAGTTTAGAGGGTACTTTTCAGTACTAATGAAATGAAATTTGGAATCTGTACTTATTTCACGAAATCGCTTCCATAGCGAAATAAAATTTAAACCTGTACCGAACCCTGTTTCTCCAATAACAATTGGGGAATGAGAAGCCTGAAATCTATTTTCCATGTCATTAGCTTCAAAGAAAACGAACAAAGATTCAGCTAGCCCATCTTCAGCAGAAAAAAATATGTCCTTAAACTGAAGTGAAAAGGGAGTGCTTTCTTTCCAACAAACTGTCGATTTTTGTTTGTCAATCATATGGATAAATTAAACCTGAAATGTGAATTAACAGATGGTTGTATATAAGAATTCATTATGCCTAGCTACCTAGTGGTTTTCATTGTTGCAATGTACAATGTTGTGATCTAGATAGAGGTCAGGGCCTTCTTACCTGTTAATAAGGGTTCGTTTTTAACTGTCTTGAGTACCTATCTTCCGTTTTTATTTCAAATATATCAAATAGTTAGTGAAGTTTTTGCAATGGCTGTCACGACTTGTGATTATCGATTAAAATTTATCCCCTAGAGATTAAGGTTAAGATTTGAAGATACTCGATTGTACGCTTAGAGATGGTGGTTATTACAATAATTGGGACTTTGATCAAGATACTGTTCAGGAGTATTTGTCAGCTACGGCCGAAGCTGGAGTAGATCTTATTGAGTTAGGCTTGAGGAATTTTCCTGGCTCTGGGTTTAGAGGGGCCTATTATTTTACTACTGAAGCACATATCGCTGATTTGAAACTCCCTCCTGGGCCGAAGTATGGTGTCATGATAGATGCTAAAACTATACTTAATTCTGATATGTCAATTGAAGATGCGATACAGACACTGTTCGTAGGTTCAAATGAATCACAGTTGGAATTTGTCAGGATTGCTTGCCATTTTAATGAGGTCGATAGCTCCAAGGAAATTGCTGAATCCCTGAAAAAACTAGGTTACTGCGTTTTTATAAATGTGATGCAGATAAGTCTTCGTTCTGATGAGGAAATTAGACAATTAAGTGAGTTGTTATCGAATTGGTCATGTATAGATGGGTTATATTTTGCAGACTCTCTAGGAAACATGGATGCTGATGATATAAATCGAGTAGTAAAGCAAATAAGGTTACATTGGAAGAGAGAGCTAGGTATACATGCCCATAATAATATGGGCTTAGCGCTTTCGAATGCTCTTTATTCTATTGATTTAGGTGTTTCACATATCGATGTCACTATTACGGGTATGGGGCGTGGTGCAGGAAATGCAGAAACAGAATTGTTATTGTTAGAGCTGGAGTCAGCTGGTAATAGCAGTTATAAGGCATCAGCATTAGCTGAATTAGTATTTAAGTGTTTTGAACCTATTAAAAAAAAGTTGGGTTGGGGGGCGTCACTTCATTATTTCATGGCTGCTAAATATAATATCCATCCTACATATATACAGAAAATCCTTACAGATAATCATTTTGGTGTATCAGAACGAATCGCTGCAATTAAAAATCTAGCTAAGCTTGCAGGAAAAACATCTTATAATGAAAGTTATTTAAGTGATTTGATTTCTCCCCCCGCTTTTAAAAATGGATTGTTAGATAAATCGATCAAGGATATCAGATCATATCCTGTTATAAGTGGACAAACAGCAATATTAATTGGGGCTGGAGAAGGTGTTAGTCGACATTTAAGGGCAATTCAGAGGTATATTGGTGATTCTAGATGTAAAGTATATTCTGTAAATACAGGGATACAGCAACTTGATAATTACATAGATGGATATTTTGTATCGCATAATGTAAAACAAATTGATTATAGTAAATTTTCAGCTAGTGGTGGAGATATATTTGCTCCGTTAAAAAGGCTTTCTGATACAGAGCTTCAATTACTGAATCTAGATCAACTTTTTAATTTCCCAATTAGTATTGAGGCTGGTAAATTTGAAGCTTCATTAGACGGTTGTAAAATACCTTATGAATTGACAGCAGGTTATGCTCTGGCTGCACTTATTGCGCTTGGATTTAAAAGAATTTATCTAGTTGGGTTTGATGGATATGGCTATGCAGATTCTAGACAAAAAGAAATGTCAGAACTGTTTTATTTAGTACGAAAAGAATACCCTAGTATAGAAATAATTGCATTAACCCCAACAACTTACCCTGTGTCACAGGAATCAGTTTATGCACCAATTATATAAATACGATATCTACATATTTGACTGCGATGGAGTGATTCTTGACTCTAATAAATTAAAAATTTTGGCAATGAAGGATGCTCTAGAATCTATAGAGAACATTAAAGATGGTATCGACAGTTCTATTGAATACTTTACCAATAACTTTGGACTATCTAGGTATCATCACGTTAACGAGTTCTCTAGCAAATTTTTAAGCTATTATGGGTTAAGTAAAATAGAACTCGAAAAGACTATATTGAATAACTATGCAGATTTTTTAGACAAGCATTATGTTAAATCTGAAGTTATAGCAGGCTTTGAACAGATTGCTTCAACTGTTAATGGCTTAATGTATGTAGCTAGTGGTTCCGAGCAAAATCAACTAAGAAGAGTTTTAGAAAAGAAAAATATTTCAATATGTTTTAAAGGTATTTTTGGCTCGCCTACAAAAAAATATGAAATAATCCGAAATGTTTTAGATGAGGTAGGTGAAAATAAAAAGGCTGTAATGATAGGCGATTCAATAGCAGATCTAGATGCAGCAAAAGCTAATCATATAGATTTTATTGGCATTTCTGATTATTCAAATACACCAGACTTGTTGCGTGAAAAGTGTACATTGTATGGATACAGAGTGATTAATAACTGGCATGAAATAGGAACTAAAGTTTATGGATAAAATAGGTATTGTGATACCAGCACGTTATAAGTCAACAAGATTGCCCGGAAAGCCACTAATTGATTTACTTGGAAAAACAATGATTCAACGAACTTGGGAACGTTGTATTCAAGCTTTACCAGAAAATCAAGTGTTTGTAGCAACGGATAATGAAGAAATAGCAAAGCATGTACGTGAATTTGGTGGGAATTATGTAATTACTTCGACATCTTGTTTAACTGGTACAGATAGATTAGCCGAGGCAAATAAAAAACTAGGACTGGATTTGGTAATTAATGTACAGGGTGATGAACCACTTATAGATCCTGAAGAAATAAAAATGGTTATCCAGTTTGCATTAAAGCACCCTGGAGAAGTTGTAAATGCGATAGCCAAAATTGAGAAAGAAGAAGAATATAGATCTAATACCATCCCTAAAGTTGCTAAGTCTTTAAATAATGATTTGCTTTATATGAGTCGTTTGCCTATTCCTGGAGGTAAAAATGACGAGTTCGAATTTGCATATAAACAAATATGTATTTATGCATTTCCAAAGTCGGCGCTAAATGATTTTTGTACATCAGATAATAAAACACCATTTGAATCAATAGAGGATATTGAAATTCTAAGGTTTATTGAGCGCGGAGTTAATGTGAAGCTAGTAGAAGTATCTGGTAAAAGTATTGCTGTAGATGTAAAAGAAGATGTTTCAAAAGTGATTGGAAGATTAAAAGATAGTTGTGATACTTGATCGAGTTGAAAATAAACTTAAGAATGAAATTGAATAGATGAAAAAAAGTGAATTAATAGCCTTGCTATTAGTAGTGTGTGAAGGAAAAAATAAAAAAGCCATTGCTTTAATTTGCTTAGTTACACTAATGGCAATTATTGATGTATTAAGTATAGCCTCAATAATGCCGTTCTTGAGTGTGATGGGTGATCCTGAGCTAATTAATACTGATCCTAAGATTAATTATATTTATGAGATAGGTAAAAGTCTTGGTGTTTTGGGGGAAAGAAACTTCTTGTTTTTTTTAGGATGCCTTAGTTTTTTACTAATAGCGTTTAGCTCAATCGTTAAAATTACGGGCGCATACTTTCTTAATTACTCAATTGAATCAATTCGCTTTGAATTATCCAGTAGGCTGTTAGATAACGCACTAGGAAACTCTTACTTAGATATAAAAGAAAACCATAGTGGGGATATTCTTAAAACTGTATTGTCTGAAGTTGATCAACTTTCACATCAGATAATTAGGCCAATAGTAATGATGTTGGCTAATATTATAGTGGTTTTGTCTATATCTATACTCATCATTCTTGTTGATCCATATCTGGCATTAGTATCTGTCGGCTTTATTGGTGGTCTATATTGTATTATTTATCAATTATTGAAGGCTAAATTGGGTGTGATTGGTAAGATCCGATCAAGTTCTAATTCTGGACGATATATGGTGGCTACAGAGGCACTATCGAGTTATAAATATGTTAAGGCAACTGATACTGAAAATTTATTTACGAATAAGTTTATAAAAGAAGCAAATGAATTTTGTGATTCTCAATCTCAGTATCAAACAATGTCGCAGGCACCACAGTATGTTATTGAGGCTATAACTTTTGGTTGCTTGATATTAGCTTGTATGTATCTACTTTTTGAAAATAGTGGAGGATTGGGCTCAGCACTACCATTAATAGGGTTGTATGCTTTTTCAGCGTATCGTTTGCAGCCAGCAGTTAGAGCAATATTTCAAGGAGTTTCGTGTTTAAAATATGGTAGTAGCTTAGTAATAGATATAACCAATATGCTTAGCTCTTCCGATAGAAAGAATAGAACTGATAAGTCAGTTATTGAATCTGAGAGTGTCTTGCCAGACAGCGCGGAACTTGTATTTGAAAATGTCAATTTTAAATATCCCGATACAAATGAATTCCTTTTTGAAAATCTTTCTTTGAAAATTCCTAAAGGCAGTTTCGTAGGAATTGTTGGAGGCACAGGAGTAGGTAAAACTACTATGGTCGATCTGTTTTTAGGGTTGCTGGAGCCAGATTCAGGTAGGGTAAAATTCTCTAATTCTTCTTTTGATTCCACTTGTGCAGGTTGGAGAAACTTCTTCTCTTATACGCCGCAAGAAGTGTGCTTACTCGATGGTTCAATTAAAGAAAATATAGCATTTGGCGTAAGAGATAATGATATTGATGATAAACTTATATGTCGGTCATTAGAAGATGCTGCCCTTAACGAATACGTCAGTTCTACATTAAATAGTTTGGACACACGAGTTGGGGAACGTGGTGAAGCTTTATCAGGCGGTCAAAGGCAAAGAGTTGGTATTGCTCGGGCATTGTATAAAGAGTCTTCTGTCTTAATTTTTGATGAAGCAACATCTGCACTAGACGAAAAAACTGAGGCAGTTGTTTTAGATAATATATTATCAAGAAACAACGGTAAGACAATAATAGCGATAGCTCATCGTTTGAGTACACTAGAAAAGTGTGACTTCATAATCAGTTTATCGAATGAAGGTGTGAAAATAATTACTACTGATGAGTTGAAAAATCATGGTGTTTATTAAAAACGACTTATATGCATGGGTTAGATCAATAATTAAGAAGCTTATTCCTGCTAGCGCTCGTTCGGCTATTTCATCAAAACCAAGAACCGAGAGTGAAAAGAAGCACCAGAAACTGTTAGAAGATGATAGATTAAACAAATTATTCAAGATTTTTCTAGCACTGGATCTTGAAGAAGGTGAGGGGCAGAAATCGAAAAAAATCACCAAAGACTTTTGTGAAAAGCATAAAGTGAATTTTGAAGAGGGCCTCGATCTTTGTTTTTTACTGATAGCTAGACGTTTTTATTATGAATCCATACTTATAAGGGAGTACTCAATTCATAAGTATGTTGAGGACTTTGAATTATCAAATTTTGATAATGGGAATGAGCGTATTATAGGCGCTTTAATTGAAAAAAAATATTTTGGAGGATTGAGTGAAAGTGAATCAGATTTTGTTCGGTCGGTGCTTATTAAGGACGAGACAGGTCTAAATAATAAACTACGTTCAAAAATATCAGGTAAAAAAATACTTATTGTAGGGCCTTCTTTTGAAAGTTTGAATTGTTTGCAAAAGGATGCTGATGAATCAGATGTATGTTTGTTTCCAAATTTATTAGTTGGATATGATGAATTAGATCTTGGAGATAAATTTACTGTTAGTTATTACAACGAGTATAACGCAAAACGGCTGTTTTATATTCCTTCTTTACGTGCTTGCATGCGCGCACAATATCACGTATTTAGATCTGTCTTATATTATTACCAATATAAGCTCCTGAAAAAAGGAAAAGCTCAGATATTGAGTGGTAGAAGTATATTTTTTAATGGAAAAATGACGGCTATTCAAACAATTTTAACTGATATTCTTCGTTACAATCCGTCTTCGATTAAGATTGCTGGAACTACTTTTTTTTGTTCAGATAGCTTGTACACATCTGCAAAATATATGTCAGTTAGAAGTAATGTTTATTATGATCTGGCTAGGCATGATCCTATATCGAACTTTATATTTGTTAAATTTTTGTATGATTTGAATTTGGTTAGTCTCGACGATATTACAAAAAAAATTGTAGATATGTCGCTTATTGATTATCTTGAGAATATTTCAAATAATTTAGGGTAGTTAGCTTTGAAAGTGATTTTTTGTACTCAAATGTTTCCATCAGATGTGGATGGTGAAGCATTGATTAGTGGGATGATAAAGAACCCCTATAATCAAATTATGTCGGTTTCTAATGTTTTAGAATCTGTTGATGTAATAACAACTAGTGATGAAAAGTTTCACAAAAAAACAAATGATATGGATGTGTGGGGTATCGGTCTGGCTCCACTTAAAGGTGTTTTTAAATCTACCATTTTTGAATTTAAAATATTACTGCAAATTCTATCTATATGCCGTAATAAAGAGATTGATTTAATTCATATACACCATCTAAATATTCCACTTTTGTTTTTATTTAGGTTTCTAGGTTTTTTTACTTCTAAAATTGTTTACACAGCGCATGGTACATCTACCCCTGAGCTTAATGCAGCGAGACAAGGTAGCAAGTTGAAACACAATTTATTAAGAATTAATGGATTGGTGCAACACTTTATAGATCGGCTGTGTTGGAGCTTGGCTGACCTAGTGATAGTGCCTAGTGAGTTCCAATTAAAAGAAATGAGGACGCTTTACAATGTTCCTGATCAAAAATTAGCAGTGGTTTATAATGGTTATGATGAAAAGCTCTATTTTAGAGACGATGGTTATAGAAAAGAAATTAGAAAAGAACTTTGCATAGATGATAATGTGAAGGTGCTTCTCTTTGTGGGGCGTGCTGCTTCAAAAAAAGGTATTGTAGAATTAATTAAGACTTGCGATAAACTTAGACAAATAAGACAGGACTTTGTTTTGGTTCTTGTTGTTGGCTATATTGGTAGGCAGTCTGAATACCGTGATCTAGTCAGTAATATGGCTGCAGATAGATCATATGTATATTATTATGAATCAATAGAAGAAAAAATATTACCTAAATATTTTAATGCTGCAGATATATGCATTTTTCCTTCAGTAGGCTATGAATCTTTACCTACAGTAATTTTTGAGGCAGCGGCTTGTGAAAAAAATATTGTTACTCAAAATGCTTGGGGTATTCCTGAGGCTATAAAGGGTCATTTTATACAAGAAAATGAAATTGCAAGTCATAGTTTTGATTATTTACTTAATGACTTAATCGATTATCCAACGGTCGCGCCTGTAAAATATGAAAACTTCCAAAAATTTTCTTGGGGTGCAGGAAAGCATAAACTTCTTAAAATATATAACGAAGTATTGAATAAGTAATGAAAAATATATTGATTCTTGATGTAGCACAGCAAGGCAACTCTGGCGATGATATAATGCAGCAAACGTTGGTTGATTTGACCAAGAAGTATGGTTGTGTAGAACCTAAGTTAATGACTTATTTTGGTTCAAACGAATTTGAAATTGCTAAAAGTGAATTTACTTTCTATGAGCATGAGCTAGATGTATCAGTAATTCATGGTGTAGCCTCTACTCATGTACTGTCCTCACAAACATCTGTTTTCTTATTGTTTAAGCGACTCTTATCTGTTTTAAATGTTTTCTTGTTTTGTCTTTTAGTTAAGGTAGGTTTAGGTAAGGTATATTCAAAAATATTTATGAATGATATGCAGAGACATGCTATTAATGAAATTTTGAATGCGCACCTTATAATCTGGAATGGACGAAATTTTAGAGGTAGTGATCGTGGAGGCATGCGTGAAACATTGAAAGTGGCTGAATTGTGTTTAAACCCGCTTGTTTGCATGGTTCTCAATAAAAAGATGGTCAATTTAGGAAGTTCTGTTTGGAAATTGAAGTCTTTTTTTAGTAAATGGATTTTAAGCAAGCTTATTCATTCATGTGAAACCTTTTACGTTCGAGAAAACACGTCGCTAGAATATTTGGTCAGAGAGTTTCCGTCTCATATCGCTGGTAAAGTTAAATATATGCCAGATTTATCTCTTTATACTTTAAGTAAGTCGCGTCCGAAATTTGTCATCACAGATAAAGATAGTAAGACTGTTGGTCTTACATTAGTGGGCTGTTTAGAAATTGGTGACAAAGATAAATTTCAATATTATTTGAATACGCTTTCTAAAGTTGTAAGTTATCTAGGTAAACTGAATTATAAAATTGTAGTCGTTCCTCAGGTTACTTACTCCCGTGAACCTTACAGTGATGCACTAAATTTTTTGCAAATTAATAACCCCGAAGTAGATATAAAAGAGCTTGAGACTGATGGAAAAATTGAAACCTTACTAGCTTGTTACTCTAATTTGGACTTTTTAATTGCATCACGAATGCATTCGGCTATATTTGCTTTGTCAGTTGATACGCCAGTCTATGCTATTGCTTATGATGTTGGAGCAAAATGGTCAATTTTAAATGAAATAGGATTAATGGAAGAGCATTTAACCTCCCCTGAAACTTTAAATTTCTCAAGAGTTATTGAATTTATTGATCTAAATTCTAAGTTACCTATTGATAATAAAAATAAGCTCGAAGAAAAAAGTCTATTAATTGAGAATGTGTTTGCTGAAGAGCTTGCATGAGGATTTTGCATTGAAAATTTTTCTAATAATTCCATCTTTTAGAGGAGGTGGTGCAGAGAGAGTGTTTATCGATTTGGCAGATTTACTGTCTAGATCAAACTATGAAGTTACGCTTGTTTCACTGTCTGGAGAGGGAGAGTATTCAAATTCATTACCTGAAGGGCTATCAGTTAAAGTTTTGGGAACCGGAGGGGTGAAAAACAGCTTCTTTGCTTTGGTTAAATTATTAAAAAATTGTGATCCAGATATTATCATTAGTGCCCTTACTCATGTGAATATTGCTGTTGTTATAGCTAGTTTCATGGCTAAAAGTAAGGCTAAGGTTATAGTAACAGAGCATAACCCATATTCTATTGAGAAACGCGCTCTTTCTTTACCTATCCGTTTTGCTCTATTTATTGGTTGTTTTTGTACTTACAGGCTAGCTTCTAAGGTCGTTGCTGTATCTAAAGGGGTAAAAACAAGCCTTATTAAAGCTCTGCATCTTAAGCCGGAAACTATTAAGGTAATTTATAACCCTATAAATATCGATAGAGTGCGAACTCTTGCTGCCTCAGAGATATATGCTAAACAGGATATCCCAACTTTAGTAACTATGGGCCGTTTAGTCAGGCAAAAAAGACACGATGTTTTATTGAAAGCTTTTGCGCGGGTTTGTACACAACAAAAACCCATGAGACTCTTGATTTATGGTGATGGACCGTTGTTATCGGAGTTAATGGATTTAGCAGAACGCTTACATATTAAAGACAATGTACAATTTTTAGGGTTCGCGGATAACCCTTTTAGTGCAATTGCTAATTCTGATGGGTTTGTATTGTCCTCTGAATTTGAAGGATTTGGTAATGTATTAGTTGAAGCTTTAGCACTCGGAATTCCAATCGTATCTACCAATTGTGAAGTTGGACCGGCTGAAATACTTGATAATGGTAGGTATGGCTTGTTATCAAAGGAAGGAAGCGTAGAATCTTTTGCAAATTGTTTGGAGACATTAATATTCAATCATGATTTTGATAAGCTTAAATTACAAACACGAGCTGAACAATTTAGTCCAAATCATGCTCTTGAAAACTATCAATCACTTTTTAAAAGTATGAATATCGACGGATAATTTTTTGTGAAAATATTACATATTATTTCCTCGCCAGCTGCGGGTGGAGCAGAAGTATTTGTAAAGGATTTGTCTAAAGAGCAAGTTGCCAAAGGAAATGAGGTCGTTATTGTCTTTTTGGAAGATGCTTATGAGTCCAATAGAGATATTGGTTATGAAGATAAGTACCTTGCTGATCTTTCTTCTATTGGTATAGAGGCTATATTTTTAGGTCCTAGTGCTAGAAAAAAGCCTTGGCTGGCAATACTCAGACTCAAGCGGATATTGTCATTATTTAAACCTGATATTTGTCATGTGCATTTGTATTGGGGTTTGTTATTTTTAGTGTTTATTAGAAAGAAATTTAAAGTCATCTATACACACCACAATATATTACTTCGATGCAATCCTTCTTTTTATTTTCTTTGGAACCTTAAAGTAGATCGTTATGTAGGGATTAGTCGTGCTTGTTTTAATCTTCTTGATGCTGTTGCTACTAAACCAATCGATTTGATATATAACGGTGTATCAAAGGATAGAATGGTTCTAAGTAGGCAGAGAAGTTTCAAAAAGTCTAATGATCAAGTTATAAAATTAATTGCAGTTGGAGCTCTCACTAAACAAAAGAATTATACCTTGATGCTCTCTTCATTGAGTCAAGTTGTTGAGTTCAATTGGATTCTAGAAATTGCTGGAGAAGGACCTCTTAGAAAACAACTAGAATTGGAAATTAAAGATCTCAAATTGGATGGCAGGGTTACCTTACTAGGTAATGTAACTAATATACCAGAAATATTGAATGAAGCTGATGCATATCTGATGAGTTCATCTTGGGAAGGCCTGCCAATAGCCTTGATTGAAGCAAGTATGTCTGGTTTGCCTGTTCTGGTTACTGATGTTGGTGGTTGTGCTGAGGTTGTCAACCTGTTAGACAATGGAACTGTTGTTCAACAATTAAACGTTAAAGATTATTCTGCAAAGCTAAAAGATTTTCTATCAGATAAAATATCATTAGCTAACTACAGCCATAATAGCCTAAATAAAAGTGATCATCTTTCTATTGATGTATCTGCTTGCTTACATGAAAAATGCTATTTTGAAGCATTGAATAGTAATTGATCATATTATTATGGTGTTAGAGATCAAAAAAATATTTTTACTATATGTTTCGTATTTGATTTTAAGATTGTTTTAGTGCGATTTTAATATTTATTTTGAATCTAATGGTTTTTTGATATAAATGATCCGTTTTTGCATATTTTGTACTGTTCGATATATTTTTCATAAGAAGTGCTGATTTTGGCTAGAAGTAAAAAAGTTATTCTTTTTGTAGTTAATTCGACAGAATTCTTTTTGTCGCATCGTTTGCCTATAGCCGTAGCGGCAAAGAAAATGGGTTTTGATGTACACATAGCATCTTCTACAGGGAAGGGTGTAAAGCAGATTACTGATTCCGGTTTTACTTTTCATCATGTCTCATTTAGTAGGAGTGGTCAAAATGTATTACGGGAATTGCAATGTTTTCTGTGTCTCACTAAGCTTTTTATAAAGCTATCACCTGATTTGGTTCACCTTATTACAATTAAGCCTGTTTTATATGGAAGTATAGTTGCTAGATTAGTGGGTGTTAAGTCAGTTGTATGTGCCATATCTGGCCTGGGCACTGTGTTTCAAAATACTAATATTTTTGCGCGTATCCGTCGTTGGATTGTCTGTAAACTATACAAATCTGCATTCAAGCATCCAAACTTGGCAGTAATCTTCCAAAATCCAGATGATAAAAATTTATTATTAAATGTAAGGGCGTTGACAGCTGAACAGACACGTATAATTAGAGGTTCGGGGGTCAGCTTATCTAGTTATCCTTACATTAAAGAACCTGAAGGTGTGCCTGTTGTGGTTATGGCAGCGCGTTTGTTAAGGGATAAGGGCGTTTTCGAGTATGTAGAAGCTGCGCGTATTTTAAAAAAACGTTGCGTGTCAATTGATATCCGCTTGATTGGCGATATTGATTTGGGTAACCCTACGAGTATAAATAACGATATTCTTAACGAATGGGAAAATGAGAATATAATCAATGTATATGGATTTAGAAGTGATATTGCCACCCAATACTCAAATGCAAATATAGTTTGTTTACCATCATACAGAGAAGGTTTACCTAAAAGTTTAATAGAAGCAGCTGCCTGTGGTCGAGCAGTCATCACTACTGATGTCCCAGGTTGTAGAGATGCAATTGTCGCAGGCGAAACAGGGATTTTAGTTCCTGTTAAAGATCCACTTGCGCTAGCTGATGCTATTAACTGGTTAATAGATACACCTGAACAGCGCAGGAAAATGGGGAAAGCAGGAAGGCTACTTGCTGAGAATGAATTTAATATAGAAAATGTTATAGATAAGCATATGACTATTTATCAGGAGCTAATAAGGAATGTCTGATAAGTTAAATGTATTAGTTACTGGTGGAAGTGGATTTGTTGGTAACGGTTTATTGGATCGATTAAGTAGGTCTGATGAATGTGAAGTATTAGCAGCCACTAGATCTGGTTTCTTAGCTTACCCTTCGATTAGACTAAGTGATTTTACTGGTGAAACTGATTGGTCTGATGCGTTAAGTGGTATAGATGTGGTTATACATGCTGCAGCTAGGGTACACCTAATGGAAGATAATGAGGTTAATCCATTGGAGGCATACCGACTTGTAAATGTAAAGGCTACAATGAACCTTGCAAAGCAAGCTGTCCAGGCTGGAGTAAAACGGTTTATCTTTATAAGTACAATTAAAGTAAACGGTGAAAATACTAATTTAGCAAATAATATCACAGCTGATGATCATCCGTGTCCACAAGACTTTTATAGTCAATCAAAATGGGAGGCGGAAAAAAATTTACTATCCCTTAGTAGGGATACTGGAATTGAAGTAGTAATTATTAGACCACCATTAGTTTATGGTCCGAACGTAAAAGGAAATTTTAAAAGCTTAATAAATATATTAAGAAAAGGTATCCCCCTTCCTTTAGGAGCGATAACCAATAAGCGTTCACTCGTGTCTTTAGAAAATTTAGTTGATTTGATTGTTGTATGTATAGATCATCCCAAAGCTGCGAACGAAGTCTTTCTTGTAAGTGATGGTGAAGATATATCTACTACGGTTCTATTAGAAAAGGTTTCTAAATGTATGGGCATTCGTTCTCGATTAATACCTGTGCCAGTTGTATTTTTAAGGATAATTGCTACTTTAATTGGAAAAAAACAGTTAGCTGATCGATTATTAGGGAGTTTGCAAGTAGATATTTCTAAGACACGTTTATTGTTAGGGTGGAATCCACCGCTCACGTTAGACGAAGGCTTAGCACTATCTATTAAAAATGAAATTGGTTAACTGTGATTCTTTAGTGGAGGTTATGTGATTAGATTTCTTGATGTTTTATTTTCCTTTTTCGGTTTGTTAGTTTTATTCCCAGTTTTATGTGTTCTTACAATCGTGGGATACTTAAGTTCAGGCTCGCCGATATTCCTTCAAGAACGAGTGGGAAGAAATAAAAAGAAATTTATTTTAATAAAATTCAGGACTATGAAAAAGGATACTGAATCAGTTGCAAGTCATTTGGCTGATTCTGAGTCTATAACTAAGTTCGGTAAATTCTTGCGAAAGACAAAATTAGATGAACTTCCTCAACTTTGGAATGTGCTTAAGGGGGATATGAGCTTAGTTGGACCTCGGCCATGTTTATTTAATCAAGAAGAATTAATAGATGAAAGGGAACGATTGGGTGTGTTTGTAGTGCGCCCGGGTATTACAGGTCTTGCTCAAATAAATAATATTGATATGTCTACACCAAAGTTGCTAGCAAAAACTGACGCATCTATGATTTCAAAAATGAATTTTACCAAATATTTTTATTTTATATGGCTAACAGCAATTGGCAAGGGATCTGGTGATGGTATTTTATGATGTTTTTGCATAATTATGGCGGTGGTAAGAGGGTATCTCCTTGATAAGTTTTGTATTAGGTTTGTCTCGTAATAATAAGAGACTTTTCTTTGTTATAAGCGATACTATATTTCTTACTTTTTGTTGTTATCTCAGCTTTGCTCTTAGATATGGGGAAATAACAGCCAATAATTTTTTACATTGGCCTGCATATATTTTAGCGCCAATTGTCTCTATACCTGTTTTTGTACGTTTGGGACTTTACAGGGCTGTTGTCCGATATATAGGAAATAAAGCATTATGGGCAGTTGTTAAATCAGTGTCGTTAGCCGTTTTAATTTGGGCTACTGCTGTGCATTTGATGGGTTTACCTATAAGTGTTCCTAGATCAGTAATATTCATTTATTGGTTTGTTGCAATTGTAGCTGTTGGTGGAAGCCGGATGTTTGCCAGATGGTTAATTTTACACAAATTGCCTGGTGGAGAGCAAAGAAAGTTGTTAGCAAAACCAGTAGTTATTTATGGAGCGGGTGCTTCGGGGAGGCAGCTAGTTGACGCACTGTATCATGCTGATGAATTTTTACCTGTTGCATTTATTGACGATAATAAAGCTTTGCAGGGGTTGGATGTTAGCGGTGTAAGGGTTCACCCTGTTAATCATTTATCAGAGATCATTGAGAGATTTGAGGTAGATACGGTATTACTTGCAATCAACTCAATCGGCCGTTTAAGAAAAAAAGGCATCATTAAGCTTCTTGAGCCTTATGCTGTAAATGTTATGACAATACCTGGAATGTCAGACATTGCATCGGGTAAAGTGAGAATTAGTGATATTCGTAGAATAGAAATAAATGATATTTTAGGTAGAAGAGAAGTAAGTCCAGATTCAAGCCTACTTAAAGCAGACATTAATAAGCAGAATGTAATTGTCACGGGTGCTGGAGGCTCAATAGGTTCTGAGTTAAGCCGTCAGATTATAGTTCAAAAACCAAATTTGCTAATATTGTTCGAACAATCAGAATACGCACTTTATAAAATAGAATCAGAGTTACGAGGGAAATGTTCCGAGTTGGGTATAAGATTAATTGCTGTGCTTGGTTCAGTTCTTGATAAAGCTTTAATGTCTAAGATTGTGAAGTTGTATTCAGTAGATACTTTTTATCATGCAGCAGCTTACAAGCATGTGCCAATTGTTGAGCTTAATATGGTTGCAGGTATTAGGAATAATATATTTGGCACATATGCTACCGCCGAAGTTGCGATAAAGCATAATGTCAAAAGCTTCGTATTAATATCGACAGATAAAGCTGTGAGACCTACAAATGTTATGGGGGCAAGTAAACGGTTTGCTGAGTTAACTTTGCAGGCATTATCCAGCCAACAAGAAAACACTAGGTTTGCTATAGTGCGCTTTGGAAATGTCCTTGGTTCTTCAGGGTCGGTGATTCCATTGTTTGAATCTCAAATCGCATCTGGTGGACCAGTAACTGTAACTCATCCAGATATTACTAGGTATTTCATGACTATTCCAGAAGCTGCTTCTTTGGTCATTCAGGCAGGAGCTATGGGTAATAGCGGTGATGTTTTCGTACTAGATATGGGATCCCCGGTAAAAATTGTGGAGTTAGCTCAGCAAATGATCAAGCTGGCGGGCTATAGTATAAAATCAGAAAATCAGCCTGGTGGTGATATAGAGATATTATTCACTGGATTGCGTGATGGAGAAAAATTATATGAGGAGCTTTTAATAGGTGATAATGTTTCTGGTACCAGTCACCCAATGATATTGAAAGCTGATGAAGTCATGATTAATTATCATGATCTGCTGTTTATCTTAGAAAAACTAGATGAAAGTTGCTCTAAATATGATCATGAAACTATAAGGGAAACCTTGCTTCGACACGTAAATGGTTATCAGCCTCAATGTGGTATTAAAGATAATCTATACCAGTAGTTTATATGCTGCCTTTTTTATAATACGAGCTAGGCAGAATTATTTAGCTCTTAAGATGATTCTTATTTTTATAAGGTTATAATCGGAAATGGAAAGCTACAAAGTAAAAGGTAAAGACCTTACATTGACCTTGCCTAATAATTTGAAAGATTCTTCATTATATTTAGATGAGCCTTTTGTCTTATTTGAAATATCAAATCTTATTAATGAAGAAGCCTATGCTGATCTTGTTCAGGAAATGAAGCTTAAAGATGATTATGACTATGAATTAAAGGGGCAGGGTGGAAAGCTTAGAAGAACAATTGGTGGTCATAATGTTGATAAGCTTACAGCTGGTACATTTAAGAGCTTCTGTTTAGCAATTCTATCTAGAGAATTTTACAATTGGTTTAAAAAAACACATTTGCCGTATTTTGAAACTAAAAAACATCAGGTTTATGTTTTTAATACAAAAAATATATTCTTTCGAATATTTAGGAAGCTTTGTAGGGTGCTTAGGCTGCCGATTAGTTTTTATTCATCTGAAGTAGAGTATTCTATCTTAAATAAGAATAGCTTTATATCTCCTCATACAGATGCTAAAACCAAGAGGCTTAGTTTTGTTTATTACTTAGCAGAAGAAGAATATTGTCCCGATATTAAAAGAAATTTTGGTACTGTTTTTCATAAAAGCCGCCAAGATAAAAAGCCTTGGAGAAGGTTTCATGGTCCGTTACTTGATGAAAATGAAATAGAAGATTTTTATACAGTTCATGAGCCTTTCTATGTTGCAGAATATAGGCCAAATATATGTGCTTGCTTTATAAAGAATGATGTGAGCTGGCATAGTGTTTCAAATATTAAATATGACATTGATAGACGGGTTATTGTAATAAATGTTTATGAATCCTGAAGGTTTAATTAATTAGTGGTTAATTTAGTAGGTGCAAACTATGCTTAATAAAGCAAACTATGTTTCTTTCTTAAAAGAAAATCGAACGGTAGAACAAGCGCAGACTATTTACCAACAAAGAATAGAAGATAGTCGTGAAGTTTTTGATAAGTTCTCTGAAAGCTTCTATATTAGAGATTGTCCATTTTGCGGTTCTAGTTCTTATATAAGTCAGCCTCCTTTTGATGGGCGGTATGGAGTTGCAAAATGTAATAGTTGTTCGTCCTTGTTCGTTAATCCATGCCCACCAATGGAAGCTCTAGATTATTATTATAATAACTGCAAATGTAATCGCCAATTAGGAAGCTTATTAAAATCTAGAGTTGGGCAAAAAGGTATTATTCTCAGTGAGAGAACCGAGTTTGTTTTAGCGTTAATTAAAGGTTTTCTGTCTTATAAAGATGATATCAAAATATTAGAAGTTGGCTGTAATTCAGGTGTTTTTCTGCACGAATTATATGAGATATTAGATTCTGAATCATTGCAGGAACGTGTTGAGCTAGTCGGAATTGATATTGATAAAGAGGCAATTTCCAAGCCAATATCTGATAAGGTTAAGCTTCATCATTCATCAGCAGAAGATTTTACTAAACTTAACTCTAATACATTTGATTTGGTTCTTCACTTTGAGTTGATTGAGCATTTGCAAAACCCATTTCTATTTATGAAATCGATTGCTTCTCTACTTTCAGAAGGCGGGAAAACATATTTTCATACGCCAAATATTTTAGGTTTAGATAACAAGGCGTTAAATTATAATGACTTTAGACCTTTAGCGCATGGTATTTTTCCGCCAATGCATCTTCAAGGTTTCTCAACACAGAATATTGCTCACTTTATTTTGCGATCTGGTTTAAATGTTTCGGATATATCAACACCAGGTAATTTTGATATTGATATTGTCAAAAACTTTGTTGCAGAAGGATCTGAATATTCCGATATTTTAGATATCGATAATAAGGAATATTTAGCTACTATTCAGGGGCTGGTTCGTAAATTGAATGCAAGTTCACATCTCGCTGTGCTTGCTGAAAAATAAACTTCCATTTAAGTATGTTTATTAGCTTAAATATAGACATTAATGGCTTTTATTAGTGTCTATATTTTACCCTGTGGTTTTTTCGTATAAATAATTTGATCATTAAATTTTAAATTATTAACTGATGGTGTGATTGTGATGAAATATTCAGGGGGGAATGGTTTTTCTGTTGAATATAAGTTTGCTGTCTTTGCTTTTATATATACTGTGATTGCAGCATTAGCTTTACAGTTGTTTGTTTTGCCTTTACTACCTTCATTGCATGCCGGAGACGGGTTATTAAAAGGTTCAGACTACTTTGCTTTTCATGTAAGAGCTGTAGAGCTCTTGGGTCAAATTCACGATACAGGATTTTGGAATAATATCGAACTTAGGCCGCGTGGACAAGGATCGATAGCATATGCAACCGTAATTTACATGTTAACTGGAATTAGTAAGCCTTGGATAATAATTCCCTTTAATGCTTTTCTTTTTGCTCTTTCGGTTTATTTTTTGGTTCGATCATTGATCAATTTGGTACCTGTTAAAATTGCAATATTTTCTCTCCTCCCCTTAGTGTTATTTCCAAGTAGTGTTATGGTTTACGGGCAAATTCATAAAGATATTTTTTGCTTGTTTTCTTTTAGCGCAATTGTTTATGTTTATTCTAAAATCTATTTTCAATCAATTACTAATAAAACTGTGTTTTTTGAAGTGGTTTTGTTGACTGTATTGGCAGGGTTATCAGTATGGTTTGTTAGGCCGTATTTGCTTAAGATCTTATTGCTAGGGGGTGGGGTGATATTAGTTGGTGTTGCTTTAAATTTTATAGTGGCGCGTACTTTCGGATCTTATAGAGAGCTTTTTACTCTAGCTTTTGTTGTATTTATTTTTTTTGCAATTGATAGTTTGCCAACAAATGCAGTTAAGGGCTTTAATGTTAATATTTATGACACAAAAACCGCGGAACTAGATCAGAAAACTGCAAATACTCAAATGGTTAAGGGTTGTAATGTTGATCCCGGTGTTTTTGGATTATCTTTATCAGATAAATTACTTAGTAAACTTTATGATACTCGCCGTAGATTTATGAGTAATCGATCTGCAGGAAGTAATATTGATTTAGATGTAAATTATTGTACATGGACTGATTTAGTGCTTTATACACCCAAAGCGCTCTTGGTAGGTCTTGCAGCTCCTTTCCCCAATACTTGGTTAAGTGAAGGTAAGTCTAATGGTGGTAGTATTAAGAAGGCCCTGAGTAGCATAGAAATGACTGTGGCTTATTTTTCTTTTTTTGGTTTTTTAGGACTTTTATGGGTTAGGGGTGCTAAATTTAAGTTCATATTTAGTTGTTTGACAATCTCTGTACTCACGATATTTGTATATTCCTTGGTCGTAACTAATGTTGGAACGCTTTACCGAATGAGGTTTGCTCCATTGCATATAATAATATCGTTAGGGATTTGTGGTTGGTACTATCTCTATAAATTTAAAACTAATAAGTTTTGTTTGTAAGAGTTTTAATTTTTTAGAACTCTAAAACCATTTGCTAATTATGGTGATCCGAGTCTTTGGTTTTTATGATCACTTTTGATTTTGTTTAATTTTCTATCTGTTATCTATTTTTGTTTGCTTTAGACTTCTGCTGATTTTATTTATAGCCGAGTGAAGCCCTGAAATAAGTTTACGATTAGTTGTAAGGCTCCTATAAATTTATGTGTATTAGGTCAGTTGCTAATCTGGATATTGAGTGTTATGAACGCTTTGTAGATTTGATTGGTTATGTGATTAGTTTTGTGGCTTTTAGATGTTTTTTACCGCTTCTTGGTTTATATGTCAGATTTTAGTATGATTTGCCCTCAAGAACATGAGCTCTAGCTCGTCAGGTAAGAGCGCTCGACTTATAAGTTTACGGATATTAGGTGAACAATATCTGCTTTTTCTAGCATTATCAACGAAGTTTAAAGTATACGCTCCTACAGTGCCCTTTCACTTCGGTCCATATCTAGTTAGAACTAATCTATCTCATAAGTCATAGGCTTTGATCAATCAGATGTAACGGATCGTCACCTTCTAGTCTAAAATCAAAACTTACCTAACTGATAGTCACTAACTAGTTTGTTAAGGGTAAAGATTGCACTGAAGCGTCTATAAGATGGTTAGAGTTGAGTAAAATATTTTTATGCTGTCATAGAATTACAGGTTTACCCGGATGGTGATTCATCACAATTCGGAATTTAATGTCATCATTCATCTCTATTCGAATGAGTTAATAAAAGCCTGGATAAAACTATCATGGAACAAGTAAGGAGCTATGGGCATAAGGAGTTGGTTAATCAGAACACAGAATCCATTAACTGGTTGATTTCAATAGTTGAGATGACGCCGCTGGTTCTGTTGAGTCACTCGCAGAGCTCAGATCAAACCTCTAATATCTTGATGCTATGAGCTAAGTCATACACTGAGGATGACATCAATCCGATTATTTACAAAGATGCCATCAGTTCAAATAGAGTCAACCGATAACCTCTGACTAAAATACGGGAAATGGACCAGAAGATTCTTGTAAAAATCCTTCTTAAGAAACGGAACCTTCATAGAAAGAGTAAGCTCCTACTACCATGCCTACACACCGAAGAAAAAAAGATAACTAGCTCTTAACCTTATATATCCTAGAAACGTAAACAAGACCAATTTCTCTACCTTTCAGCAAGCGACAGGGCGTCGCGTACGAACTTCCTTTCTCCTTACACTACCCTGCCCTGAACGAAATTGGCACTATTCGCAAATCACCAACAGCTCATGATTACCCGTAACTAATCCAATTGAAACAAATATTACGATAGTGCTCTGGTCAGAACACCATATATGCCCATCTGCAATTAAGACCTTCCTATTGAAGTACTGTGAAAAGAAAGTGGAGAAATGCTCAATGCACCGGCTGCTTTCTCGACTATTAACTAGCGAAGCATACGGAGACAGGAGAAATACAGCTTAGAATTAGCGCGAACAGTTCAGGAGGCTACTAGTTGGCTGAGTGGATTCCTGTATAGCCAATCTAGACATGTTTAGGTGGCTGCCAACTCGGCACCTTATTCAGATCTAGATCTTTCAATTCTTCCTTTCAATTTGAATGAGTACTAAAGATTTCAGCTTCTTGGCTTCAGTCCTTCGCTAGGCTGGCTTATTAAAACCTCATGATAGGAGTAAGTTTCAGCACGAGATAGATACAGAACCCAGTAAGTAGCCGGAACTGCTTCTATCCAAGAAACAGAAGAGCAAATCTGCCGTAACGGACAAAACAAATATCTCATCATTCCTACCCGAACACTACGAAGAAGTTTGTTAGAGCTTGCTGCACATGGAATTAATTAGATGTCCATTTAGCGCCTAATAGCTTTGCCATTTTTTTACCTTTTCACAAGAAGTGAATCCCTACCTGAATGCACTGAGGAGACTACTATGTCGTTACAGTGTCGTTTCAAGTTCAGCAAGAAACTAATTGATTAACTCCCAATTGCATCACCAGAAAGGGTAAGCAGGGAAGTGGAATATTAGATGAAGCCTTCACCGGGCTACGTCTGACCGAGAACAGAGTAGGAAGAAATCGTTACTTGCTGCGTTGCTTGATCTTTGGTAGGAAGAAAGCCATTCTGATCGGAGAGCACGGGCCATTCGATGTAAAAGAAGCGCGGCTGAAAGCCAATGAGCTCAAAAAGTTGATATCCAACACATTGACCCATAGTAGGCAAGAAATGTTAGGGCTAGCAGTCTTGGCATTACGTCAGTTTGCTGAATAGCGTTTTACCCCTATGCATGCGCCAACAAGCATATAGCGCACAATGAAATAGGCAGTCTCAACAACCATCTTTATCAAATTTCGGGATATTCAAGGCTTCATCATATCATCAAGTGGCCGTACAGAGGCTGCTGGGCAGTAAAAAGGAGTCTAAGCCAGCAACGGGCAATTGGGTATTATCTTTGATCCATCAGATGTTCAGATTGGCTTGTGAGTGTGGTTGCATGTAAACCTACCCACAAAACATATCAAGAAGCTGAAGGGGAGTAATTAACTGATTGTATTATTCAGCAAAGAGCAAGTGGCGCGATTCCTGACAGCATGTGAGAAAGAGGCTAATGCTACCGCCAAATTTTGCTGAAGCTTGCTCTGCTTAGAGGGATGTGTGTTGGTGGGCATGCTGAATGCTAAGTGGAAAGACCTTTAATACACCGATAAGGGAGCAACACTGTTCTTGCCGCATATCAAGGCAGGCTATTCGAGAACTGTACTACTGAATGGTGAAGCTATTTCCATACTCGAAGACCAAAAACATAACAGGCGTTCCGGTAATCCTTAGAGCTTTCCTGAAAGGTAAGACAGCAAATCATGTCTCAGCCAAAGAAAGTCTTCGCTCGAATCAAAGAAAGAGCAGGATGCATGGATCATCTGATAATTCATGATTTGAGACATTCTTTCGCAAGCATAGTGATTAACAATTCAGCAACTTTGTATGAAGTGCAAAAACGACTCGGACAACATAGCTATCAAACACAGGGCAATATGCTCACTTAGCTTCCGAACAGCTCTGAAATTTAAGTGGGTTAGTCAGCAACTTCGTACAGGAGATAAAAGCTGGATAATCAAATAAATCTTGTAGCAGGCAAGCTACCTGCTGCGGGTTCGTTTTTGCTAACAGGTAAAGCTCAGGAATTTATCAGCAAAAGTAAACAAGTAGAAAGGGTAAGGAAATGGTGGGCCTAGCAGGACTCGAACCTGCGACCGATCGATTATGAGTCGAGCGCTCTAACCAACTGAGCTATAGGCCCCAAGAAGGGTGCCCATAATACCGATATGGTTTCATGGGCACAAGAGTTTGATTTAAAAGAATTTACTATTCGTCTAGGAAGCCGCGCAGGTGCTCAGAGCGGCTTGGGTGACGTAGTTTACGTAGTGCTTTTGCTTCGATCTGACGGATACGTTCACGTGTTACGTCGAACTGTTTACCAACTTCTTCAAGAGTGTGGTCCGTATTCATCTCGATACCGAAGCGCATGCGAAGTACTTTGGATTCACGCACTGTCAAGCCTGCTAGTACTTCACGAGTTGCTTCACGCAGACCTTCTCCTGTTGCTGAATCAACAGGGGAAGAAATAGTTACGTCTTCAATGAAATCGCCTAAGCTTGAATCTTCATCATCACCGATTGGTGTTTCCATGGAGATCGGCTCTTTAGCAATTTTAAGTACTTTGCGAACTTTGTCTTCAGGCATTTCCATGCGTTCAGCAAGTTCTTCAGGTGTAGCTTCGCGCCCCATTTCCTGAAGCATCTGGCGAGAGATACGGTTCAGTTTGTTGATCGTCTCGATCATGTGAACTGGGATACGGATTGTACGTGCTTGGTCGGCAATTGATCGTGTAATCGCTTGTCGAATCCACCAAGTTGCATATGTAGAGAACTTATAACCGCGGCGGTATTCAAACTTATCAACAGCTTTCATTAGGCCGATGTTACCTTCCTGGATCAGATCTAGGAACTGTAGGCCACGGTTTGTATATTTCTTAGCGATAGAGATTACAAGACGTAGGTTGGCTTCAACCATCTCTTTCTTAGCTCGCCGTGCTCGAGCTTCACCGATCGACATGCGACGGTTAACTTCTTTGATCTCAGCTAGGCTGATACCAGTAGTAATCTCTGCTTGGATAAGTTTCTTTTGAGCACGTTTAAGCTCAATCAAATTGGTTTTGATCGCTCGAGAGTAATCAGAACCGGACTCGATAACTTCTTTAAACCAATCAGGGTTTGTTTCGTTACCAGGAAATTCTTTGATGAATGTCTTACGTGGCATTTTTGCACGCTGTGTGCAGATGCGCATGATGGTGCGTTCTTGTTTACGAATCTCATCGATAGTATCGCGAACTTGACCAACGATTGCTTCGTAGTAACGAGGAGAAAGCTTGATCGGAGCAAATGCTTCGCTCAGAAGTACTTGGGAATCGCCGAATTCTTTGCTGTCACGACCTTGTTTCTCTAGAGCTAGGTGAAGGGCATCGAAGTGCTCTTTAATTAAGCCAAAGCGGCGAGCTGCTTCTTCTGGGTCTGGACCTTTCTCTTTTTCGTCGTCCTCATCGTCCTCGTCGTCTTCTATCTCGGCATCTGGATCCGTAATAGTCGCAGTCGGGATTTCTTCATCATCGTCTGCATCTATATAACCACTGAAAATGTCGCTTAGGCGACCTTCCTCTTCAGCGGTTAATTTGTATGCTTCAAGGATGGCATCAACTGTGCCAGGGAAGCAGGCTACGGCAGACATTACTTCACGTAGGCCTTCTTCAATGCGTTTTGCAATGCTGATCTCGCCTTCACGAGTTAAAAGCTCAACAGTACCCATTTCACGCATATACATGCGCACTGGATCGGTTGTACGGCCAGCATCTGACTCTACTGCTGCTAGCGCTGCAACGGCTTCTTCGTCGGCATCATCAGCTGAATCACCTTCGGTCATCAGTAGTGTTTCAGCATCGGGTGCTTCTTCAGACACGGAAATACCCATGTCATTGATCATGCGGATGATATCTTCAACCTGATCTGGATCGGCAATATCCTGCGGTAGGTGGTCATTTACCTCAGAGTAGGTTAGGTAACCCTGCTCTTTGCCGCGGGCGATCAATTCCTTAAGGCGAGACTGCTGTTGCTGAGAAGTATCGGACATAGGACCCTGACTAGAAAAAGTGGATGAAAATCGAGCAGGCCATTATAGCGATGTAGTTAGCAACATGCTAGGGAAAAGGCTGTGCAAGCTAGAGACTGTCATCTGTTAAAAATAGACTGTTTTTCAGCGACTTGCCGAAAATTCAGTGGTTTATGATGCTATATATGGTGATTGGTGGTTTGTTTTTCAAGGGGAGAGATGTTGAAACTGTTATAAGGTTTGCTAAGAGCGGTAATTGGTAGCTTAGGTCTTGCTGGTTGTCTTTAGTTGATTAAGTTGGTGCATAGATTCAACTAGTTTTATTTTCTCTTCTTTGGAAAGGGTGTGCTTCTTCTGCAGAAGTGAGATCTCTTGTTCTAATGCCTTTAGTGTTAGACCATGCTGAGCATCTTTAAGGTAGGCTCGGGCGATCTCTTCGGAAGTGATTTCTAAAGAGGTAGATATTTCGTAAAGTTCAACGATCGTTTGCGAAAGGGTTTCATCTTCACGCCAGTCGACAACCAATTGTCCAAGTGATGCGGTTGGGTTTTGTTTGTAATAGGTCACTAACTGAGCCAAAAGCTTAGAATTTACGTCTGTATTGCTCTTGAGTGTTTCAGGAAATTGGTGCTCTGACGCCAGTTGCGGATAGTGAAGTAATAGGGCGATCAGTTTCTGTTCGAAAGACAGTTCGCTGCTATTATTGCGAGGGCTGCGAAATTGTTTCTTTCTTGGTTGGTATTGGGTGCTTTCATGGCTATGGGCTTCGTAGCTATGACCTTCGTTGCTATAATTGGCATAGTCGTAGGGTTGCGAATCTTCATAGTTTGATGATTCAGAGTAGTCGTACTCTGAAACTGCAGCGGGGGCTGGTCTATGTGTTTGTACTGACTCGTGAAAGTTAACCGTAGTTTGTATCTGTTCAAGCGAAAGGTTGGTTAATTCACAAATTCGGTCGAGCATCATCTGCTGCAACAAACTCGGTTTCATTGAGTTTATTGCAGGTAGTACTTCTGTACTGAATCTAGCACGACCATCCATGCTGTTTAGGTCAGCTTGTTCAGAGTGGCTATTAAAGAAAAACTCGGAAAGTGGTAAAGCGCTATCTAGTCGCTCCGTGAAGGCGAGAGTTCCTTCTTGGCGTACTAGGCTGTCCGGATCTTCGCCGTCAGGTAAGAAGAGAAAGCGGGCTTCTTTACCATCTTCGATAACCGGAAGTGTTGTTTTTAGTGCACGCATCGCGGCTTCTCGCCCGGCATGATCACCATCGAAGCAGAATATAACTTCAGGGACGAGTTTGAATAGTCTTTCTAAGTGTTGTGCGGTTGTTGCTGTACCTAGTGTTGCTACAGCATAGTGAATGCCAAACTGTGCGAGGCCAACTACATCCATATAGCCTTCAACAATGATTAAGCGTTCAAGCTTGTTGCTGTGTTTACGAGCTTCATAAAGCCCGTAAAGTTCTCTGCTCTTATGGAAAGTCGGGGTTTCGGGGGAGTTTAAGTATTTGGGTTTGTCATCGCCCAGTACGCGCCCACCAAAACCTATTGTACGGCCTCTTTGATCCCGAATCGGGAACATTATTCGATTGCGGAAGCGATCATAATGGCTATCACGATCTTCGTTGTGTATCAGTAACCCGGCTTCTTCTAATAGCTTTTGATCTGCATCGCTTTTGCCTAGGTGTTTAAGGATGTTATCCCAGCCAGAAGGGGCAAAGCCGATGGAAAATGCTTTGGCTGCTTGGCCTGTCAATCCTCTCGTTTGCAGATAGTTGACGGCATCTTGTCGCGTGTTGTGGCTTTTAAGCTGATCTTCATAAAATTGAGCGGCATTAGCTAATAAATCGTATAGTTTTTTAAGTTGCTGCTCTTTTTCGCGCTGTTGGGGATTGTCATCTTTAGGGACTTCCATGCCTGCGGCTTTGGCGAGTTCTTCAACAGCTTCAGGGAAATTTAGATTTTCGTATTCCATTAAAAAGCTAATGGCATTTCCACCTGCGCCGCAGCCGAAGCAGTAATAGAACTGTTTTTCTTGGTTGGCGCTAAAAGAAGGTGTTTTTTCTTTATGGAACGGACAGAGGCCTGAGTAGTTTTTTCCAGCGCGCTTTAGTTTTTGGACACGACCATCTAGCACATCAATAATATTGATGCGGGCAAGCAGGTCGTCAATAAAGCTTTGGGGTATACGTCCGGCCATTATCGTTGCAGCTGAAAGGGTCTCAGCGGCAGTTTAACTGGATAATTGAGACTTGACGAGTTTGGATACTGTTCCCATGTCGGCGCGACCTTGAATTTGAGGTTTAAGGATTCCCATAACCTTGCCCATGTCTTGCATGGATTGTGCGCCGGATTGCTCTGCAGCTTGTTTAACGAGGTCTGCAATTTCCTCATCAGTTAGCGGTTGCGGCAGGAAAGTTTTAATCACCTCCAGCTCCTGTCGCTCAGCATCTGCAAGATCCATGCGTGCCGCTTCTTCAAATTGCGAAATCGAGTCACGGCGCTGCTTAGACATTTTGTCTAGCACCGCCAGTACTCTAGTGTCATCCAGTTCAATGCGTTCATCTACTTCGATGCGCTTTAGTTCGGCTAGCATCATGCGAATAGTTTTTAGGCGCTCTTTTTCTTTAGCGCGCATTGCAGCTTTCATCTCATTAGTGATTTGCTGCTTCAACTCTGACATGACTAACCTTCCTCTGGATGGGATCTAAATCGCGTGGATTAGTATAGGCGAACGCGACGAGCGTTTTCGCGAGATACTTTTTTAGCGTGACGTTTTACAGCTGCTGCTGCTTTACGCTTACGAACAGATGTTGGCTTCTCGTAAAATTCGCGACGACGAACTTCAGCTAGAATACCTGCTTTTTCGCAAGAACGTTTGAAACGACGCAGAGCTACATCAAATGGCTCGTTTTCTTTAACTTTTACAGCTGGCATGTTTGAACAAACCTTAAATTGTTTAGTTAATCCACAAAATTATCTCGCCAAAAAACAGACGGTTTTATGGCAAGGCGCAAAATTCTATTCGTTTCACATAGTGAAGTAAAGCAGATAATCGGTTTGTTGGGTATTTTCGGTGCAGGTTTTAAGGGGGGCAGGTATAATAGCCGTCATCATGTTAGTGAAGTGAGTAAACGATGCGCGTACTGGGGATTGAAACCTCTTGTGATGAGACAGGAGTAGCAATTTATGACAGTGAAAAGGGTCTGCTTGGTGATGCTTTATATAGTCAGGTGAAAATGCACGCTGAGTACGGTGGTGTGGTACCTGAATTGGCTTCTCGTGACCATGTACGTAAGTTGCTGCCTTTATTGGACGAGACTTTTGCCAAAGCAGGCCTTCAAAAAGGGGATGTAGATGCTGTTGCTTATACATCCGGACCAGGTCTTATCGGAGCGTTAATGGTTGGCGCTTCAACAGGCCGAGCTATTGCATTGGCATGGGGTAAGCCGGCAATTGGTGTGCATCATATGGAAGGTCATTTACTCGCGCCAATGCTGGAAGAGAATCCACCCGAGTTTCCGTTTGTAGCGTTGCTGGTTTCCGGTGGGCATACCCAACTCGTTCGTGTTGATGGTATTGGTCAATACGAGTTATTAGGGGAGTCTTTAGATGATGCCGCGGGTGAGGCTTTTGATAAAGCAGCAAAAATGCTCGGTTTGGATTACCCGGGTGGGCCGCTAATTGCTAAGCACGCACAGCAGGGTGATCGTCAACGTTTTCGTTTTCCACGTCCAATGACAGACAGGCCGGGCATGGATTTTAGTTTCTCTGGTTTAAAGACCTTTACATTAAATACAGCTAACGATCATCGAGACGCTGACGGCAATATTGATTCTCAAACAGTATGTGATATCGCTGCTGCATTTGAAGAAGCGGTTGTTGATACTTTGGCAATTAAGTGTCGCCGTGCTTTGCAGGCTACCGGGTTTAAGCAGCTGGTGATTGCGGGCGGTGTAAGTGCTAACCAGCGTTTGCGCGAGCGCTTAGAAGTCATGGTTGAGAAAGAAAGGTCGGAGTTGTTTTATGCCCGTCCTGAGTTTTGTACAGATAATGGCGCGATGATTGCGTTTGCTGGTTGTCAGCGTTTGCTGGCTGGACAGCAAAGTGATCTGGTTATTACTACTAAGCCTCGTTGGCCTTTAGACACACTCGATTCTATTTAAAGTCTAGGTTCTTCACCGTTTAGTAACTTTTTAATATTTTTGCGGTGGCTATAAAGGAGTAATAGGCAAAGGATGGTGAGAGGAAGCGAGTAGCTTGGAGCGATTATCCATGTGAAAACTGGAGTTATTAGTGCCGCGGCAATTGAGGCTAGTGAGGAGATCTTGCTAAGCGATACCGTAATCACCCAGATGGTTAACTGTATAATTGCGATGGGCCAATAAAGAGCGATACAAGCACCAAATGCTGTTGCAACGCCTTTACCGCCTTTCAATGGCGAAAAAATAGGAAAAATATGTCCGGCTACAGCGGCAAGTAAACAGAATGATAGTTCTGTTTGCGAAATCTGCAAAAGTAGCCCAAGGCATAATGCAGCTAAGCCTTTGCTGATATCCCCTAGTAGTGTAAAAAAGGCCGCTTTTCTAGAACCAATTCTGAGCACATTGGTTGCCCCGGGATTACCAGAGCCTCGTTGGCGAGGGTCTGGAAGGTTGAGTGCACGACAAACTAGCACTGCTGTGGGTATAGAACCCAGCAGGTAAGCTAGAAAAATTAGCCCGAAGGCCATTGTTGCCGATTCGGTCATTCGATATCCAAAGGTTGAGTATGGATTTAGTTTACATTCGAGAGTTAGAAGTTGAAACGATTATAGGTATCTATGATTGGGAAAGAGAGATTCGTCAACGAATAAATCTTGATTTGGATATGGGTACTGATATCCGTCAGGCAGCAAATACTGAAGATGTTGATAATACGCTTAACTATAAAACGGTGTCAGATCGATTGATTGAATTTATAGAGCAGAGTGAATTTCAGTTGGTCGAAACCATGGCTGAGCAGATTGCTGAGATCGTGATGACTGAATTCGGTGTGAAATGGCTGCGCTTACGTTTAGGTAAGCCAGGAGCTGTGCCGCAGGCAAAAGATGTTGGTGTTATCATCGAGCGCGGAGTTCGTAGTTAAGATGGCTCAAGTCTATGTCAGTATTGGTAGTAATATCGATAGAGAGCATTATATCTCGCAGGCGCTGGATGCCTTGTATAAGCATTTTGGCGAGCTGAGTATATCTAGTGTGTATGAGAGTGAAGCGGTAGGGTTTGTTGGGGATAACTTCTATAACCTAGTTGCCGGTTTCGTTACTGATTTGCCATTAGCTAAACTATCTCCGTTACTGAAAAAGATAGAAGATGATAATGGTCGTTGCCGCAAGGGGCCGAAATTTAGCGGTCGTACCCTCGATATCGATATTCTTACTTATGATGATTTAGTCGGTATACATTATGGGGTGCAATTACCTCGAGATGAAATTACTAAGAATGCTTTTGTCTTGTGGCCCTTGGCTGAGATAGCAGCAGAGGTGCCTCACCCTGAGATGGGTGTGACATATTTAGAAATGTGGTCTGATTATGATAAGGATCGGCAGAAGTTGTGGCCGATCGACTTTCTATGGCAAGGCCGGTCATTACCTTGTGTGTTTTAAGCTTTAAAAAAGTTAGTGGCTGAATAAGGATTTTCCGCCATCTACCGCGAGCACTTGGCCGGTAATATATTCTGCAGAAGCAAGAAATACTATTGCTTGTGCTATATCTTCCGGTGAGCCTATACGATTCAGTAGCGTCTTATCCAAAATACTTTGCTTCTGATCTTCTTCTAGTTCTTGTTCTGGCCATAAAATTGCGCCGGGTGAAACGCCGTTAACTCTTACCTCGGGTGCTAATTCTTTAGCCAGAGACTTAGTCATCATCTCTAAACCCGCTTTTGCAATTGAATAAATTGGATAGCCGGGTAGCCCACGTTGTGAGTGAATATCGATCATATTGATAATGCAGCCATGGTTTTGACGAAGCAATTTGCTTAGTGAGGCTGTTAGGAAGTAGGGGGCACGAAGATTGGAATTTATTAAGTCGTCCCATTGCTTCTGAGTGCTTTGCTCGATCGGCGTTGGGTAGAAGGATGAGGCATTATTAACCAGTAAATCGAGTTTGCCGAACTTAGCCTTTAAATATTCAGCTAATTGTTCAACTTGTTGCATGCTGTTCAGGTCTGCAGAAAAGATAAAAGCACTGTTCGGGCGTAATTGGTTTAGCTTTTCTTGTAACGCTTTAGCTGCTTTAGTTGAGTCTCGGTAGTGAATGGCTACCGTATATCCTGCTGCATGAAGTGTTGAGGCTGTTGTTGCACCAACTCTACGTGCACCGCCAGTTATTAGTGCCACTTTTATTGCAGTAGTGTTGGTGTTCATTTGATGCCCTTCAGTGATTTTGGTTGCATATATCAAGGCGTAGACGCTGTATCTCTTTGCCCAATTCAGGCCCTTTAAAGCCTTGCTTGATTAGGTTGGCAGGCTGAATTTGGTTTATAGAATCTAATATTCCAGCTAGTGATTTATAGTCAGGTTTTGAGTGCAGAGCATCTACACAAATCAATAGTTTTTCTAAGCGCTGTGGTCGGCGAATCAGGTCAAGGGCTTGGATAGTCTGCAGTCTGTCTTCTGCGGATAACTTATCGAATTGACTAAGGTTCTGGTGCTGTTGTTGACACTGTGAAGCCAGCTCTTTTACCGATTTTTGCGTTCTTAATCGATCGCAAAAAGCGGTCAGCACTATCTCATTATCCAGAGCGGTCAAGCAGGCAAACCGGCAATCAGCATCCTTAGCTGTTTGTGTTGAGCGAATAAAGTTTGTAGCCCAGTCTGGTTTCGATATTGTATTTTTTAGCTCAGGAAGAACTTTTTGTATCGCTTCTGTTTTTTGGAGTAGTTCTAAAAATACCCATGGAGAAGGTTCGGTTAATGCGCGTTCGAACTCTTTCCATACCCTTTCAGGGGTCAGGTGTTCTAACTCATCGCCTTTAGCTAACTCCCTCATTAATGCTAAGGTTTCATCAGCTACGCTAAACCCTAGATGATGGTAGCGCGCGGCAAAACGTGCCACACGCAAAACACGCAGAGGGTCCTCTGAAAATGCCGGGGATACATGACGTAAGATTTTTTGCTTTAAATCTTCCTGGCCCTTGTAGGGGTCATGGATTGTGCCTTGATCGTCCATTGCCATGGCATTAATGGTTAGATCTCGGCGTAGAAGGTCTTCTTCCAAAGAGATTGCTTTATCGGCGTTATATTCAAAGCCGGTATAGCCTTTGCCTGATTTTCTTTCTGTTCGCGCTAGTGCATATTCTTCACCCGATTGGGGGTGAATAAACACGGGGAAATCTTGACCTACAGGTTGAAAGCCTTGTTCGATCATCTCTTCAGGGCTGGAGCCTACAACTACCCAGTCTTTATCGTAAACAGGGAAATCTAATAGCTTGTCTCTAACTGCGCCGCCCACTAAATAGATCTTCATTAAGCTATTTCGCACAGGTCTGGTTGTTCTACGCGCCATGCCTCAAAACCACCATTGATGCTATAGACTTCATCAAAGCCTTGTTCAACTAAGAATTGAGCAGCTTGTTGACTGCTTATGCCGTGATAACAGCATACGAGTAGAGGCTTATCCATGTCGGCTGCAGCTATATAATCATGTAGATTTTCATTACTAAGATTGTAAGACCCACTAATGTGGCCTTGCGCAAAACTGTTGGGATCTCGAATGTCGGCAACCTGGGCACCGTCTTTGATCAACGCTGCTGCTTTTGGAGAATCGATACACTCAAAATGACTCATAAAAGTTACCTGTTGCTTAAATAAGTGGATGTCGGAGATGGCTTTGTTTTTTTGCCTTGTGCGGGAACACTAAAAAGTTGATGGTCTTCTATGCGAAGGGCGGTTAATCTGTTGCCCCAAACACAGCCTGTATCAAGCGCAAAGACATGCTCAGCATCGGCATTCCCCTCCAATGCAGCCCAGTGGCCAAATAGAATACGAATTTCGATTTCTCCCGGGTCTTTTCGTGGAGCTTTAAACCAAGGCTGGTAGCCTTCGGGTTGTGATGCGAGTGAGCCTTTGGCTGAGAAATCTAATTGCCCTTCAGTGCTACAAAAGCGCATGCGTGTTAGATAGTTCGTAATAAGGCGTAAGCGTTCCCAACCACTTAAGTCAGAACTCCATAGATCGGGTTTGTTGCCATACATGTGGTTGAAAAAAGTTTTGGCTTGGTCGCTTTGCAGAACTTTTTCTACTTCTTTTGCGCGTTTGCGGGCTTTACGAATAGTCCAGCAAGGCGGAATACCTGCGTGAACCATTACCACGTTAAGTGATTTGTCATGCGCGATTAGCTTTTGCTTACTTAGCCAATGCATTAGCTCAATACGGTCTGGTGCTTCTAATATTTCATCCAGAGTATCGCTGCGTTTGCAGGTTGTTGCTCCATAGTGGACGGCGAGAAGGTGTAAATCATGATTTCCCAGAACGCAGGTTGCTCGGTCACCTAAATCGCGAAGAAACCTTAAGGTTTCTAGTGACTTCGGGCCGCGATTAACGAGGTCTCCAGCGATCCATAAATGGTCGCTGTTAGTAAAGTTAATAATTTTAAGTAGGGCTTGTAATTCGTCGTAGCACCCTTGGATGTCGCCAATCGCATAGGTCGCCATACTGGTTGCCTGTGTTTAGTGCAATGCGTTAGGTCTTGCTAGAGTGAATGCTGCAATAGGTGCTTTAAATTGAGTGCCTTCATCGGTGCTCATTTCATAGTGGCCTTGCATGCTGCCGACGCTGGTGGCTAATACTGCACCGCTTGTATAGGAGTAACTCGATTCTGGATCAATCACAGGTTGTTCGCCCACAACGCCTTCGCCCTGAACTTCTTGGATGTGCTGGTTACCATCGGTAATTAGCCAATGGCGGTTAAGAAGCTGGACCGGCATATCATTATGATTGGTGATCGTAATTTTGTAAGAAAAAACAAAGCGTTTGCTGTCTGGATCAGATTGTTGGGCCAGATAGTTGGTTTCTACGTCGATATTGACGTTGTTACCTAGGTCTATAGTTTCCATAAATGCCTTATTTAACCTTTCTGATCTGTAAGGTAGTTACTAATGCGAACAAAGTCTGAGATAGGAAGCTTTTCAGGTCGTAAGCCTGGATCGATGCCGATCTCTTCTAGCGCATCTGCAGATAGTAAAGGTTTTAAATTATTACGTAGCGTTTTACGGCGCATATTGAATGCCGTGCGTACAACGGTTTCAAATTGTGAAACATCTTTGGCTACGTGAGGTAACTCACGGTAAGGCGTAAGCCTAATGATCGCTGAGTCTACTTTAGGAGCGGGGTTAAATGCGCCAGGAGGTACGACAAACAGTGACTCAACTTTACAGTAGTACTGCGCCATGATGCCTAATCGACCGTAATTGTTTTCGCCTGGTCCAGCAGCCATGCGATCAACTACCTCTTTTTGCAACATGAAGTGCATATCTTCTACTTGCTCAGCATGACTCAGTAGATGGAAAATTAGCTGAGTAGAGATGTTGTATGGAAGGTTGCCCACAATACGCAGCCTCTTTTCTCCTTTTTGCAGCTGAGAGAAATCAAACTTCATCGCGTCCGCTTCATGAATGCGGAATTTATCACCGTAGTTAAAGAACTTGGTGCGTAAGATTGGGGGAAGATCTCTATCTAGCTCAATCGCATCAAGTGCACCTGCTTCGCTAAGCAGCTCTTCTGTCAGTGCGCCTAAGCCTGGGCCAATCTCTACTAGTTGATCTGATTCATGAGGTGCAATAGATCGAATAATGCGACGAATCACGCCGTGATCGTGCAAAAAGTTTTGCCCGAAACGCTTGCGGGCTTTGTGTGCTACTGGTTTTTTAGTCATGAATTAGTTCGTAGTTTGATTGCGGTGGGTAGCCATGATGCCTGCGTATTCAATCGCGGTCATTAGGCTGCCTGAGTCGGCAGTTCCAGTTCCGGCAAGATCCAATGCAGTACCATGATCTACCGAGGTGCGAATAATAGGCATGCCAAGCGTAATATTCACAGCTTTGCCAAAGCCTTTGTATTTTAGCACTGGAAGGCCTTGGTCGTGGTACATGGCTAGCACGGCATCTGCTTTAGCAAGGTACTTGTCTGTGAATAGTGTATCTGCTGGCCAAGGGCCACTGAGAGTTATGCCTTTTGCTCTGAGTTTATCTAGCGTAGGTTCTATGACTTCAACCTCTTCACGACCTAAGTGGCCACCTTCGCCAGCGTGAGGGTTAAGGCCGGTGACTAGGATGTTAGGCTCTTTGATGCCAAAGCTGTTTACTAGATCGTGATGTAATACCTCAATTACTTCAGTGAGTAATTTGGGTGTAATCGCGTCGGCAATGTCTCGAAGGGGAAGGTGGGTTGTTGCTAATGCAACTTTTAAGCCTTCGGTTGCTAGCATCATGACGACTTTATTGGTTTCTGTTAGTGCTTCAAGAAATTCGGTGTGGCCGCTAAAAGGAATGCCAGCATCATTAATAATGCCTTTATGCACAGGAGCCGTGATCAAAGCGTCGCAAGTTCCATTGAGGCAGGCTTGTGTGGCTAGTGCTAGGGTTTCCAGAACATAAGGTGCGTTATCACTATTAAGCTCACTAGGAATTGCTTCAGCTTTTAGTGAAATCGGAACTACCTTTAGAGTTCTTGCGGGCGTAGGCGACGGTGGAAGCTCTGGGTCGAACTGTTCAATCGATATCGGCAGTTGCAGTTGTTCTGCGCGTTTACGCAGTAGTTCAGGATCTGCAAATGCAATCAGTTCATGGTTATGGCCCTGTTGCGCAATTTGAATGCACAGGTCGGGGCCAATGCCAGAGGGTTCACCAGGGGTGATTGCTAATCTATTGATACCCAAGCAATCACTCCTTAATGTCGACGTAGGCCTGAGAGCGGATCTCGCGTAACCAGTTAGTTAATTCTTCGTTGTACTTGCGCTTGCGGATAGCTGCGCGAGCCTGATTCTCTTGCATCTGAGCGCCGAGATCTTCTGTGCGCGTATCTAGGACCGTCAAAATATGCCAGCCAAACCGTGATTCAAAAGGAACTGATACTTGCCCAATACCAGTATTGTTCATCACTTGTTCGAATTCTGGCACCATTTGGCCGTCCTGCGTCCAGCCTAAAGAGCCGCCTTCAGAGCCACTTGCTGGGTCGTCACTATACTCTTTGGCTAATGTGGCAAACTCTTCGCCAGATTGTATGCGTTGGTACAACTGGGTTATTTGGCGTTTGGCCTGCTCAGATGTGCGAATCTCACTTGGCTTAAGCAAAATGTGACTTACTAAGCGCTGAGGCACTAGTTGTACGGCACCGCCGCGCTTGTCCTTCGCTAAAAGAATATGGAAGCCACTTGGGGATCGTACTGGTTTGCTGAATTCGCCAGGAGATAGTTTACGAATCGCATTACCTAGTACCTCTGGTAGTTCGTTTACCTTCCTCCAGCCCAAATCACCGCCTTTAAGAGCATTAGGGGCATCGGAAAACTCTACGGCCATCTCAGCAAAATCGGCGCCGGAATTTAGCTTTTTGAAGACTTCATTGGCTTCGCGCTCCGCTTTCTGAATCGCCTCAGGGGATGCTTGGGATGGCGTAGCAAGAAGAATGTGTCCGAGGAGATACTCTGCTGAAGTCTGTTCCTGACCGCTAGCTGAGTTTAGGAAATTTTCTAGTTCCTGCTCGGATACGCGGATTCTTCGGTTAACAAGACTTTGCTGTACATTGGAGATCAGCATCTCGTTGCGGATCTGCTCTCGAGCTTGATTATAATCTCGACCTTCGGCAATTAGAGCATCGCGGAATTGATCTAAAGTAAGGCTGTTCTGAGCAGCGATCCGTGCAATGGCTGCATCAAGCTGCCCTTCTGTTACTCGAATGCCTTGTCTAGCAGCCAATTGCTTTTGGATGCTGTCGATAATCAGGCGGTTTAAAACCTGTTTATGTAAAATGTGCTCCGGTGGTAGTTTGGTATTCCGGGCGGTAAGTTGCTCTTTGACTATAGCGGTGCGCTGTGCCAATTCACTTTGCATAATTATGCCGTCATTGACAACGGCAGCAACTCGATCCAGTGGTATTTCCGCAGCCAGTGTTGCTTGCGATGTTGGAATCAGTAGTCCGAAAACAGCTGCAGAAAATAGTATCTTGCGAAGCTTATTTGTCATTGTGCTCTTCACGCTCTTCATAACCAATAATGTCATTTAGGAAGCCATTGCTGCCGCTACCAAATGATCCAAGCCCTTTTAGGGTGAAATTCAGGAACATGCCTGTATCGTAATTGTCTTTATCGTCTAGCCAGCGGCGACCGGCAAAGCTGACTTTCCAGCAGCAGCTTTCGTATTCGAGGCCTAGTGCTGATTCTAGGTTATCGTTTTCTTCAATATCATGTAACCAGCGACCCATTGCAGTCCAGCTGCCACTTAGAGGCCAAATGAATGATAAGTCTGTCTGCTTACGAGTGTCTTCTTCATAACGGTAACTGAAGTCAAACCGATGATCTAGGTCGCTGTTATAACGTAAGCGCAGGTTTGATTCATTATTGCTGAAATCGTTGTTATCTAAGATCGCATCGAAGCTAGCGCGGAAGTTTTGGTTTAGATACCAAACTGCTTCAGTCGCAATATCGCTCTGACCTTCAGTTGAATCTGGTGATGCAGGATCTAGTTGTACTTTTCGGTCGGCAAAATAGTAGGCTTGACCAATGCTCAGGCTGCCTTTCTCGTTGCCATCTTTTCCATAAAAGCGGCTTGCGAGTCCAAGTGAGATCTGTTTGGCATCTCCTATTCTGTCCTTGCCACTAAAGCGGTTGTGGCGGAATAGGGAGTTGTAGCTAAAATCTGGTTCGGATGTATCGAAGTCAGGGATTTCATCCTGATCTTCTTCTGGCACGTATAAACCGTAAATTCGTGGTTCTAATGTTTGTGTGCCACCGCTACTGAGTGCTCTTTCGAAAATTACAGTGCTATCTAGGCTGAGGATGGGTACGTAGGCGCTTGGGCTCTCGCCTAGGCTTGATAGCTGATTATCTAAACTGTAACTGCTGCTCCATAGTGATAGTTCCGGTTTGATGTAACCCCAAGGAGCTTGCCACAGATAACTGACGGTCGGCATGATGAAGCGACGGTCGCCTATAATTCGATCACGACCGGTTAAGCCTGATAAGTCTCTATCGAATTGAGTGTATTCGGCAATGTATTTAAATTCGCCGGCGTCTCCGAACGCATTCTCGCCTTTTAGGGTCAGTTGCGGCAGGCGTTTGTAAGGCGATTTGCTATCGTTATCGATGGTTTGATAGTCGTGAACGCGTGCTCTAAAACTCCAGTTGTTATGACGGTAAGTGATGTCTGCACGTTGATCTAAGTGATCTTGACGACTTACTTCTAGGTTAGTATCCAAATCTTCGAAATAATCATCGTCACTTACTGCACTGAAATCAATGTTTGTGCGCCACCTTTCTGCAGGGTTGCCTTTGTGATTTATACCAAGTAACCATCTGTTATCGTTAAATGATTTGTCGCTAGATAGGTAAGCGGTATTTAATGTGTTACTAGACCACTTGTTCATATGGCGGAATTCGTTTTCTAGTAACAGGCCTCTATCTGCCATATAGCGAGCAGTCAGTGTGTCGTCCATATTCGGTGCGATATTGAAGTAGTATGGCACCGCAAGATCTAAGCCACCATCAGTGCTGTATCCAATACTTGGGTAAAGGAAACCTGATTTGCGACGATCATCTATCGGGAATGTAAAGTAAGGAGCATAGAATATAGGCACACCACCTACTCTGATTACAGTGTCTTCAGCTTCACCGATGCCTTTGTTTTTATTCAGAACGATACTGTCGGCTTCTAGCTTCCAGGCATCACTGAAAGGAGGGCAGTATGTGTAATCACCGTTTTCAATGCGTAGGCGTTCATCCTCTAACCGTATTATACGATCAGCTGACCCTCTGAAGCCGTCCTCATGGATTACATATTGAGCATTATTGAAAATCGCTTGAGAATTGCTCGTGTCAATCTGAGCGCTATCGCTCAACATTAATAGCCCAGTTTCTCGGAACTGAACGTTACCTTCTAGACGGGCTTTGTTTGTGACTTGGTCTAATTCTGCTGAGCTAGCGCTGAGTCGGCGACCGCCTTGACGCATAGTCACGCCACCCTGTAAACGGCTTAGTCCACCGATGATTGTAGATGACTGGTCGGCCTCGAGGTATAGCGGCGGGTTTTCTAAGTGTTCGTCACCTGCAATTGGGTAACTAGGTTCTATATAACGCCCAGCACATTGTTGGCCCTGCGGGTTTCTGTAATATGCCCAATCCAAGTGAGAGTATGGGTTTTCCGTGTTATAAAATGGTTCCGACGAACCGCTACCTCTTTGTGATTGAGGCAGGCTGATTGCGTGTATGTTTACCTTGTGGCAATCCCAATCACCACTTGGGCTCGTGCCACACTGCCATTCGCTTCCAATTACTTCTGCTGTTTGAACAGGTTGGTGAGTAACGGCAACTGGAGCTGTTGTTTGGGTGTTCTGTGGTGTAGGTGTTTCAGAGGCTAACTGAGGCTGCTGTGCTTGTTCAATTTCATCGTTACATAGCCATTCACCGTTTGCGCCAGCTATACAGTCCCAAACACCGTTGTTAGTAGCTTTGGCTTTTACGCTTGAGCGGGTTTGAGTTGTAACAGGTGTCGAAACAACGTTTTCTTGCCTAACCCGAGGGATCGGCGCGGCTTCAGCGGGTGTTGCTGTTTTAATTTCAATAGGCGTAGCTTCAGAGCTAGGTGTTGATGAAACAGGCTGTTGGGCGACTGATTCCTGAGGCTTTTGTTTGGCCGCTTCGGTTTGATTAACTAGTTCTTCATTAACAGAGCAATCCCACTCGCCGTCTTTGGTCATGCTGCAACTCCAAGCCATCTCTTGTTCAGATGGATTGTTTTCTGCAGTCGCATAGCTAGATACTAGTGCTGCACTAATGGCTAGCGTTAGCGTATATGTCGATCGTTTAGCGAAGGGCATCAAATACTAAATCCGTTTCAGCGGTTCCGAAGAATTCGGTTGTGGCCGAACCTCAGTGAAATTAAGCATAAGGGGCAGAATGATAAATCATTCTAAGCAGTGAGTGTAGAGTTCTGCAGGGTTTTTGTTGAGAGTTAAGAATTAATGATTAGCGATGAATTACCGATCACTTCTACCTTTTTGGGTTATCTGAGTGTCATAATAGCTCGTTAAAGCATGTAGTTGGTTTATGGGGCGTATTTAGATGGATCTGCGGTATACAGATTTAAAAGAGTGGTTGTTGGAAATTTTGCCGGGATTTTCGGGGTTTGATAGTCAAAATTGGCAGCTCGAAACTGTATCAGGTGATGCCAGCTTTCGACGTTATTTTCGAGCAATATCCGGTGATAATACTTGGATAGCTGTGGATGCTCCGCCAGAGAAAGAAGATAGCCGTCCATTTATAGAGGTGGCGACTGCATTGGAGCGAACGGGTGTTCCTGTGCCGCATATTCACAACCATGATCTGTCTAAAGGCTTTATGCTTCTTGGTGATTTTGGTGATGATCTTTATTTAGATCAGCTTTCAGATGAAAGTGTTGATGCGCTCTATGATGAAGCTTTAAAAACTTTGTTGTTGATGCAGAGCTGTCAGCCTGCTCGGGGTAAAGAATTGCCTTTGTATGACGAAGCATTGCTCCGTCGAGAAGTTGAGTTGTTCCGAGAATGGTTTGTGGAAAACTTACTGGGCGTAAAATTGAATGATGAGTCGCAGCGCTTAGTCTCTTTTCTATTTGATTATCTAATTGATTCCGCCTTAGAGCAGCCGAAGGTCTTTGTGCATCGAGATTATCATTCACGAAATATTATGTATCGAAAGGATCAGGCTCCAGGAATTATCGATTTTCAGGACGCTGTTGAGGGGCCTGTAACATACGATTTAGTATCTTTGTTACGAGACTGCTATATCGAGTGGTCGGATGAAAAGGTCTATAGCTGGGTCGAGGGATACAGGCAGGCCTTGATCGCTAACGGTCAGAATATGCCAGATCGAGTTTATTTTAAACGTTGGTTTGATCTCATGGGTGCGCAGCGTCATCTTAAAGCTATAGGGATTTTTTCGCGTTTACATATACGAGATGGTAAATCTGGTTATTTGGCTGATATACCAAGAACCTTGAATTATCTTATTGCTGTGGCAGCTAAAGTTGAGGAATTGAAGCCGGTTGCCGGATGGATGGTGTCGGAATTGCTGCCGGCGATGCGTAAGAGTGAACATTTCTCTGATACGGTTTTGGATAATTGGATTGTGTCATGAAGGCTATGATCTTAGCGGCGGGTTTAGGGACTAGAATGCGTCCTTTAACGTTGAAAACGCCTAAGCCGCTCTTAAAAGTCGCCGATCAAGCTTTGATTGAATATCACATTGAGCGTTTGGAGCATGCTGGTATAAAAGAAATAGTAATTAATCATGCTTGGCTTGGTTCTCAAATAGAAGAATATCTGGGAGATGGCTCTAAATACGGCGTTTCAATATATTACTCGGCTGAATCTGAGCCTCTAGAAACGGCGGGGGGGATTCGCAGGGCATTGTCACTTTTGGCGACTGGTGGCGAAAAACAGTTTTTGCTGGTTAATGGTGATGTTTTTACAAACTATCCATTTGAAGCATTGCTGACCGAATCTGATGATTCTCATTTAGTGTTGGTACCTAATCCTGAGCACAACCCTAATGGTGATTTTGGGTTGCAACAGGGTCGTGTGAATAGCGACGATGAAATAGGTTATACCTTTAGTGGAATTAGTCGCTTATCTATTGAGATGTTTGAAGGTATCGCGTTAGATAAGAAAGCTTCATTGGCACCGTTGCTTAGAGAACAGATGGCTGAAGGTAAGGTTTCAGGTGAGTTGTTCGAAGGATTCTGGGCAGATATCGGTACACCTGAAAGATTGGATGAGATAAATAGATTAGTGTTGGGGAATCAGATTAATGGCCTTTGATGCACAAGAGGCGGGCGCGCAATTAGGATCAGGCGTTAAACGGTATTCTACTTCTATATTACTGGGTGCAGCTGTAGGTTTGTTCTCCGGTGGCTTCTGGGGGCTGATATTTGGTGGGTTTGTCGGTTATTTGGTTAGTCGTGCTCTGACCAAAGCAGTGGCTGCCGTAAACCCTCAGGAAGCCTTTTTTAAAGCAACTTTTTCCGTTATGGGGCGAATTGCGAAGGCAGATGGGCGCGTAACAGAAGATGAGATTCAATTTGCGCGAAATGTAATGACTCAAATGCGCTTAACCGATGAGCGTAAGCGTGAGGCGATTGATCTTTTTACTCAGGGGAAAAGTCAAGACTTTGAATTTAGTAAAACAGTAAAGCCGCTTGCGATCCTTTTACGTCACCGACCTACGGTTAAATTGATGTTTATAGAAATTCAATTGCAGGCTGCTATGGCAGATGGTGAGGTAAGCGCGCCAGAACTAAAAATCATCGAAGAGCTCTGTCATCTTCTGGAATTTGGTGCGGATAGCGTTGAAGAGGTGATTGCTCGCGTCAAAGCGCAACGAGACTTTTACCAGCACGGTCAGGCTGGAGTTGATGCAGCAGTGCTGTTAAAAGATGCTTATGCGGTTTTAGGTGTGGGTGAAAGCGCATCTGACGCTGAAGTGAAAAAAGCTTATCGCCGCCAGATGAGTCAGCATCACCCGGATAAGTTGGTTTCTAAAGGTTTGCCAGAGGAAATGATCGAGCTAGCTAAAGAGAAATCCCAAGAAATTCAGGCTGCCTATGAGCGAATAAAGACGGCACGAAAATAAGCGCGTTTTTTAGCCAGGGGCTTGTTCTTTGTTGCTTTGCTCTTCCGAAGGAATATCTATACTTCGGCTTTGTTGTTCGGCTTTGATAATGTAGGTATTGATCATGCCTCTAACCTGTTTGAACAACCAAGAGTTATCTTTTTTCCAATTGTCATTGGCTTGCGGTAAACGGCTTTGGTGAAAATTGTTCATGCGTTTATGTCGCGCTAATCGCAATCTTCGTTCTGGCGTGTTTTCACTGTAATTTGTATTTGTCGATCTACGTGCAGAATGGTGTAGGTCGATTATTGTGGTTTTTATCTCGGGTAGGATTTCTAGCAGTCGCGGGGCGTTCTCTGTTTTAGAGTCTCGTGCGTCTAAGAGAACTAAGCGAAGGTTTTGCTGTTCTTGGTGCTTTTGAACGTATTGTGCTGCCCAAGTGGCACCTGTGCCGGCCCCTAAAACAACGACTCTATCGACGCCTTTCTCTTTTTTGAGGTGTTCAAATGCGGTGTTGCCTAGGCGGGCTACGATCTCTTGGTAATTCTCTTTTTCTTCCTGTTCCTGCTCTGCCTCTGCCTCTGCTGGTGCGTTAGCGGCATTTTCCTGTTGGTTCGTTGCTGCGTCAGAAGGTGTTTCAGTGTTTTTTTCTTGGGCTTCTACAGGTTCTGTTGAGCTGTCTTGAGGGGTGTCTGGGCTCTGAGTTGGTTTTATAGGCGATAAAACCGGTAGCGTACGTTTTGGCAGAGGGGCTTGAGCCGGTTGGGGTAAAAATACCGCTAATGTATACCAGCCATGATTGGCTAGGCCCGTGCGGATTTGGTTTAGATTGTCTGGCCAATCCATATGGGTGAGTTCATCCGGGAATATGATGACGCCACCCTGTGGTATTCCGCTGCCTTCGGTTAAATAGTAACCAAGTAATTGTTCTCCATCTTTTCCTGTATCGAGCTGTAGTACCTGAGTGCTGGGGTCTGGGTGTGATGAGAGCGCTTGGCGAAGATTATTTTCTCTACTGGGTTCAGTTCTTTCGACCATCGGTGCTGATGATTGAGCCGCACTAGCTGTTTTTTCAGTACCCGCGTTTGCTTCCTCATCGGCGGAAAGGGCGTTGGAGGAAATCAAACTAAGAGTAAGGAGAAGAGAATATAATTTCATTTGAACGATTATGAGTAAGAAGCAGGCTGACAGCAAGATGTCTGCTCCGCTAAAATATGTCTAAATTATTTGTAACTGGAAAATATCCATGTCTGATTTCAAAATTTCACCATCAATTTTATCTGCTGACTTTGCGCGTTTGGGGGAAGAGGTTGAAAATGTTTTGGCGGCGGGCGCAGATTATGTGCACTTTGATGTGATGGATAATCACTATGTGCCAAATTTAACGATTGGCCCAATGGTGTGCAGTGCACTGAGAAAACATGGCATTGAGGCGCCAATTGATGTGCATCTGATGGTTAAGCCTGTTGACCGTATTATTGGCGACTTTATTGAAGCCGGTGCCAGCTACATTACTTTCCATCCAGAAGGTTCTGAGCATATCGATCGTTCTTTGCAGATGATTAAAGATGGCGGTTGTAAATCCGGTTTGGTTTTCAATCCTGCAACGCCATTAAGCCACTTGGAATATGTAATGGATAAAGTGGATATGGTGCTATTGATGTCTGTGAATCCAGGTTTTGGTGGTCAGAAATTCATTCCGGGTACTTTGGATAAACTGCGTCAGGCTCGCGAGCTGATTAATGAAAGCGGGCGTGATATCCGCTTGGAGATCGATGGCGGTGTAGGTATTGGTAATATTCGTGAAATTGCAGAAGCGGGTGCTGATACGTTTGTGGCTGGTTCTGCCATCTTCAATACAGATGACTACGCTGCGACTATCGCTCAGATGAGAGCGGAATTGGCTAAAGCGAAGATTGCTTAATGCAAGAACTGTTTGAGGGGAATAATCCAAAGCTCGTTTTGTTTGATCTAGATGGTACGCTGGTTCATAGCGTGCCTGATCTGGCTCAGGCAATTGATCGAATGCTTGTCGCCATAGAGAGAGTGCCTGCGGGTATCGACAAAGTTGGACAGTGGGTAGGTAATGGTGCAGCAGTTTTAGTGCGTCGTGCTTTAGCTGGCGATATGGCGGGTGACGGCGTGGACGAATCTCTATTTGATAAGGCTTATGAGCTTTTTCTTGCGTTTTATGCTGAATCTACTTCTGATCTGAGTGAGTTGTACCCTGGTGTGCTTGAATGCCTAGAGTGTATGCGTGAGCGCGGAGTTAAGCTCGGAGTAGTCACAAACAAGCCGCTCTCGTTTACTCATAGTATGTTGGAAGGCTTTGGAATTAGTGATTTCTTTGAGGTGGTTTTGGGTGGAGATAGTCTATCTGAACGAAAGCCTCACCCAATGCCTTTACAAGAAGCAATGCAGCGTTGCGGTGCTGAGCCTCATAATACCTTAATGGTAGGGGATTCTGTGAATGATGTGGCTGCGGCGCGAGCAGCGGGTTGCCCAGTGGTGTGTGTGCCATATGGATACAATCATGGTGAAGATATTGCGCTATCAAATCCCGATAAAATTGTCGGGCGTTTAGATCATTTATTCTAAGAATCTTGAGCTTGCGAAATTCAATCTTCGTAAAAAGCGATCTTTTATTTAAATAAAATCGATTTTTTATATTTCAGGGCTGAATTTACTCTTGTAGAAGCTCACAGGTCATTCCCCATTTATCAATGGCTTGTACCGCCAAGTCGCTTTTCTGACTTGGCTGATTCTTATCACAGCACTTGTATACCCCGCTTGTCGGGGTTTTTTTTTGCCTATCACTTCTGCTGGCGAAGGTTTATATCTTTTGTGGTTCTTCTATTTGATTGCATTTTGCGTTGTTCTTTGGGATTAAAAACAGCAAAAGTCCTCAATTAATGTATGAATACTAGGCGGTGGTAGTTGATTCAAATAGGGTGCTGCTATATCTTTTGGCTATTCATAAATTTAATTAAACCTGCCGTGATGCTATTTGCTACAGCGACCGTGAAAAATAATGCTGAAAAAGATCGTCTCCCGTACGTGGGTGAACGATGGCGATGGCGTGCCTGATTTTTTAATCAGCAGGCACTGTTAGGGTTGGTTTTTGGCGCATAGATAGATCTCGCTGCTTTTCCTTCTAATGCGTTAGTTCATAAAGTTGGTCCCTTCTTTTATTTAGTGTCTGCTCAGATCGCCCTTATTATCGTTTTTGGCATTATGAGATAGAGACATGACTCCTGAATTATTTGCGGAACTAGCCGCGCAGAATTACAACCGCATTCCCGTTACACGTGAAGTTTTAGCCGATCTGGATACGCCCTTATCTACCTACAAAAAACTGGCTAATACGGCGTATAGCTACCTTTTAGAATCTGTTGAAGGTGGTGAGAAATGGGGGCGTTACTCCATTATCGGTTTGCCTTGTCGGACGATTTTGAAAGTACATGGCGAAAAAATCTCAATTACAGAAGACGGTAAGGTTATAGAAGAGCTGGAGATGTCTGATCCTTTGGATTTTGTAGAGACATTTCAAGCACGCTACCGCGTACCGCAGTTAGAGGGGATGCCGCGTTTTAATGGCGGTCTGGTCGGGTACTTTGGTTATGATTGCGTACGTTATGTTGAAAAACGCTTAAAAGATAGCTGCCCTGAAGACCTGTTGGGTACACCTGATATTTTGTTGATGGTGTCTGATGAGGTTGTTGTGTTTGATAACCTTGCAGGCAAGTTGATCTTGATCTCACATGCTGATCCAGCTGAAGATCAAGCTTATGAGAAAGCGCAGGCGCGTCTTGATCAGTTGGTAGAGAAGCTTCATGCAGCTACGCCTTACGAAGCAACACCGGCAGAACAACAACGCGAAGTATCGGAAACAGAATTTAAGTCGAGCTATGGAGAGCAGGCTTTTAAAGATTCTGTGGATAAAATCAAGGAGTACGTTCTTGATGGCGATATCATGCAATGCGTTATTTCTCAGCGCATGTCGATTCCTTTTAAAAGCAAGCCGTTAGATCTATACCGAGCGCTACGCTGTCTTAACCCTTCCCCTTACATGTATGTTCTCAATCTTGATGATTTTCATGTGGTTGGTTCCTCTCCTGAAATATTGGCACGTGTGGAAGATAATCAGGTGAGTGTTCGTCCAATAGCCGGCACACGTAAGCGTGGTTTGACGCCAGAAGAAGATCTAGCGATGGAGAAAGAATTGCTGGCAGATCCGAAAGAGATCGCAGAGCACTTGATGCTGATTGATCTGGGCCGTAACGATGTTGGCCGTGTGGCTGAAATTGGTGGGGTTGAGTTAACTGATAAGATGGTTATTGAGCGCTATTCCCATGTTATGCACATTGTTTCGAATGTAAACGGCAAGCTGAAGCCGGATGTTTCTGCGATGGATGTGCTGCGTGCAACTTTACCAGCAGGTACCTTAAGTGGTGCTCCTAAAGTACGTGCGATGGAAATTATCGATGAAATGGAGCCTGTGAAGCGCGGCGTTTATGGTGGCGCGGTAGGTTATCTTTCTTGGAATGGTAATATGGACACAGCGATCGCAATTCGCACAGCTGTTATCAAAGATGAAGTGCTGCATATTCAAGCAGGTGCAGGTGTTGTAGCTGATTCTGTGCCGCGTTTGGAGTGGAAAGAAACCATGAATAAGGGCCGTGCAGTCTTCAGTGCGGTTGCTATGGTTGAGCGAGGCTTGGATAATCTATGATATTGCAAAATCAATCAGCTAATTTCATCTTATTAGGGGCTGAATAATGTTATTAATGATCGATAACTACGATTCGTTTACATACAACGTAGTTCAGTATCTGGGTGAGCTTGGCGCTGATGTGCGTGTTTATCGTAATGATGAAATTACGATTGAAGAGATCGAAGCGCTGAATCCGGATCATCTTGTCATCTCTCCAGGCCCATGCACCCCAAATGAAGCGGGTGTCTCTGTAGCCGCAATTGAACACTTTGCAGGTAAGTTGCCAATTCTTGGGATCTGTTTAGGTCATCAGAGTATTGGTCAGGCTTTTGGTGGCGATATAGTGCGAGCTAAGCAGGTGATGCACGGTAAAACTTCTCCTGTTCATCATATAGACGCCGGTGTATTTGAAGGGCTAGCACAACCTGTAGAAGTGACTCGCTACCATTCGCTTGTAATTGATCAAAATACGCTTCCGGATTGCTTGGAAGTGACCTCTTGGACTCAAGATGAACTGGGTAATCTCGATGAGATTATGGGTGTTAGACATAAGACTCTAGATATTGAGGGAGTTCAGTTTCACCCTGAATCTATTTTGACGGAGCAAGGCCATGATTTATTGGCTAACTTCTTGAAACGCACTAAGCCTGCAGCTTGAAATTACTAAGGATAATCAATGGATATTAAACAAGCATTAGCTTTGGTTGTGGATCGTCAAGACCTTTGCCAAGAAGATATGCGTGCTGTGATGAATCAGATCATGACAGGACAGGCGACTGATGCACAGATCGGTGGTTTATTGATCGCTTTGCGTATGAAAGGCGAAACCGTCAATGAAATAACTGGTGCAGCTGATGCAATGCGATCGCTAGCAACGCCAGTGGATATTAATGTGCCTAACGCCGTTGATATCGTTGGCACCGGTGGTGATGGCGCGAATCTGTTTAACGTTTCTAGTGCTTGTTCTTTTGTTGTCGCTGCGGCTGGTGGTCATGTTGCTAAACACGGTAATCGCTCTGTCTCTTCTAGCTCCGGTTCTGCTGACTTGTTAGAAACTGCGGGCATTAATTTAGAGCTTAAGCCTGAAGAGATCGCACAATGTATTGAGAAGATCGGTTTGGGCTTTATGTTTGCTCCTCAGCATCACAGTGCAATGAAGTATGCGATTGGTCCTCGTAAAGAGATGTCTCTAAGAACCTTATTTAATATCTTGGGACCTTTGACTAACCCTGCAGGTGTTAAGCATTACTTGTTGGGTGTATTTGATAAAACACTTTGCCGCCCTCTAGCTGAGGCTTTGCAGGCATTAGGTGCAGTTCATGCGATGGTTGTACACGCGGCAGAAGGTTTGGATGAAATTAGTTTGGCTGGTGATACTTATGTGGCTGAACTGAAAGACGGTGAAGTGAGAGAGTATACTTTGACCGCTGAGGATGCTGGGCTTAGCAAGCAAACGCTAGAAGGGTTGCAGGTAAACAGCTCTGCTGAAAGTTTGGAAATGATTCAAGCAGCTTTTGCCGGTGAGCATGCTAAAGCAGTTGATATGATTGCTATCAATGCTGGTGCGGCTCTCTATGTTTCGGATCAGGCCGTTAGCCTTAAAGAGGGCGTGGCGTTGGCTAAAGAGACGATTTTGAGTGGTGCGGCTGCATCTAAAGTTAAAGAATTGGCTGACTTTAGTCAGGCGTTTAAGGGTTAAAAGATGTCAGATACACCAACGATTTTAAAGAAAATTCTTGCCCGTAAAGCGCAAGAAGTTGCAGAGCGACAGCCAAAAGTTTCTATTGCTGATCTTAAAGCGCGTATTGCAGATCAAAAGGGGAGTGATTTCGATCCTCGTGGTTTTGTTGCAAATATGGAAAAAGCGATTGCTGAAGGGCGTTCTGCGGTTATTGCTGAAGCAAAGAAGCATAGTCCGTCTAAAGGATTGTTGAGAGATCCGTTTGTGCCAGCTGATATTGCTAAATCTTATGAGTTGGGTGGTGCAAGTTGTTTGTCGGTTTTGACGGATAAAGATTATTTCCACGGTAGCGAAGAGTATCTGATGCAGGCACGTGCAGCCTGTTGTTTACCGATTATCCGTAAAGACTTTATTGTTGATCCATACCAGGTATATGAGGCGCGTGCTATTGGTGCTGACTGCATCTTATTGATCGTCTCTGCCTTAGAAGATCAGCAAATGGCTGATTTGAATGGTTTGGCGCTTGAGTTGGGAATGGACGTCTTAATTGAAGTTCATGGTGCTGATGAATTAGAGCGTTCTCTTCCGCTAAATAATAAGTTGGTTGGTATTAATAACCGAAATCTACATACCTTTGAGGTGACGTTAAATAATACCTATGATTTGCTGAGCTCTATTTCAGAAGATCGAATTGTCGTTACTGAAAGTGGTATCCATAGTCGCGAAGATGTGCAGGCAATGCGCGAACATAATGTTCATAGCTTCTTGGTAGGTGAAGCGTTTATGCGTGCTGAAAATCCAGGCCAAAAATTAAAAGAATTGTTTGAGTAAGGTTGTAGCTTTATGAGTATGAGTGCCAAGGTTAAATGGGATGGTGATGTGCGTTTTCAAGGCACAACCGGTTCTGGCTTTGATCTAATGATCGATGGCGAGCTGAAGCAGGGGCCTCGCCCTATGGAGCTTATGCTTCTAGGCTTGGGTGGCTGTACTAGCTACGATGTTGTGGGTATTTTGAAAAAAACGCGTCAAGATGTAGTTGATTGTGTTGCAGAAATTGAGTCTGAGCGCGCTGACGAAGTACCAGCAGTTTTTACTAAAATCCACATAAAATTTGTAGTTAGTGGTCGGGGCTTGAGCGAGAAGAAAGTGGAGCGTGCTGTAAAGTTGTCGGCTGAACAATATTGCTCTGCATCCTTGATGCTTGAGCGAGGCGGTGTTGAAATCACCCACAGCTTTGAGATTGTTGAAGTAGAATAATCTCATTTTTGAGTGATTTTCCTGATAAAGGGCTGCTTTTTAGTGGCCTTTTTTATTTTTTACTGGAGTCTCACTATTTATCCGCTATATTAGTTGCAATGTTATTTAGTTAGTTGCTTGTTTTTTAAGGTTATTGTGCCCCTTTTCGATGGATGTAGGGTTTGATTTTTATCTCCTAAAAGGGCTTGTATAGGTAAGATCTAGGGGATTTGGTGGGGCGATGCGCTTATCGATATCTAAAACGCTGGCTATAGGTATAGTGACGCTGCAGATCGTAACGGTCTGTGTGATTCTGGCCTCGTCCTATATCACCACTGAGCAGGTCCTAATAGGCCATGCCCAAAAATTAATGCGTAATCTATCGCGCGAAGTTATCCAGCATTCTGAAGAATTCCTTTCTCCAGCGCGTTCTGCTGTAAGTCTGACCCAGAGCTTGGCTCGGAACGAGGTTGTAAGCGAAGAGAGCCCCGATGAGATGGAGCAGTATTTCTTCGAACAGCTTATGTTGTTCCCTCATATTGCAGGTATCTATTACGGTAACCTTGATGGGGATTTCTATTTTGTACGTAGAAGCTCCGAAATAAGTCCATACCAAATTAAGCGTATCAATGAAGAGGCTGGGGAAAGAACTGTCGTTAATCGTTGGTTTGGTCAAGATCAAGAGCTGGTGAAAACAGCTGAAGATCCATTTGATTCTTATGATCCAAGAACGCGGCCGTGGTTTACGAAAGCTTTAGGTGAAAGGCAGCAAACTTGGACGGACCCCTATCTGTTTTTTACCTCTCAAACACCGGGAATTACCGTAGCCAGTCCAGTATTTACTAAGGATAGCGAGCTCATCGGCGTTGTCGGAGTAGATATCGACCTATCAGCTCTATCAGATTTTTTGGGTTACCTCGAATTAAGTGAGCATGCTTCTGCGTTGATTATGAATAATAACGGCGATGTGATAGCGCACCGTAACCTTCAGGGTACTTATGCTCAGAATGAAGAGGTTAAACGTCTGTTGAAGGTTGGTGAGCTGAGTAATAAAGCAACTCGCGCAGCGGTTGATTCGCTCGAACGTGCTCCGGGTTGGTATGTTTTGAACACGTCGTTGAATACTAGCTATACGCACGAAGGGAAAAAATACCACGCGGTATTTACGCCGTTTTCAGATAACTGGCCTTGGCTATTAGGCCTATATGTACCTGAAGATGACTTCCTTACAGAAATTAAAGCAAATCAGAAATTTAACTTTATTGTCGCTGGAGGGATAACTCTACTCAGTTTGATTGTGGGTATCTGGTTTGCACGTTCATTGTCGCGTCCGATTGTTAGATTACAGCAGAGTGTTGAGTCGGTTAAAAAGGGGCAGCTGGAGGTTAATATCGATGCTGGCGCCAGTATATTTCATGATATCTCTGATACGACTCATGCATTTAAGGGTTTGGTTAGTTTCCTAAAAGACAATCAGCAAAAAAGTGAAGCTTTGAGAAAACGTCTGACTCAGCAGGCACACTTTATGGAAGCGGTATTGGCCAACATTGATAGCGGTGTTGTGGTTTGTGATGTTGAGGGGCGTTTTGTTTATTCAAACCGTGTGGTAAATCAGCTCAGGGGCTTGGCTGAAGGTGCTCATCTTGAGCGCTTTGAAGATGCTCCCTTTAAGCTGTTTGCGGCGGATGGTGTAACTCAGCTGGATAAATCGCAATGGCCAATATTTAGGGCGTTGAATGGTGAGCATATCTCAAATCTAGAGATCGTTATTGTTTCAAATACGAGCGAGCCTAAACGTGTTTATGTTAGTGGTCAGCCGCTATTTGATACCTCCGGTGAGAAGCTGGGTGCTTATGTGTCGATGCATCAAGTGAGTTGATGTTTCTAAATGCCTCTCTTGCTAGTCTTTTCCTTGCATAGCTCTTGTTAGGCGCGTAGAATTACGCGTCCTTTGGAGAACTATTTCCAATCTCCTTGCTGCCTACCACATGGTGTGGTCAGGGGGCTATTAACCCGAAAGGAGCTAAAATGCGTCATTATGAAATCGTATTTCTGGTTCACCCGAACCAGAGTGAGCAGGTTTCTGCGATGGTTGAGCGTTACACCTCTCTAATTGAAGGTGCAGAAGGCACAATTCATCGTCTAGAAGACTGGGGCCGCCGTCAGTTGGCTTACCCAATCAACAATGCTCATAAAGCACACTATGTCCTGATGAACATCGAATGTGGTCAGGAAACACTAGACGAGCTGGAAAACCTATTCCGTTACAACGATGCTGTTCTGCGTAACATGGTTATCCGTCGTAAAGAAGCGATCACTGAGATCTCTCCAATCAAAGCTGCTGAATCTCGCGAAGAGCGTAAGCCTCGCCGTGAAGAAAAGCCTGCTGAAAAGCCAGCTGAAGAAGCAGCACCTGCTGCGGAAGCTTCTGAAGAAGCTGCTGAGTAATTTAATTTCTGAGGAGAGATACAATGGCTCGTTTTTTCCGCCGTCGTAAGTTCTGCCGTTTTACGGCTGAAGGTGTTCAAGAGATCGATTACAAAGATCTGGACACGCTAAAAGGTTACATCACCGAAACTGGCAAAATCGTACCTAGCCGTATTACAGGTACTAAAGCGCGTTACCAGCGTCAGCTGGCAACTGCTATCAAGCGTGCTCGTTTCGTAGCGCTACTACCTTACACTGATAGCCATCAGTAATTAGGTAGGAGAGTCGCTATGCGTGCCTTGGCCAAATTGGTCATGAAAGGCCGTAAACAAGCGGCTTTTGTGGCGGTTATCGCCGCCTTGCTGCCATTACTATATTGGGTAAGTGCAGCTGCCGTCGCTTTGGTTACTTTACGTAAAGGCCGAAGTGAAGGCACCGGATTACTGGTTTGGGCATTGTTGCCTGCTGGAGTCTGGGCATACAGTGTGTCTGATCCGACACCACTGGCTGTAATTGTAGGAACTTATATCCTTGCAATTACTTTGAGAGAGACAGTTTCTTGGGCGAAAGTGCTGATGATTGCACTGCCTGTAGGAGCTATAGCGAGCGTAGGCATGGATATAATGCTTAGCAGCTATCTCGACGAAGTAATTAAACGGTTGGATGAGTTTTTAGTGCAGTCAGCTAGTCAGGCTAACCAAGAGGTTAAGCTTGATCCTGAGCAGCTAAGGCAGCTCATGTTGGGCGGATTAACATCAGTGCATACGGTAATGATGCTTGTCAGTGTAATGCTGGCGCGCTCTTGGCAAGCTGGGTTATACAACCCGAGCGGTTTTCAGCGAGAGTTTCATGTATTGAGACTGCCTCAGCTGTATACAGGAGTGTTAATAGCGGCATCGTTCGTTTGCTACCAGTTAGATCTGGAGTCGTTACGCTGGTTACCACTGTTGCTGTTACCTTGGATCATTGCGGGTATCGCATTGGTGCATGGCAGTTTGGCTAAACGTGATTTAGGAAGGTCTTGGTTGGTTGCCTTTTATGTTGCAGCCTTCTTTATGGGACCGTATGTGATTACGCTGCTGGTATTTGCGGCTGCTATTGATAGTTTTGTCGATATCAGGGCGCGAATTCCAGTTAAGAATTAGGACTGCAATTCTTTGCAGAACAAAAGAGGTTTACGAGATGGAAGTTATTCTGCTCGAGAAAATTGGTAAGCTAGGTAACCTCGGTGACAAAGTTTCCGTAAAAAGCGGTTTCGGTCGTAACTACCTAGTACCGCAGGGCAAAGCTGTTCCTGCAACTGAAGCTAACGTTGCTAAATTTGAAGAGCGTCGTGCTGAGCTAGAAGCTGCAGCTGCTGAAAAACTAGCTGCTGCTACTGCGCGTGCTGAAGCGCTGAACGAGAAAGAAGTTACTATCACTGCTAAGTGTGGTGACGAAGGTAAGTTGTTCGGTTCTATCGGTACTCGTGACATCGCTGACGCTGTAACTGCTGCTGGTGCAGACGTTGATAAGAGTGAAGTTCGTCTTCCTGAAGGTGCTCTACGCGCTATCGGTGAATTCGACATCGCTATTCAACTACACCCAGAAGTTACTGCTACAGTTAAGCTTGCTGTTGTAGGCGAGTAATCGTCTTTAGCTAAGCTGTACTGTACTGTACTATAAAGCACTGCGTGGATTTTCCATGCGGTGCTTTTTTGTTTTTAGGCTGTTGTGAATGATGGAAAAAAGTGAACTAACGGATGAAGATCTAGCAAGGATCAAAGTGCCTCCCCATTCTATGGAAGCTGAGCAATCGGTTTTGGGTGGTTTGATGCTAGATAACAATGCTTGGGATACCGTCTCTGAGGTGGTCCTAGATGATAACTTCTATCGTCAGGAGCATCGCAAAATCTATCGTACGATGCGGAAGCTGGTTAACGATGGTAATCCGATTGATGTTGTTACTTTATCTGAAGAGTTGGATCGTACCGGTGATCTAGAAAGTGCGGGCGGGCTAGATTATTTGATCGAGCTTGCTAAGAACACGCCAAGTGCGTCCAACATCCGTGCTTATTCTGAAATTGTTCGCGACCGTTCCCTTTTGCGTCAAATGATCTCGGCAGCCAATGAAATCGCCGATGATGCCTTTAATCCCGATGGCAAATCTTCCGAAGAGATTTTGAACTCCGCAGAGCAAAAGATCTTCCAAATTGCGGAAGACCGCCCTAATCAAGGCGGTCCTGAAGGTGTAAATGAGCTACTGAAAAAAGCAGTAGATCGAATTGATACCTTATTTAACAGTGATGGGGATATGACCGGTGTAACTACCGGATTTGATGATCTTGATGCCAAAACGGCAGGCCTTCAGCCTTCGGACCTAATTATTGTTGCTGCACGTCCTTCGATGGGTAAAACCACATTTGCCATGAACTTGGTGGAAAATGCCTTAATGGCGAGTAATAAGCCAGTTTTGGTATTTAGTTTGGAGATGCCTGCGGAACAGTTGATGACGCGTATGTTGTCTTCGTTGGGTCGTATCGATCAGACGCGAGTGCGGACTGGTTCGTTGGAAGAAGAGGATTGGCCAAAACTTACAACAGCCGTCAATATGATGCGTGATAAGCCTTTGTTTATTGATGATCAGGCAGGTATCAGTCCTAACGAATTGCGTACCCGTGCTCGTCGAATCGTGCGTGAGCATGGTCCATTATCTCTGATCATGATTGACTATCTGCAGTTAATGCAGATGAAAACCCCGGGTATTGAAAGTCGTACCCAAGAGATTTCTGAAATATCTCGTTCTTTGAAGGCGATAGCGAAAGAGCTTGAATGTCCTGTTGTTGCCTTGTCTCAGCTTAACCGTACGCTTGAGCAGCGTCCGAATAAGCGCCCTGTAAACTCAGATTTGCGTGAATCGGGTGCGATTGAGCAGGATGCTGACGTGATTATGTTTATCTACCGCGATGAAGTTTATAACGAAGATTCAGAGCACAAGGGTGTGGCTGAAATTATCATTGGTAAGCAGCGTAACGGCCCAATCGGTACGAGTCGTCTGGCCTTTATTGGTAAGTACACTAAGTTTGAAAACTTGGCTCCTGATGTCTATGCGCAATATGCTGGTATGGATGATTAAAAGTACTTGGGGTTGATATAGTGTCTGAAGTTGATACTCTGATCTTGGCTTTTTAATTAATTATCATAGAGTTATTCTAATAACTGCTAAGCTGATAGTGTTTTATTGTTGTTAGTATTCGGTACTGTCGTTACATCTAAATAATCTGGATAGGGCGTGTTTTTGCACTAGAATAGTGCTGATGTTTGCCCAACTATAGTGCTCTTTTAAGTGAGAAACGGCTCGAAAAAAATTATTAAATTCATATGTAGATAAATACCCACTTTATTGGTGAATATTGGGGTTTAGGAAGGTGAGTTTCCATGGACAGTGTGAATAAAAACATAGAAAATTGGGTTGTTTTCATGCCCTTACGTTAGGGTGGTTACAAAGTAGTGAAAACGCATTTCTATCCATTCTTGGTAATGGGATTAACCGGAAAAAGACACGTATGAAATTGTTTGCGGTATTGTTATTACCCTTATTGGGCAGCCTTGTGCCATTGTATGCTGCTCGTTTTAGTCGAACCGTCTGTACTATTTTAACTGCGATTGCACCTGCGGTTGCTTTAGGAATAGTTCTCTCTATCAGTCCACAGTTACTTCAAGGCGAGGTGTTTGCTCACGCTGTTGATTGGGTGCCTGCGGCTGGTTTGGAACTATCTGTCAGGCTCGATGGTTTAAGCTTCCTTTTCTTATTGTTGATATTGGGCATCGGTCTTTTGATCATTTTGTATGCTCGGTATTACTTATCCCAGAAAGACTCTATAGGTAAATTCTTTGCCTATTTGATGCTGTTCATGACCGCTATGGTGGGGATCGTTGCTTCGGGCAACTTGATTCAAATGTGGTTCTTCTGGGAATTGACTAGTATTAGTTCTTTCCTGCTTATTAGCTTCTGGTCAGATAAAACAGAAGCACGTAAAGGCGCGCGTATGGCGCTGACTGTAACAGGTGCGGGTGGTTTAGCACTGTTAGCAGGCGTGATTCTAATTGGCCAAGTAGTTGGCAGTTATGATCTTCAAGCAGTGCTCGATAGTGGTGACTTAATTCGAGAATCTGCTCAGTATCCATTTATCTTGGTGTTAGTGCTTTTGGGGGCTTTTACAAAATCTGCTCAGTTCCCATTCCACTTCTGGCTCCCAAATGCGATGGCAGCTCCAACTCCTGTAAGTGCATACCTTCACTCAGCGACGATGGTAAAAGCGGGTATCTTCCTGATGGCGCGTTTCTACCCAGTACTATCTGGAACAGATATGTGGTTCTTGATTGTGAGTATCACAGGTCTATGTACGCTGTTAGTCGGTGCCTATATCGCGCTCTTTAAGCATGATTTAAAAGGCCTTCTTGCTTATTCAACAATCAGTCATCTTGGCTTGATTACGCTGTTGTTAGGTATGGATACACGAATGGCTGCTGTCGCTGCAATCTTCCATATCATTAACCACGCGACCTTTAAAGCATCGCTCTTTATGGCGGCGGGTATTATCGATCACGAGGCTGGTTCACGTGATATGCGTCAGCTAAATGGCCTGTGGAAATATATGCCGTATACCGCGACCTTAGCGATTATCGCTGCTGCGTCTATGGCAGGTGTGCCGTTGCTAAATGGTTTCCTATCTAAAGAGATGTTCTTCACGGAAGCATTGGATCAAGCAACCCTAGGTTCACTCTCTTGGGTGATACCGGTGTTGGCGACAGTAGGTGCGGCTTTCTCTGTAGCGTATTCATTGCGTTTTATCCATGATGTTTTCTTTAATGGTGAGCCGGTTAATTTGCCGAAAACACCGCATGAGCCGCCTCGCTACATGAAAGTACCGGTAGAAATCCTGGTCGCTATTTGTATTGTTGTGGGCTTGGTTCCAGGCATCGTTGTTATTGATCTACTGAATGCAGCTTCAATCGCTACTTTGCAAGGCCCAATGCCTGAATTTAGCTTAGCGATTTGGCACGGCTTTAACGTACCGTTGTTGATGAGTGTGCTGGCCATGCTCGGTGGCTTTATCATCTACTACAACCGTAAAAAGCTTTTCCAATTCCAAGGCCAATTCCCAGAGCCAGATTCTAAATTGGTATTTGAAGGTTGGGTGCAAAGACTGGTTAACTCAACTCGCGCAGTCAATGAGTGGATTGAAAACGGTTCACTACAACGTTATTTGTCTATTTTCTTGTTTATGATCTTCGCGGTTTCAGTTATGCCTCTGGTTTATTTACAAGAAACCGCAGGGAATAGATCACAAATACCGCTTGATTATGCTTCGGGTACAGCCGCTTTGCTGTTGATCCTGGCTGCGATTGCGACCATGGTTTGGCACAGAAAACGTTTAACCTCTCTACTGATGCTTTCTGTCGTAGGTCTAATCGTGTCGGTAGCCTTTACTCGTTTCTCTGCGCCAGACCTTGCACTAACGCAGTTGGCTGTAGAAGTAGTAACCGTCATCCTGTTGATGCTTGCATTGTTCTTCTTGCCTAAGACTACACCGAAAGAATCGTCTCCTCGACGTTTGGTTCGTGACCTCAGTATCTCGGCATTGATCGGTGGCATCATTGGTACGGTTAACTACGCAATGATGACGCGTCCGCTTGAATCGATCTCTGATTTCTTCGTTGCGAACAGTAAAACAGGTGGCGGCGGAACAAACGTGGTTAACGTGATTCTGGTGGACTTCCGTGGTTTTGATACCTTTGGTGAAATTACGGTACTGGGTATTGCAGCGTTGGGTATCTATAAACTGATTGTTCGTATGCGTCTTTACATGCCTTCTGGTGATGAGCATGGCCGTCACTGGAGCACTGATTCCCATCCAATGGTACTGTCGACGATTTCTCAGATGTTACTGCCTTTGGCGTTACTGGTCTCAGTTTACATCTTCTTGCGCGGCCATAATGAACCGGGCGGTGGTTTCATTGCAGGCCTTATCACGGCCGTGGCAATAATCCAGCAGTACATTGCGAATGGTGTTGAATGGATGAAAGAGAACATTCGTCTGAAATATCAGGCGCTGATTGGTTCCGGTCTGTTGATTGCATTTATGACCGGGGTCGGTAGTTTCATATTCGATCGTCCATTCCTAACTTCATGGTTTGATTACTTCAAATGGCCTTGGGTCGGCAAATTTGAGCTGGCGAGTGCCATGTTGTTTGACTTGGGTGTTTATCTCACTGTTGTTGGTGCAACCATGATGATTTTGGCAAACCTAGGTAAATTGACAACTTCAGAACGAGTAGACGCTCGTGAGTTGGAGAACCTGTAATGGAATTAATGTATGCGCTCTGCGTGGGTGTGTTAACGACCTGCGGTATTTTTCTGACTCTTCGAGGTCGTACGTTCCCTGTAGTTATGGGACTGACAATGCTGTCCTATGCTGTAAACCTTTTCCTATTCTCCAGCGGTCGACTGGTTGTTAATGGGGCTGCTATTTTAGGCTCGTCTGAACAATATGCCGATCCTCTGCCTCAAGCATTGGTTCTGACTGCCATCGTGATTGGCTTTGCGATGACGGCGTACGCGGTCATCTTAGCGATGAGGGCTCGTGCGGATTTGGGTAATGACCATGTTGATGGGCGTGAAAAAGCTTTGGATATTGAGAAGAAGGATAAGTCGAAATGATGCAGCATCTTCCGATTTTACCTGTTTTACTGCCAATGCTAACGGCGGTGCTTATGATGTTGCCGCCTTTCTCTACGACGCTAAACCGTCAGAGGTTCATCACTTTTGTTGGTGCAGCAGTTACTTTAATTGTCGCAATTCAATTGCTGATTACGGCGGGTAGCGGTGAAATTACCATTTATCAGTTAGGTAACTGGCAAGCGCCATTCGGTATTGTTCTTGTTGCTGATCGCTTATCTAGTTTGATGATCTTGCTGACCATGGTTCTAGCCTTTGGTGCTTTGCTCTATGGTGCCGCAGGGGATGATCGAGCAGGTATGTTCTTCTATCCGCTGTTTATGTTCCAGTTGATGGGGATTAACGGAGCATTCCTTACAGGGGATATCTTTAACCTGTTCGTATTCTTCGAGGTGCTGTTGCTTGCTTCTTATGCGTTGGTTGTTCACGGCGGTGGTAAGCAGAAGACGTTGGCGAGCGTACATTATGTAACGTTAAACCTCGTGGGTTCAGCGCTATTTCTGTTCGCACTAGGGATTATGTATGGGGTCTTGGGAACTCTAAATATCGCCGATATGGCAGTGAAAATTCGTACCTTGTCTGGCGAGGATAAATTGCTCGCACAAATCGGCGGTATGATGCTTTTACTTGTTTTTGGTTTGAAGTCTGCGATGTTCCCACTGCACTTCTGGCTATCGAGAACCTACTCGAGTGTTAGCGCACCTGTAGCCGCGTTATTCGCGATTATGACCAAGGTAGGTATATACAGTATTTTGCGTATCTTTACCGTTGTTTTTGGCGACTATGCTGGCGAGTTAGCTAACCTTGCTGGTCCTTGGTTATGGCCGATCGCGGTGCTGACACTCGTTATGGGTGCTATAGGCGCTCTAGCAAGTCAGACATTGCGTATGTTGGTTTCTAATCTAGTGATTGTTTCTGTCGGTACGCTACTGTGTGCTTTGGCAATCAATACACCTGAATCTGCATCCGCGGCACTTTATTATCTGATCCATTCAACGCTTATTACTGGCGCGATGTTCCTGCTTGCTGATGCTATTGCTGAACAGAGGGGTAAAGTATCAGATCGTTTTGCTCGTTCTCGTAGAATGTGTCAGTCGCTTCCGCTTGGAATTGCATTTGCGCTAGCTGCTATATCAATGATTGGTTTGCCGCCTTTCTCAGGCTTCTTGGGGAAAGTGATGATACTGCAAACGGCTGTGGAGCCTGCAGAGATGGCTTGGGCATGGTCTGCTATTTTGCTTGCTAGCTTGATGGGTGTTGTCGCGATGTCGCGAGGCGGTTCTACTTTGTTTTGGCGAGTTAGCGGTGATGCAAACCACTGTGAAAAATTACCAAAAGTGAAGTTTGTTGCGGTCTTCTTCCTGCTTGTGATGTCGCCGCTATTGGTGATCTTTGGTGGTCCCGTGACTGAGTTTACTCAGGAAACCGCGAACCAAATTTATCAGCAAGCAGAAAATCCTTATATGTTGCTGCCAGCGTCAAATGAGAATGGAGGTTAAGGTATGAGTATGATCTTTCCAATGCCTTGGCAAAGCTTAATTTTATTTGTCGTTTGGCTGTTGCTGAATGAATCGATCGCACCGGGTCATCTGGTACTAGCTTCTATCTTAGCGATTGGCATTCCTTTACTGTTAAGAGGAACTCAACTTCACCGTTTAAATATAAACAAACCAGTTCAAGTGGTCTTATATGCTCTAAAAGTTTTAGGAGATATTGTCTCTGCAAACTTTGAAGTGGCTGTTCAAGTGCTTGGGCCTGCTAAACATTTGAAGCCTGGTTTTCTAGCGATTCCTTTGGATATAGAGGGCGACTTTCCTATTACTGTATTGGCCAGTACGATCTCTTTAACGCCAGGAACAGTAAGCGCTGAAGTTTCCATCGACCAGAAATGGTTATACGTGCATGCGCTTAACCTTGTGGATGAGGCGGGAACTATAAAAGAGATTAAAGAGCGCTACGAGCAGCCATTGAAGGAGATTTTCGGATGTTAATGTTCTGTCTTATTGCTGCTACAGCCATGGTTGTGATTGCGATGACGCTCAACCTTGTAACCTTGTTTAATGGTCCAGATCAGCCAGATCGCATTTTGGCGTTGGATACTATGTATATAAATAGTATTGCTTTGATCCTTTTGTTTGGCTTGATTATGGGCACATCGCTCTATTTTGAAGCGGCTCTTTTGATTGCAATGTTAGGTTTCGTAAGTACAGCGGCATTGTGTAAATATCTGTTACGTGGCGACATCATTGAGTAGGAATTAAGCATGGGTTTTTATATTGAGCTAATTGGCTCGGCATTGCTGCTAATGGGTGGAGCTTTTGTTCTTTTAGGCTCGATCGGTTTAATGAAAATGCCTGATTTTTATATGCGTTTGCATACACCGACGAAAGCTACAACCTTAGGTATGGGGGCTATTCTTATAGCTTCGATGTTGATCACTTCCTACCGTAATGGTGGCGTGAGTGCTCACGAGCTTTTGATTACGATCTTCCTTTTCATAACAGCGCCTGTAAGTGCAATGATGTTGGCGAAAACAGCATTACACCTGCAAGTAAAAATTCATAAAGGCAGCGTAAATGAAGAGTTAGCTGAACCGGCGAAACATCGGGAGCCGCCAGGGCAAAGCGAAAAGCCTGAAGGCTAAATTATTATGAAAAAGGGGCATTGAGTGCCCCTTTTTTTGTGTAGGAATATTTGCTTAAGCGTCTTTAATAACTTTGTTAATAAAAGCTTCTGGCACAGCAGTAACACTACGTTTTTCGTAGTCAAAGAAAACGACGCCCGTTTTCGCGTGTGCCACTTCAACAGCAGTTTTCTTGTTGGTTATCAGATAGAAAAAGTCGAATCCATACTTATTAATATCGGCTAATGCGATATCGATTTGCAGTTGGTCACCATGGAATCCTTCTGCTTTATATACGATGGCCGAGTCAGTCATGATAAGGCCAAGCCCTTCAATATCTAACTCTCCATAATGATAATGGCTGAGGAAGCGAATGCGCGCTTCATGCACGATAGAGAGCATGGCATCGTTACTTAGATGGCCACCGTAATTAATATCACTGATTCGCACAGGTAATTCTGTGGAAAAAATATAGTTGTCAGGCATATCTAGCTTAATGCGAGCCATATCTAATCCTTAAGGTTTGTAAACTGAGACAGCATCTACCATTCCAGAGGTGAGCTTTTCTAATTCATCGTTTGTCATGATGTAAGGTGGCATCACGTACACCAGTTTCCCGAAGGGTCTTATCCACAAATCGCGCTCTATAAATAGCTTTTGAATCTCGGCAGTATTAACAGCTTCTTTCATCTCGATGACGCCAATAGCGCCTAAGCTACGTACCTCATGTACATTATCTAACTCCGCTGCTGGTGCTAAGCCTGCTTTTAATCCGGCTTCGATTCGAGTGACGTTTGTCTGCCAGTCGTTTTTAACTAATAACTCTAAGCTTTTATTGGCAATAGCGCATGCTAGAGGGTTGCCCATAAACGTAGGTCCGTGCATAAAGCAGCCTGCACCACCTGCGGAGATTGTTTCACCGATATGTGTTGTCGTCAGTGTAGCTGCTAAAGACATGTAACCGCCGGTAATCGCCTTACCCAGACAAAGAATATCAGGTTCGATACCTGCATGTTCACACGCAAACAGCTTACCACTTCGACCAAAACCAGTCGCAATCTCGTCGGCAATAAGCAATACATCAAATTCAGTGCACAGTGCGCGAGCTTCTTTCAAATACTGCGGTGAGTAAAAGCGCATACCGCCTGCGCCCTGAACAACGGGCTCTAAGATCAGTGCTGTTATTTCTGAATGATGTTGTTCAAGTAATTGGCGTAAAGGAGCGATATCGCTTTCATCCCAGCTCTGTTCAAATTTTGTTTGAGGAGCTGGCGCAAAGAAATGTTGTGGTAGTACACCAGTAAAAATTTCATGCATGCCCGTAACCGGATCACATACGGCCATCGCACCAAAGGTATCACCGTGATAGCCATTTTTAATGGTAAGCAGCTTATGTTTTTCTGGCTTACCGCGGGCGTGTTGATATTGAATTGCCATTTTAAGAGCGACTTCAACGGCAACAGAGCCTGAGTCTGCGATAAACACTTTATCGAGATTGGCAGGAGTCATCTCTACCAGCTTTTGGCAGAGATTGATTGCAGGTTCATGAGTAAGGCCGCCAAACATGACATGCGCCACTTTATCGATCTGTTCATGTGCTGCTTGGTTTAATTCTGGATTGTTATAGCCGTGAATAACCGACCACCACGATGCCATCCCATCGATAAGTTCTTTGCCGTTACTTAGCTTTAATTTAACGCCACTAGCCGATTCGACAGGGTAAACCGCGGGAGGATTAATCATGGATGAGTAGGGGTGCCAAATGTGTTGCTGGTCAAAAGAAACCTGCTCAGAAGTGATCATGCTTAGGAGTGCCCTTAATCGAAATTTTTTAATTAGGAGTATTAGAGCCTGCTTAAAATTTTTGATCAAGACAAGTTCTTATTTTATCTCTGAACGATTGTTATGTAAGAAAGCTCTAAAATATGATTTTTTTGTAACATGTTAATAAATAAGCGAAAAGCTAATAAAAAATGAGTGATTATGAAAAAAAATTCACTTAATTTAGAACTTGGTGAAACTTTATTCACAAGCTGTAGTCACAAACGCAAGAGCTCGTGACAGGCTCTGAGTTTTACAACTAACGCAAGATAATAAATTTTGTTCAATTTTGGGGTGAATTAAGAATGGCTAATAACAATACATCTGTAAAACCTATGGTTGCCGCTGTTGGTGCAGCATTTATGACTGGTATGGTTGCGGCGCCTGTTGCGACAGCTGCAGAAAACCCATTTGCTACAACTGATCTATCTTCTGGTTATAGCCAGCAAGTTGCTATGAATGAAGGCAAATGCGGCGAAGGTAAGTGCGGTGGTAAGAAAGCTGAGAAGTCTGAAGGCAAGTGCGGTGAAGGTAAATGCGGCGGTAAAAAAGCTGATAAGTCTGAAGGCAAATGTGGTGAAGGTAAGTGCGGTGGTGATAAAGCTGCTAAGTCTGAAGGCAAGTGCGGTGAAGGTAAATGTGGCGGTGACAAAGCTGCAAAATCTGAAGGCAAATGCGGTGAAGGCAAGTGTGGTGGTGACAAAACTGCTAAGTCTGAAGGCAAGTGTGGCGAAGGTAAATGTGGCGGTTCTAAATAAGCCCAAGTACGCTTTGTAGTACTTAATAGAGACCCTGAACCCTCAGGGTCTTTTGACTTAAAGGCTAGGTGTTTTATGAATAAAGACCGCTATCCCGTTACTGGGGCAGGCTTCGGCTTTCGCCGTTGTATGTCCGAGACATTAAAAGAAATTGATCCAAATGGATTTGATTTTCTAGAGATCGCGCCGGAAAACTGGATGGGGCTTGGTGGGCGTTTCGGTAAAGCGTTTAAACAATACACCGAAAAACACCCTTTTATGGCTCATGGTCTATCTCTATCTATCGGTAGCCCTTCGCCTTTAGATATGGATTTTTTGACTCGCCTTAAAGCCTTTCTAAAAGAACATAACATTCGCGGTTACTCTGAACATCTCAGCTACTGTTCTGATGATGGTCATCTTTATGATTTGATGCCGATCCCTTTTACTGCTGAAGCGGTGAAATACGTAGCAGAGCGGATACGTCAGGTTCAAGATGTGCTTGAGCAAAGAATTGCGATGGAAAACGTCTCGTACTATGCAGCGCCTGGTGCTGAGATGACCGAGCAAGAATTTTTGTTAGCTGTCTTGGAAGAAGCTGACTGCGATCTGTTGCTCGATGTTAATAACATCTATGTAAACAGTATCAACCATGGCTATGATGCTGAGGCGTTCTTAAGGGCAATGCCTGCTGAACGGATCATGTATCTTCATATCGCAGGTCATTACAACGAGGCTGAAGACCTTATCGTTGATACGCATGGAGCGCCTGTTGTTGATCCAGTTTGGTCTTTGTTGGAATCTACATATGACCAATTTGGTTTAGTGCCGACGTTATTAGAGCGTGACTTTAATATTCCTCCGCTGCCTGAACTATTAGCTGAGGTAGATCAGGTTCGTTCCTATCAAAATCAATGGAAGATGCGCCATGCACAAACCGTTGCCTGAAATGCCTAAGTTCCAGCAGCTACAATACGAGTTTGCTGCACATATTCGGAATCCCGATGAGAATGATGGTCCTGATGGTATCGAAGACCGTCGCATGGGTATATACCGAGACCTCTTCTTCAATAATGTTGAAGGTTTTTTGTCTGGCAATTTCCCGGTTTTAAAACAGATCAGTTCGAAAGAGTATTGGACTAAGTTGGCGCGCGGTTTTTTTGATAAACATCGTTGTCATACGCCTTACTTTCTTGAGATTGGTCAGGAATTTATTGCTTACGTTCAAAATGAGCGAGAACCACAGGCAGATGATCCAGCGTTTCTATTAGAGCTGATTCATTATGAATGGGTTGAACTCGCATTAGATGCGTCAGAGATAGAGCTACCTTTGCAATATGTTGATGTTAATGGCGATCTGTTAACGCAACATCCCGTGCAATCGCCTTTGGCTTGGCTTCTCTCTTATCAGTATCCGGTACATTGTGTACGTCCAGATTATCAGCCGACAGAACCATCAGACACACCAACTTTCTTGATTGCTTACCGTAATCGCGAAGATGAAGTGCAGTTTATGGAAGTTAATTCAGTGACTGGACGGTTGTTGTATCTGTTATCTGAAGATGAATCACTCACAGGTGAGCAGGCGTTACAGCAAATCGCGAGTGAGATGCAGCATCCTGATCCATCCCAAGTGGTTTCAGGCGGTTTAAGTACATTGGAGCATCTGCGTTCTAAGGGCATAGTGTTAGGTACAAGAGTTTAGTTACCACTCATTGGATAACGGGTGAAGTTATGTCGAATCCTATGGTTAGTTTTGTTAGTCGATTACAAGATATCTTAGATAATACGAAGTGTGCAGATGGTCTAGCGCCTTTGTTGTTGAGATTGTATCTCGCGCCTGTGTTTTTGCAGGCGGGCTGGAATAAATATATTGGTTTCGAGAACACCGTTGAGTGGTTTGGAAACAAAGAGTGGGGTCTAGGCTTACCGTTCCCTGAACTCCTGGCTGCAATGGCTACCGGTACCGAATTAATTGGCGGTGTGTTGCTGCTTATTGGTTTTGCTGTTCGCTGGATTAGCATTCCGTTAATGGTAACTATGCTAGTGGCTGCATTTGCCGTGCATTGGGAAAACGGTTGGTTAGCTATCTCTGATGGTGGTAGTTGGTTGGCCAATGACAGAGTCATGGAGGCCCAAGAGCGTCTGGCTGCGGCAAAGAGTTTGCTGCAGGAGCATGGGCACTACGATTGGCTAACGGGGCGTGGATCTGTTGTTATTTTAAATAACGGGATAGAGTTTGCTATCACCTATTTCGTGATGTTGTTCAGTTTGTTCTTTACTGGTGCTGGGCGATTCGTGAGTGTGGATTATTGGATCCGCCGCTGCTGTAAACAAGATTAGAATTTAGATATAAAAAAGGCCTCGATTTAGAGGCCTTTTTTATTGGGGATAAATATCGATTAACGAGGTTGTGTCGGATTAACGATCAGAGACACAAATGCGTCGTTATACCAATGAGATGCACTAATAAGATCGGTAAAGGATTCAGATTCTAAAACACGCTCTAAATAACATTCAAACAGTGCGCTGGATTCTTCGATCATTTGTTCAGCTTGTGCAAAAGTAAAGTTCATATACACCTCAATAGTTAACCTGACTCCTTCAGACTTCTATCCCAAATAAAAATCCGAGCATTTTAATCGGGTTTTATACTTTAGTCAAAGTTTTGTTTAAATATTGATCAGGTGTTTGGTTATAAGCTTTTGTTTGTTTGGTTGTCGGATGAGGGCGTTTGCGACCCTACGGAATCTTTTATTTCATCTAGCATATCGTTTAACAAAGGCGCGCATTCATTGCCCGCGTCTAAAGCATTGTCGATAACCTGGCCGACAGTAGGAGATTCCTTCTGATTCAACGCTTGTTGATCATCCATGCATTGCATGTAGTTCTTCAGATAGATAGAACTCGTCTTTCCCGTGCTTTCAAGCTGCTCGATACTCTCGGGCAGTGTGAGTAACCAATCAGGAAACTGTTCTAAATGTTCGTTTGCTTGTGCTGATGCCGAAAAAGTCACTAGTGCAGTGCAAATCAATGCGCGTAAATACAGCATATAAGCCTCCAAAAGCTATAGGCGTATATTAATTAGTTTAGCCTGAAGAAGAGCTGAATCAGTCTCGCTATCGTTGAGGCGGATGCTATTCGACTGTGATTGAATCAACCGTTATTTCTTGATCTGTGATTCTAAAGCGAACGTTAAGATCGTGTAACTTTATTCCGTAACTTTTTTCTGCATCATTCTTTTTATAAGCCGGACGCGGATCACATTGCAGAAGTTCGCTAAGTTGCTGTTTTAACGGCTGTTGTAACCGGATTTCACTCGATGAAATTTCTTGTTGGGCTTGTTCCGAAAATATAACCGGTTGAGCTAGAAGGGTGATTTCATCTGCCATTGGGTATTCAGCATCAGAGATAATGTCTGAGTAAGGCAGGTATGGCTTTATATCAATGACAGGGGTGCCGTCTAATAGGTCTGCACCACTAATCACTAGTTCAATACCGTTAGATGTTTTTTCGATGCTAACTAAGCGTACAGGGGACAACCCGATAGGATTGGGGCGAAAAGGAGAGCGTGTAGCGAATACCCCAAGTCTTTTATTGCCGCCTAAGCGAGGAGGGCGGACTGTAGGTTTCCAGCCTTTATCAATGCACTCACTAAATAGGAAAACGAGCCAGATATGGCTGCAGTTTTCCAAACCCCTAACAATCTCATCACTGGAAAACTCTTCTAAGATCTCAACACGAGCCGTGACGCTTTTCGCTAAATTTGGCTGCCTAGGGATGCCAAATTTTTCTTTAAAAGGGCTTCGGATAACGGCGATTGGAGTTACAGAGTAAGTGCTTGGCATAAGTGAAGTCGCAAATTAGTTGTCACTAGTCTTGAGCTCAGGTTGTACTCTTTATTTTCCTTTAATGCCACTACTCTTCTTTTTAATTCTTTAACAAACTATTTATCTGTTCGAGCTAAAGCTAATCCATAGACCTGCTCGGCGCCGGCATTCAGTAACGCGAGGCTCGCTGCTTCGAAAGTCGCCCCTGTAGTCATTACATCATCAATTAACAATATTTGCTTATGTGTGATCGGTTTGCATTTGAAAGCACCTTTTTGATTCTTGAGTCGTTCTTTACGGGATAGGGAGCGCTGTTGTGGTGTGCTCTTTATTTTGATGAGTGAGTTATGGTCTGAGGGTATGCCGCTGTATTGGCTTATCTTCTCGCAGAGGAGTGCTGCTTGATTAAAGCCTCGTTTTATAAGGCTATATCTATGCATGGGGATCGGCATCAAGCAATCGATGGGTTGGTGAGTTGTTAAATGATCAGCCATCAGTCGGGCTATATGGCTTATAAACTGAGTATTACGATTGAATTTAATGCCGCTAATGAGTTGGTTAATAGGAAATTGATAGTGGAAAAGCGCTTGGGCTTGCTTAAAGGTCGGTTGCTTCTTTTGGCATTGACCGCAAATTAAGTTGTCTTGATTACTTGGGAGGGGAAGGGCGCAGACTTTACAGCAGTGTTCTAACCAAGGTAGGTCTTGTAAGCAGCTAGAGCAGATATTGCTTTTGGAGGGTGTATCAAGCTTGAGCTGACATAAAATGCATAGATCAAAAAACAGACTGTAGTCTACTATTGGTTTTTTCATTGGTTGACAGTTCCTTCTGTCAGGATAAAATTGTCGCTTTATTTTGGTACGTTTTATCGTGGTGCTAGGCTTCCTGCCTGTATCGCTATTTTCTCGGGAGAAGAAGCAAGATGCAACAACTAGGTGCAATTCGTCATGACTGGACAGAAGCAGAGGTAAAAGCTCTGTTTGAACTGCCTTTTAATGATCTGATGTTTAAAGCGCAAACAGTGCATCGCGAAAACTTCGACCCGAATGAAGTTCAGGTTAGTACACTGCTTTCTATTAAAACAGGTGCGTGTCCAGAAGATTGTAAATACTGCCCGCAGAGTGGTCATTACAATACTGGTCTGGAAAAAGAGCGCTTGATGCAAGTTGAAAAAGTATTGGAGAAGGCTCGTAAAGCCAAAGAAACAGGTTCAACCCGTTTCTGTATGGGCGCGGCATGGAAGCACCCAGCAGATAAAGATATGCCTTATGTAATCGAGATGGTTCAAAAGGTCAAAGAGATGGGTTTAGAAACCTGCATGACTTTGGGTATGTTGGATGAAGGCAAGGCTCAACAGCTTGCGGATGCGGGTTTGGATTATTACAACCATAACTTGGATACTTCTCCTGAGTTTTACGACAAAATTATCACTACTCGTACTTACCAGGATCGTTTAGACACGCTACAGAATGTTCGCGATTCCGGTATGAAGATTTGTAGTGGTGGTATTTTGGGCATGGGCGAAACGGCTAAGGATCGCTACGGTTTATTGATGCAACTAGCGAATATGCCAGTGCAGCCTGAAAGTGTACCAATCAACATGCTGGTTAAAGTATCGGGTACTCCGCTAGAAAATGTTGAAGATTTAGATCATATCGATTTTATTCGTATGATTGCTGTGGCGCGTATCATGATGCCTAAATCCCATGTTCGTTTGTCCGCTGGTCGAGAAAAAATGAGCGATGAAATGCAGGCGATGACATTCTTTGCTGGCGCCAACTCTATCTTCTATGGAGAGTGTCTACTCACTACACCAAATCCAGAAACACATCGCGATGTTCAATTATTTAAGAAGTTGGGTATCAATATGGAGCAACGTATCTCTGATACGGATGAAACCCAAGAAGCTGCATTAATGAATGACCTGCAGAAACAGCAGGACAGCACTCACTTCTACGAAGCTTAATGGCTTAAAGGAGGTAGTGAAGACTACCTCCTACTCTATACCCCTTAGAGATTTACTATGTCTTTTGACTCCTTGTCTGAAGAGCTGCAGCAGCGAAAGCAGCAGTCTCTTTATCGTCAACGCCGTACGTTAGAAACACCACAGCAACCTATGGTGAGCGTGGATGGGCGTGAGTATCTTGCCTTCTGCTCAAATGATTATTTGGGATTGGCTAATCATCCTGAGGTTATTCAAAGCTTTCACAAAGCGGCAGATAAGTATGGTGTTGGTGGTGGTGCTTCACATTTAGTGAATGGGCATAGCCAGGCTCACCATGAGCTTGAAGAGGCGCTTGCCGAATTTACAGGTAGACCTAGAGCGCTCCTTTTCTCAACCGGGTATATGGCGAATATTGGTGCCGTAAATGCTTTATTGGATAAGCAGGATGCGGTATTTCAGGATCGCTTAAATCATGCCTCTTTATTGGATGCAGGTTTGCTGTGCGGCGCGCGTTTTCAACGTTACTTGCATAACGACCCCGAGAGCCTAGATACACGCCTGAGCAAATCAGAGGCTCGACGTAAGTTAGTGGTTACTGATGGTGTATTTAGCATGGACGGTGATGTGGCTGATCTGCCTGCACTCGCTTCAGTATGTCGTGATCATAATGCTTGGTTAATGGTAGATGATGCGCATGGCTTTGGTTGTTTAGGTGAACAAGGTGGTGGCTGTGCGGAATATTTCGCTATGGGACCGAATTCACCTGAAGTGCTGGTGGGCACCTTGGGCAAAGGTTTTGGTACTGCGGGTGCATTTGTAGCCGGTTCTGAAGAGCTCATCGAGACCTTAATTCAACACGCTAGAACCTATATCTACACTACAAGTATGCCGCCAGCAGTGGCTGCTGCTACCTTAACGAGTTTGCGTATATTGCGTGAAGAAAACTGGCGTAGAGAAAAGCTCGAAGCGTTGATCCAGCAATTCCGAAAAGGTTGTGATGATTTAGGTTTGGATCTAATGGACTCTCCAACGCCGATACAGCCAATTGTAATTGGCGAATCAGATAAAGCGATCCAGATTAGTCAGGGGCTTGAACGAGAAGGTATATTCATCAGTGCGATTCGTCCGCCAACCGTTCCGCAAGGCAGCGCACGATTAAGAGTGACCTTAAGTGCCGCGCATACAGAAGCGCAAGTTGAGCGCTTATTAGGCACTTTAGAAAAAGTTATTAAAGAGCAGGCGTAGATGAGCCAAGTAAAGCTTTATAAAGAGTACCGCGAGAACCCAGGCAAGCCTGAACTAGTTCTATTACATGGCTGGGGGATGACAGGGCAGGTATGGGGCCCATTTGCTGATCAATTGGCAGAGTATTTTAGCCTGACGATTCTCGATCTACCGGGTTTGGGGCGATCTCAGGAGTTTCCTATCCCTTATACGCTTGATGCGGTATTGGATCTGCTAGTGGACCAGGTGCCTGAATCGGCAATCTGGTTAGGTTGGTCGATGGGTGGGCAGATCGCCGTTGCTTTTGCGGATCGTTTCCCAGCGCGTGTGAATAAGTTGATTACTATTGCTTCTAACCCTTGCTTTGTTCAGCGCGATGATTGGCCGTCGGCTATGGATGAAGAGACTCATCAGGCTTTCGAAACATCGCTTGCTCAGAATCAGAAAAAGACCTTAACCCGTTTTATTATGCTGCAAACACAAGGGGCTGAAGCGGGTCGAGATATTCTGAAGGCTCTTAAAGTGATCCTTTCAGATGTGGAGCACACGGCAGCTGAAGAGAGCTTAGCTTTATTGCGCTTAGATCAACGTCCGGAGTTAAAGAATCTAGCGGTGCCAGTGTTACACCTCTTTGGAGAGGTCGATCACCTTGTTCCAAATTCAGTAGCAGATGCTTGTCAGAGTATAAGTGGTGGTCAAGTGGTGACTTATACCGGTGCCGGTCACTTACCTTTCCTTTCTCATCAAGCTGACGTTGTCGCTGATATTCTTGGTTTTGTTCAAGGGGATCAATCATAGTGGATCTGTTGATTGATAAGCGCCGTGTAGCGGATTCATTTAGCAAAGCTGCTCAGACGTACGACAGTGTTGCTGACTTGCAAAGAGAGGTTGGACAGGAGCTATTGGCTTATCTCCCTAAGCAATCTGTATCCACCATGATGGATTTAGGCTGTGGTACAGGCTACTTCACTCCTAAGCTCAAACATGCCTATCCAGATGCAACTTTACTCAATCTAGATCTTGCCTTGGGAATGTTGCAGTTCTCCCGCGCGCAGCGCTGTGAAGATCAAACCCATTGGATCTGTGCTGATGCTGAGGCGTTGCCGATTGCTGATCAGCAGTTAGATCTGATCTTTTCAAGTTTGGCGATACAGTGGTGTGAAGACGTAGAGGGTTTGTTCTCAGAGATAAGCCGTGTGTTAAAGCCGGGGGGGCGCTTTGTCGTTGCTACGCTGGGGCCTGATACTCTTAAAGAGCTTCGTCAAGCTTGGTCTCATGCAGACAGCTTTACCCATGTGAATCAGTTTATGCCAGTGGAGCAGTTAAAGGCTGCTCTACCGGAAGCGCTTTGTTGTCAAACGTTAGAGCAGCAGAATAAGGTTCTACGTTATTCACAGTTAAAGCAGCTAACAGATGAGCTTAAAAGGCTTGGGGCGCACAATATGAACGCTGGTCAGCAACAAGGTCTGACGGGGCGAGAGCGGGTGCGCCGTTTTAAAGAAGGTTACGAACAGCAACGTTTGGATGATGGGGCTTTGCCGGCGACCTATCAGGTTATATACGCTGTATTTGAAAAAGAAGTTTAGGGGTAAGGTTGTGGGTAAGCGAAGTTTCTTTGTTGCAGGTACAGATACCGATGCTGGAAAAACCGTGGTTTCTACGGGACTGATTGAGGCCGCTAATCAGCGTGAGCTAAGAACGATCGGTTTGAAGCCCATTGCCGCGGGTTGTGAAGAAACGGATGACGGCTTACGAAACTCTGATGCAGTTGCTCTACAAGAGGCGGCATCCGTTGCTATGTCGTATGAGCAAGTAAACCCTTTTGCATTTAAACCTCCTATTGCACCGCATATTGCTGCAATGAAAGAAAATCGTGTATTAAGCGCTGATCGTATTGCTGCGATGTGCAAAGGCGCTTTAATGCAGCCTGCTGATTTTGTGATTATTGAAGGCGCGGGTGGTTGGCGAGTGCCACTAAGTTTTCGTGAAACTATGGCTAATATCCCTAAGCTTTTAAATGTGCCAGTGATCATGGTAGTGGGTATGAAGCTTGGTTGTATTAATCATGCTTTGTTGACTGCCGAAAGCATCTCCCGCGATGGTCTGCAGCTAGCTGGATGGATTGCTAACCGTGTTGATCCAGAGATGGATTGTTACGGAGAAAATGTTGAAACTATCGCAAATATGCTGCGCGCACCTCTACTTGGCGAAGTGCCATATCTAGATGAACCTTCTGCAAAAAATGTTGCCCAATATATTGATCTCGATTTATTGTTGAATAATTAACATGATCAAAAAATGAACATCTCCTCTCGATGTTCTATAATTACTGTTGCCATAGCTGTGTTTAAAAAATATAGAGGTGGTGGCTATGAATGTAACCAATGCTTTGCAGACAGGTTTGGTCGGTATTAATCGTGGTTTGGACAACGCGCCGCGAGCTGCTAGTGATGTCACTGGTTCGGGTAAGCCTGATCAACCTGAAGAAGCTACAGGCCGTGATCAAAACCAAGCGGTACTAGAATCAGCAGCAGGAACTGATGTAGAAGCTGCTGCGACAAAAGTTGTCAGTCAATTGGAAGAACCAGGCGAGCCTGGCGCGATTATTAATGTGCGTGTGTAAATGTGCATTAACTAATAAATGGATGTGGTGAACAAGGTGAAAGCAGAGATTGCTTTGCACATAATCAACAGAGGGGTATAGCTGATGCAGATATTCAATGCAGCTAATTCCCAGGCACTGAATGCCAGTGCTATACCGCAAGAACTTCGCTCGAGTGAAGCGAGGAAGGTGCTTGCGACTGTTGAAAATGTGGCGCCTGAGCAGGAGCTACAATCCAGTCGAGGTTTGGTTAACCGAGATCGTGTGACCCTTTCTGCTGAAGCAGCCGAACTATCCCGTCTTGCTAGCACAACGTCCACCGAACTAGAACGTGAAGATGGTGAACTTATTGGCTTGGAATCTGATGATGCCGAGCTAGTAGGGTTGGAGTCTTCATCATCGACTTCTGCTCCAGCATCCTTAGGCGTTTCTAAATCTGAACAGGCGCAAGAGCAGCAGGAGCTTGAAATAACTCGAGAGCTTGCTAAGCGTGACCGTGAAGTCAGAGCTCATGAACAAGCGCACGCTTCCATCGGTGGGCAATATACCTCTGCGCCGAGCTATACCTATGAGCGTGGGCCTGATGGTCGCCTTTATGCTGTTGCCGGTGAAGTCAAAATAGATACATCTCCAGTGCCGAATGATCCGCAGGCGACTTTAGAGAAAGCTGAAATTATCCAGAGGGCGGCTCTAGGTGTTGCAGAGCCATCTGCAGCCGATCGTGCTGCAGCAGCTGATGCTCGAGCTATGGCGGCTGAAGCGCGCGCTGAGATCCTGCAGCAAGAGGAAGATGTAAAAGCTGAAGAGGCGAGTGCTGCTGAAGAGTCAGAATCGGAAGATGAGGATGATTCTCCAACTGCAGGTGAGCGTTTGCAGGAATTTAGAGATCAGCAACAGGCTCGTTCTGATGGTGCTGCTGAGGCTCTAAATGACTTTAATGAACGCATGAAAGATATCAATAAAGAGCTTGCACAGATCAACAAGAAACTAGTTGATGCCGGTGTCTTCCAAAAGCTTTTCCCTGAAGGCTCTCTACTTGATCAGCAAGTATAAGCTGGTCAATCCTTTCCTACTGTATATAATCCAATATGAGCTGTGTGAATTCAGCTGGTTTTTCCGCGTGTGGCCAATGGCCAGCATTTTGGATGATTTTGTAATCTGCTTTAGGGAATAGCCCTAAAACCGCATCGCGATATTTGGGTAGTAGATAATCCGATTTAGCGCCCTTAATAAATAAAACTGGATTTGTATAGGGGTTACCTTGAGGGGCTGCGCTGATATTGGAGTATTGGTTATGCAATGCGTCTAAGTTCATTCGCCATGCAAATTTCTTATCTTCAGTGCGGTAGAGATTCTTCAGCAGGAATGCTCTAACACCCAATTCATCGACATAAGCTGAAAGTTGTTTATCAGCATCGCCACGGGATTTAAGGGATGTTAGGTCGACTGAAAATAGTCCTTTGAATACATCGTCATGATGGGGTGTATATTCCACTGGGGCTATATCAACAATAACCAGCTTTGCTATGAGTTCTGGATGAGTAATAGCAAATTGCATTGCTGCTTTACCGCCCATTGAGTGGCCGATAATGTTGGCTTTGTTTAGCTTTAGATCCTGCATCAGTTCAGCGATATCACTAGCCATAAGTTCGTAGTCGATCTCCGCCGAGTGTGGAGAGCGGCCGTGATTTCTCATGTCGGCAGCGATCACTTGAAAGTGCTCTGACAGAACTTTGATTTGAGCGCCCCAGTTTTCAAGGGTGCCAAACAGGCCATGCAAAATAATTAAAGGTTCACCTTCGCCGTGAATCTGATAGTGCAGTTTCATTATCTATTACTCAAAATAAAGGCGGCGCTGATAAGTCAGGGCCGCCTTGGGTATTAACTTACTTAGATATTACAGAATATCTAGTAGCTCTACGTCAAATACAAGCGCAGAGTATGGAGGGATGCCACCTGGAGAACCTTGCTCACCGTAAGCTAGGTTGTAAGGGATAAATAGCTTCCATTTAGCGCCTTTGTTCATTAGCTGAAGAGCTTCAGTCCAGCCAGCGATTACGCCGCCAACAGGGAATTCTGCTGGTTGACCGCGATCGTAAGAACTGTCGAATACTTTACCGTCAGTGAAAGTACCGTGGTAGTGAGTACGAACAGTAGACTCGCGAGAAGGTTTGTCGCCTTCTTCACCTGCTTCGATGATTTCGTACTGTAGGCCTGATTCAAGAACAACAACGCCTTCACGTTTAGCGTTTTCAGCTAGGAACTCTTCACCTGCCGCAGCTGCTTCTTTAGCTTGTGCTTCTTGAGCTGCACGAAGACGTTCGTTGATTACGTTGAACGCTTCTTGGATCTCTTGAACTTCTACGCGCATTGCTTCGCCGTTGAAAGAATCAGCGATACCTGCGGAGATCGCATTTAGATCCATGCCTTCGAATGGCTGTTGTGCTAGCTGGTCGCCCATTTGACGGCCGATACCGTAGCTTGCTTTCTGTTCTAGTGTTTCAAATTGAAGATCAGACATTTATTGAGTCTCGTTGAGTCAAAAAAAGCGAGCAATCTCGCAGCTCGCTATAGAAAATTATTTGCTTAAAAACAATATGGGGTCGACGCGTGTGTTATTCAAGCTTACACCCCAATGAAGATGTGGTCCCGTGGAGCGGCCTGTTGATCCTATCTCCCCAAGCTTGTCACCTGTTTGGAGTACGTCCCCGATTTTTACATCAATTTTACTCATATGGCAGTACATCGTTGTCATGCCGTAACCATGATCAACAATGACTGTTTTGCCATTAAAGAAGTAGTGTCCAGTGTCTACAACGGTGCCTGCAGATGGCGCGGTAATTGGTGTGCCTTTAGGTGCCGCAATATCTAATCCGCTGTGAGGGTTGCGAGGCTGCTTGTTATAAAAACGTTTTAAGCCAAATGGGCTGCTATAAGGACCTTTAGCCGGAATAACAAACCGAGTCGGTAATTGCTCAGGTTCACTCCAATGTTTGTAAGCTGCGACCATTTTAGCTTTTTCGCGGCGCCAGCGTTTTACATCTTCAGGATCAGGTTCTACGTGACGTTTGTTTTTGATGGTTAGATACTGAGCTTTGTATTCTTTGTCCTCAACCTGAAAGTAATACGAGGTTCCGTCAGCTTTTAAGTGTTGTTTCTTGTCTGGTTTGGCGCTTAATGGGATGCCTGCAACAGCGATCCATTTGCTAGTATCCGCGTATGCAGTATCTGTTGATGGTAACACCATAACGCGATTTCCCTTATACCAAGCGGATGGCGCGATAGCTGATGTAAGGCCTTCAAGCGGTAAAATGGCAACGCCGCCAGGTACACGGCTTTCGGTTGGAAGTTCTAGAGCTTGTGCATTGATGCTGAAAGCGCATAAGCCTGTAAAGAGTAGAAGTGATTTGGTGAATGCTTTTCTGATCATATTAATGTTCCGTTATGACTTCATCTACGCTGCAGTGGAGTTGTCCTTTGTGTAAGTGAACTTCTATTTTTTGTCCGCTGACAACATCAGAGGCTGATTGAATAACTTTTTTGTCACTATCTTTGGTGATGGAGTAGCCTCGCTCTAGCGTAGCAAGTGGGCTAACAGTTTGTAACTGGCTCGCCAGCGAAGAAAGTTTTAATTGCTGACTTTTTAAATTTGATTGGCATGCCTGCTTAAGGCGTTGATGCAGCGAGTGAAGCTGTTCTTCCCTGCGTAGCAACAGCTGTTCAGGTGACTGAGCCTTTAAACGCCCTTCCAATTGCTGATATTTGATCTGCTTTTGCGCGAGGATGCGTCTGATTTGATTGTTCAGTTTTAGCTCTACATGATCCAAGCGTTGAGCTTGTTCTTTTAAAATCTGGCCAGGATGGCGTAATCGACTCTGTAAATTCGAAAGTTGCTGCTTGGCGGTAAAAAGCTGTTGCTTCTGTTGGCGCTTAAGTCGAAGGCTGAGCTGATTTAAGCGTAGTTGTAGCTCTTGTTGGTCTGGGCTGACTAATTCTGCAGCAGCGGAGGGGGTAGCTGCGCGGATATCGGCTACAAAGTCTGTAATGACCACATCAACTTCATGTCCTACTGCGCTGATAGTGGGTATTTCACAGTCAAATAAGGTGCGAGCAACTTGTTCGTTGTTGAAAGCTTGCAGATCTTCAAGTGAGCCTCCGCCGCGCCCCACGACGAGAACGTCACAAACTTGGTGCGCTTCAGCCAAAATTATCGCTTTGCAGATTTGTTGCGGGGCATCTTCGCCTTGTACGGCTGTCGGATAAATAGTGACGGGCAGGCCAGGGAAGCGTCTTTTTAGTACCGTTAAAATATCGTGTACTGCCGCACCTGTAGGTGAGGTAACGATGCCAATATGATTGGGGTGTTCCGGAAGCGCTTGTTTTTGTTTGCTGTCAAATAAACCCTCTTTCAAGAGTTTGTTCTTCAACTCTTCAAAAGCAACTTGAAGTTGGCCGCTGCCAGCGGGTTCTAGAAAGTCGCAGATTAATTGATAGTCGCCGCGGCCTTCATACAAGCTAACTTTAGCACGGACAATAACTTTGTCCCCTTGTTTGGGTTGCTTGCTTAACACTTGGTTGCGGTTCTTAAACATGGCGCAGCGTACTTGGGCTTTGTCATCTTTAAGAGTGAAATACCAATGGCCAGAACTAGGGCGAACAAAGTTAGAGATCTCGCCTTCTACTTGAATGGTAAGAAATGATCGCTCAAGCAAAGTGCGTGCTTGTCTATTTAGTTCGGAGACACTGAGCGCATGGGATTGAGTGCCAGATTTAAAGCTATTTGAGTTCTGCATGGCCCTCATATTAAACGATCTAATCGAGTTACTGCATCCGAAAGCAAAAAAAATGAAAACTAGGCCGTAATTACCCTGTAATTTACAAGTTTTAGATTGAGACAAAAGGCTAATTTCTGTATAATTTCCCGTTTAAATTTTACTTACTACACAGGCTGGCAAAGAATGTTGCGAATTGCTGAGGAAGCACTCACTTTTGACGATGTGTTGCTGGTTCCGGGCTACTCTGAAGTACTGCCAAAGGACGTTTCACTGAAAACTCAACTGACTAAAGGTATTCAGCTGAATATTCCTTTGGTCTCTGCTGCTATGGATACCGTGACTGAATCCGGTCTGGCTATAGCTATGGCGCAGGAAGGCGGTATCGGGATCATCCATAAGAACCTGACAATTGAGCAGCAAGCTGCTGAAGTTCGTCGCGTTAAAAAATATGAAGCAGGTGTTGTAAGTGACCCTGTAACTTGCAGCTCTACTATGACTGTAGGTGAACTACGTCAGCTGTCTATTGAAGTTGGTTTCTCCGGCTTCCCTGTAGTTGATGGCGACGATCTGGTTGGTATTGTGACTGACCGTGATTTCCGTTTTGAACGTAAGCTGGATGCGACTGTTGCTTCTATCATGACGCCAAAAGAGCGTTTGGTAACAGTGAAAGAGGGTGTGGACCCTGATGAAGTTCGCAATCTGCTTCGTAAGCACCGTATTGAAAAAATCCTAGTTGTTGATGATGCCTTCAAACTACAAGGCATGATGACAGTTAAGGATATGAATAAGGCTCAGTCTCATCCTAATGCTGCTAAAGATGCTAAAGGTCGTTTGATCGTTGGTGCTGCAGTAGGTACTGGCCCTGAAACACCTGATCGTGTAACCGCACTTGTAGAAGCTGGCGTTGACGTAGTTATTGTTGATACTGCACACGGCCACTCTAAAGGTGTTATTGATCGCGTTGCTTGGGTTAAACAGACTTACCCACAGGTCCAAGTGATTGGCGGTAACATTGCTACTGCTGAAGCGGCAATCGCGCTAGCTGATGCAGGTGCTGATGGTGTTAAAGTTGGTATCGGCCCTGGTTCTATCTGTACTACACGTATCGTTGCAGGTGTTGGCGTGCCTCAGATCAGTGCTGTAGCTAATGTTGCTACTGCTATGGCTGAACGTGGTGTTCCTGTCATCGCTGATGGTGGTGTACGTTTCTCTGGTGACCTAGCTAAAGCCATTGTTGCGGGTGCATCTGCGATCATGGTTGGTTCTATGCTAGCGGGTACTGATGAAGCGCCAGGTGAAGTTGAACTATTCCAAGGTCGAGCATTCAAGTCTTACCGTGGCATGGGTTCTCTAGGTGCTATGGGTCAATCTTCAGGTTCTTCTGACCGTTACTTCCAAGATGCTTCTAAAGGCGTTGAGAAGTTGGTGCCAGAAGGTATTGAGGGTCGTGTACCTTGTAAAGGTCCAATGGGCGGCGTAGTTCACCAGTTAGTAGGTGGCTTGCGTGCAGCGATGGGCTACACCGGTAGTGGCGATATTCAAACTATGCGTACAGTTCCACAGTTTGTACGTATCACTAACGCGGGTATGAGCGAAAGTCATGTTCACGATGTGAGCATCACTAAAGAAGCGCCAAACTACCGCGTAAGCTAAGTAAATAAACTCTGAAAAGAGGGGTGGATAGAATCCGCCCCCTTTTTTTTTTGCGGCGACGCTAATGTCGCAAAGTGAAGAGATTGAAAGTTATGACCAAAGATATTCACGCTCAACGAATTCTGATTCTAGATTTTGGTTCTCAGTACACGCAGTTAATTGCACGTCGTGTACGTGAAATCGGTGTTTACTGTGAAATTCACGCTTGGGATATGTCTGAAGACGATATCCGTGAGTTTGCGCCTAAAGGTATTATCCTTGCTGGTGGCCCAGAGTCTGTTACTGAAGGTGATTCACCTCGTGCACCAGAGGTTGTATTTAACCTAGATGTGCCTGTGTTGGGTATCTGCTACGGCATGCAGACTATGGCTGCTCAGATGGGCGGTGAAGTTTCTACATCCGATAAGCGTGAATTTGGTTATGCCCAGGTTCGTTTAGAAAGCAGCCCAAGCCGTCTACTTGAAGGTATTGAAGATCACGTTGCAAACAACGGTGCTCTCTCTCTAGATGTATGGATGAGCCATGGCGATAAAGTTACTACGCTGCCAGAAGGCTTTGCAGTAATTGCATCGACTGAATCTGCTCCGATTGCAGCAATGTGCAATCCTGAAAAGCAGTTCTTTGGTGTTCAGTTCCACCCTGAGGTGACACACACTAAACAGGGTGGTCGTATCCTTGAGCGTTTTGTTGTTGAGATTTGTGGTACTGAAGCGCTATGGAACTCTGCAAACATCATTGCAGACCAGATCGAAAAAGTACGCGAGCAGGTAGGTGATCAGAAAGTTCTTCTAGGTCTATCCGGTGGTGTTGATTCTTCTGTTGTAGCGGCATTGCTTCATAAGGCTATTGGCGATCAGCTGACCTGTGTGTTTGTTGATAACGGTCTTCTGCGTAAGCAGGAAGGCGATCAAGTAATGGATATGTTCGCTAAGAACATGGGCGTAAAAGTCATTCGTTCTGATGCGGAAGATTTATTCCTAGGTCGTTTGGAAGGTGAAAACGACCCTGAGAAGAAGCGTAAGATTATCGGTAATACTTTTATTGAAGTATTTGATGATGAAGCGACTAAGCTAACTGACGTTAACTTCCTAGCGCAGGGTACGATCTACCCAGACGTAATTGAGTCTGCTGCTGCGAAGACGGGTAAGGCGCATGTGATTAAGTCTCACCACAATGTGGGTGGTCTGCCTGAAGATATGCAGTTTGAGCTAGTTGAGCCGCTACGTGAGTTGTTTAAGGATGAAGTGCGTAAGCTGGGTCTTGAACTGGGTCTTCCATACGATATGGTTTACCGTCACCCGTTCCCTGGACCGGGTTTGGGTGTGCGTATCCTTGGTGAAGTTAAGAAAGAATATGCTGATATCTTGCGTGAAGCGGATGCGATCTTCATTGAAGAGCTGCATAAAGCTGATTGGTACCACAAGACAAGTCAGGCATTTGCGGTGTTCCTACCAGTTAAATCTGTAGGTGTTGTAGGTGATGGTCGTCGTTACGAATACGTTATTGCTATTCGTGCGGTAGAGACTATCGACTTTATGACAGCGCGTTGGGCTCATCTACCTTACGAGCTTCTAGAAACTGTATCTAGCCGTATCATCAATGAGATCCCTAAAGTATCTCGTGTGACTTATGATGTAAGCTCTAAGCCACCTGCGACAATTGAGTGGGAATAAGTATTCTTTAAGCTGAATTGTTATGATAAAAAGCCTGCTCTTGTGCAGGCTTTTTAGTGTTTGGGGAAAGGTGAATGGATCAGCGAGAGATAGATGAACGCTGGATGGAAGAGGCTTTACTACTGGCGGATCGAGCTGAAGAAATTAACGAAGTGCCGGTCGGTGCTATCGTGGTTCTAGATGGTGAGGTTATTGGTAGGGGCTGGAATCAGCCGATTAGTGGTCACGACCCAACTGCACACGCTGAAATACTTGCGTTGAGGGATGCGGCGGCTAATGTCGGTAACTACAGGCTGGTCGGTGCTGATCTCTATGTAACAATCGAGCCTTGCACTATGTGCACCGGAGCTATTGTTCATTCTCGTATTCGACGTGTTATTTTTGGGGCGGTTGAAGCTAAAGCTGGGGCTGTTCAGAGTAATGGACAGTTGCTTGATCAAACTTGGATGAATTATCAGGTTGAGGTCGAGGCTGGTGTATTAGCTGAGCGTTGTAGCGAAAAAATTAGCGCGTTCTTCAAGCGTCGTCGTGCCGAAATCAAGGCCGAAAAATTAGCTAAAAAGCAAAACCTACTAAAGGGCGGGTAGAAGATCCTCGACTACTTGTCCTTTATCCCAGCTTTCATGGTCTGGATTTAGGTCCGCTTCTTCGTCCTGGCGCTTAGTTTGGAGAACCTGCATCTCCCAGCTAAGTAGCTTCATATATTTTCGAATATTACTGACATAGTGCACAGGTTCGTACCCGCGTGCATAACCGTAACGGACAGTGCTGTAATGTCTTTCTTGAGTTAATAGGGGAAGGTGTTTTTTTACATCATCCCACTTATCGGGGTTTAGCCCGGCTCTTGAGGTCAATACACGCGCATCTTCTAAGTGACCGTAACCTACGTTGTAACCAGCGAGTGCAAACCACAAGTGGTCAGGATCAGGAATGCGATCTGGAATTTTCTTCTTTACGATTACAAGGTAATGAGCACCGCCGATAATACTTTGCATGGGGTCTGTCCGGTCGGTGACATTAACCTCTTTAGCTGCAGCATTGGTTAGCATCATTATTCCTTTGACACCTGTAGGGGAGACTGCTTTTGGATCCCAGTGAGATTCTTGGTAGGCAATGGACGCTAATAATTGCCAGTCTATTCCGGTTTCCTGCTCGGCCATAAGGAAATACTGTTCGATCTTCGGAAAGCGTGTTTGCATATCCTTCTTGAAGGTCGTGGTGTCGTAGAAATTAAGTGGATTACTGCGATTAAAATATTTTTCTTTTAGTGATTCGATCAGAGTTTGGGTACTTTCAAGGGCAAGAAAGCGATTAATGGAATCGCGCAAAGTTTGGTCGTGATGAGGGGAGAGCATCCAGGCTAGAGGTTGTGGCTCGTCGAGATCAAAGCCTTTTTTAAGGCCTGGGAAAAAGGTTTTTTGGCTGTCGAAAGTAACGGCATCAACGACTGTGTAGTCTATTTCTTTGTTTTGCACTTGTTCCATCAATTCAGTAGAAGAAAAAGTACTGGTTTCGTCCCAAGTTAATTCTGGATATTGAGCTTTAAGGTCTTGTAAGAGTTCGGCATGGCTGCTGTTGGCTAGGACGACTAGTTTTTTACCGGGTTTAAGTAGATCGGAAATGTCTTTGGGTGCTTTCTTGCCTTTGGTTTGACGGTATATCAGCGTAGTCGTGGTTTTGAGATAGGGTTGGGTGAACTCAAACTTTTCCTGGCGTTCTTCGGTGATCGTAAGCATGGAGCCCGCGATATGACCATCACGTGCGCTCATCGTCGTGAAAATAGAACTGAAATCATCAGGAAGAACCAATTCGAGTTCTACGCCAAGATGGTCGGCATAAGCTTTGGCTAAATCGTATTCAAAACCTGCTGGCTTGCCTTTTTCAATAAAATAAGTGTTCGGTGAGTTGCGTGTAACGAGTTTTATCGCGCCAGATTCTATGATCGCGCCTAGCTGGGTTTTGCTATTCCAGCTTAATAAGCCCGGAATACAGAGCAAAAGAAAAATAACCAGAGCATATGCTGCATCTTTTTTGCGACTAATATCAAACATCGTACTGCTTTTCTGGTATCCAACTGGCTGTTTCGGTAAAATTCACTACTTATATTTCTCCTGTAACCACTGCTTTATATTTGCAGCTATCAAGAGGCTCTATTAGAGATGCTGGCACTGCGCGGAGCACCTGCTCTTTCTGCTTTTCGTCATGAAAAGTTACTTACCGTTATTCAGTCTTCAGTTCCTGCTGTAACAGGTCTATATGCTGAATTTATGCATTTTTCCGATTTGTCACAAGCTTTATCGGACGATGAGCAAAAAGTATTGGAACGTATTTTACGTTACGGACCAAAAGCTGAGGCTCAGGAGCCAGCGGGTCAGCTGTTTTTAGTTGTTCCTCGCCCGGGCACTATATCGCCTTGGTCGTCGAAGGCAACTGATATCGCTCACAACTGTGGCTTATCAGCGATCAAGCGTCTGGAGCGCGGTATCGCATACTACGTTCAAGCATCTAAAGATCTTACTGATGCTGAAGTAGAAGCTGTACAGGCTGTATTGTTCGATCGCATGGTTGAAGCTGTATTGCCAAGTATAGATGACGCGTCTTCGCTTTTCTTAGAAGAAGAGCCGAAGCCACTGACGACTGTAGATATTTTGGGTGGTGGCCGTGAAGCGTTAGTTGCAGCGAATACCGACCTTGGCCTAGCGTTGGCTGAAGATGAGATTGATTACCTAGTTGAAAGCTTTATCGAGCTAGACCGTAATCCGACAGATGTTGAATTGATGATGTTTGCTCAGGCGAACTCTGAGCACTGCCGTCACAAGATCTTTAACGCTTCATGGGATATCGATGGCGAAGCGCAGGAGAAATCGCTGTTTGCCATGATTCGTAACACCAATGAAATGGGCGGTGAGAACGTACTGTCGGCGTATAAAGATAACGCTGCGGTAATGGTTGGTTCTAAAGCGGGTCGATTCTTCCCAAAACCGGATAGCAAAGAGTACAGCTACAATCAGGAAGATATTCAGATCCTGATGAAAGTTGAAACTCACAACCACCCAACTGCAATTGCACCACACTCGGGTGCTGCAACAGGTTCAGGTGGTGAAATTCGTGATGAAGGTGCGACCGGTAAAGGTTCTAAGCCAAAAGCTGGTCTTACAGGTTTTACTGTGTCTGATCTAAATATTCCTGGCTTTGAGCAGCCATGGGAATCTAAATACGGTAAGCCAGAGCGTATTGTGACACCTCTGGATATCATGATCGAAGGCCCTATTGGTGGTGCTGCATTTAACAACGAATTTGGTCGTCCCGCGCTAACAGGTTACTTCCGTACTTTCGAACAGAAAGTAAACGGCGCTGCGGGTGAAGAAGTTCGTGGTTACCACAAGCCAATCATGATTGCGGGTGGTTTAGGTAACATTCGTGATGAGCACGTTGAAAAGGGTGAAATCCCAGTAGGTGCTAAGCTGATCTGCCTCGGTGGCCCTGCAATGCAGATTGGTCTAGGTGGTGGTGCTGCATCTTCTATGACATCGGGTTCTTCTACTGCTGATCTTGATTTTGCCTCTGTACAGCGTGATAACCCTGAGCTAGAGCGTCGTTGCCAAGAAGTTATCGACCAGTGCTGGCAGTTGGGTGATGAAAACCCAATCGCATTTATTCATGACGTAGGTGCAGGTGGTCTATCCAATGCCTTCCCTGAATTGGTAGGTGATGGTAATCGTGGTGCTAATTTCGAACTGCGTAATGTGAACAATGATGAGCCAGGCATGTCGCCGTTGGCTATCTGGTGTAACGAAGCGCAAGAGCGTTATGTTATGGCGGTGGCTCCAGCGGATATGGCTCGCTTCGAAGCGATTTGTGAGCGTGAGCGTTGCCCTTATGCGGTTGTAGGTGAAGCGATCGAAGAGATGCACTTAACGCTTGGTGATACTCACTTCGAGAATAAGCCAGTTGATCTACCAATGAGCGTGTTGTTTGGCAAGCCGCCAAAAATGCATCGTTCTGTAGAGCGCAAAGCATACGAAGTACCGTCTTTCGATACAAGCTCGATCGATCTTAAAGATGCGGCTGAACGCGTAATGAAACTGCCTGCGGTAGCTTCTAAGTCTTTCTTGATCACTATCGGTGACCGTTCGATTACTGGTCAAGTAGCGCGTGATCAAATGGTTGGTCCATGGCAGGTTCCTGTGGCTAACTGTGCGGTAACGACTGCTGCTTACGATACATATACTGGTGAAGCAATGGCCATGGGTGAGCGTACACCGCTTGCATTGGTTGACTCTCCTGCGTCTGGTCGTATGGCGATAGGTGAGACTGTTACTAACATTGCGTCAGCTCGCATCGGCGACATTAAAGATATTAAGCTGTCTGCAAACTGGATGTGTGCTGCTGGCCACCCAGGTGAAGATGAAAAACTGTATGACACTGTAAAAGCTGTAGGTATGGAGTTGTGTCCGCAGCTGGGTATCACTATCCCTGTAGGCAAAGACTCCATGTCTATGCGTACCGTGTGGGAAGATGAAGGCGAACAAAAATCTGTAACTGCGCCGATGTCTTTGATTATTACAGGCTTTGCCCCTGTAACAGATGCCCGTAAAACATTGACGCCTCAGCTACGTACTGATCAAGGTGAAACTGACCTGATTCTTTTGGATCTAGGTAATGGTAAAAACCGTATTGGCCTTTCTGCATTAGCTCAGGTTTATAACGAAGTAGGTCAAGATGTTCCTGATGTTGATCAGCCAGAGCAACTTGTAGCGTTCTTTGCAGCGATTCAAGAACTGAACGAGCAAGGTCAAATCCTTGCATACCATGACCGTGCTGATGGCGGTCTATTTGCAACGATTGCTGAAATGGCATTTGCTGGTAAAACAGGTGTTGATCTGAATCTAGATATGCTTGCTGGCGAAGAGAGTGAGTTGGCCGCAGCGTTGTTTGCTGAAGAGCTAGGTGCCGTTATTCAGGTTAAGCGTGATAGCTTAGAAACGGTTCTGACTGAGCTAAATGCCGCAGGTCTTGGCGATATTGCTCAGGTTCTAGGTTCTACTAACTTGGATGATGAGATTCGCTTCCACTTCAATGAGGAAGAGATCTATTCTGAGTCACGCGTACAGCTACAGCGCTGGTGGGCAGAGACTTCTTACCAGATTCAGTCTTTGCGTGATAACTCTGAATGTGCACAACAAGAGTTTGATCGTATTCTTGATAAACAAGATCCGGGTCTGAATACTGAGCTTACGTTTGATCAGAATGAAGATGTTGCTGCGCCATTTATTCAGACGGGTACACGTCCTCAGATGGCTATCGTTCGTGAGCAGGGTGTAAACGGTCAGATTGAAATGGGCGCGGCGTTTGATCGTGCTGGTTTTGCAGCTGTTGATGTCCACATGAGTGATATCCTTTCTGGTCGCGTTGAGCTTGATCAGTTTAAAGGCCTGGTTGCTTGTGGTGGCTTCTCGTATGGTGATGTGTTGGGTGCAGGTGAAGGTTGGGCTAAATCGATCCTATTTAACGCACGTGCACGTGATCAATTCCAGCAGTTCTTTAACCGTGAAGACACGTTTGCATTAGGTATCTGTAACGGTTGTCAGATGCTGTCTAACTTGCATGAATTGATTCCTGGTTCTGACTTGTGGCCGCACTTCGTACGTAACGTTTCAGAGCAGTTTGAAGCGCGTGTTGCTATGGTAGAAGTTCAAGATTCTAAGTCTGTGTTCTTGCAGGGTATGGCGGGTTCTCGTATGCCAATCGCAGTAGCACACGGCGAAGGTCGTGCAGAATTCAAAGATGAAGCGCACCTTGCGGGACTTAAGTCATCTGATACAGTGGCTCTACGTTACGTGGATAACTATGGTCAGCCTACAGAGGTTTACCCTGCTAACCCGAATGGGTCACCAGAAGGTATTACAGGTGTTACAACTACTGATGGTCGTGTGACTATTATGATGCCGCACCCTGAGCGTGTTTTCCGCACTGTAACTAACAGCTGGGCGCCAGATGAATGGTCTGAGGATGGTGCGTGGATGCGCATGTTCCGCAATGCGCGAGTTTGGGTAGGTTAATTCCTTTACGGTATAAAAAGGCAGCCAAGGCTGCCTTTTTTATTGCTCGTTATTTTAAGGGGAAGGCAAAAAAATGATGAAAAAAAAGGCGCTCAGTGAGCGCCTTTTTATAAAGGTAGTAAGGAATTACTTAGTACCAGAAATCTCAACTTCTACACGACGGTTAGCACGTAGGCAGTCGATTAGGTTAGCGCCGCGCTGGCCATCGCAAGATTTAGCAGGAGCGTTTTCACCCATGTAACCAGTGCTGATTACAGAGCCGTTTACGCCGCCAGCTTGTAGAGCTTCAGAAACTGCATTTACACGCTTCATAGATAGAGCGTCGTTGTATGCGCTCGCACCGATACGGTCAGCGTGACCAACTAGGTTTACGCTAGTTACAGACTTAAGAGAGTTGATGTAGCTAGAAATGTCGCTTACATCGCCAGCGTTAGAGCTGTCGAAGTCGAAGTATACGATGTGCTTCTCAACAGTAGCCATTGGAGCTGGTGCTGGAGCTGGTTCTGGAGCAGGAGCAGCTGGTGCTTTGTAGCCTTCACAACCTTCGATAGCATTAGCTTCTTCCCAGAAGCCGTGACGCCAGCAGCCACCTGAGCCAGTTTTCCAAACTGTAGCGTTCGGAGTTTCGTCCCAGTAACCTGCATTGTCTGGGTGTGCTTGTGCACCAGTAGCTAGGCCCATAGCCATCACTAGGCCTGAAGCAATTGCGAATTTTTTCATTTTGCTGTCCTTAAAATACGATTGGGGTTCTGTATCTTAGAATTGTAAGAAATAATCTGCTTATTACAACTCTTCTAAGCTGAACATAGTATAAACATTCCAATATTTTGTACTATCTTTTGACTATTGTCGGATAAAAGCCGCTATTTTTAGCCTGGCTAATATAGATAGCTATCTATTTCTGAATGCAAACTGTGCACTTTAGTTGCAGATTTTCTCTATATTCTGTTGTTATGGTAATACTTTTTTATAGGGTTTTACTACCACTTTGGCATATACCCCTGCTTCTATATATGGGTCTTTATCTGCCCAAGCTTGCGCTTCTTGCAGTGAATTGAACTCTGCAATAACTAGACTGCCGCTAAAACCAGCTTCGCCTGGGTCTTCACTATCAATGGCAGGATGAGGACCGGCTATAAGTAAGCGGCCTTCTTCGTTAAGTTGATTCAGTCTCGCTAGATGGTCTGGGCGGGCTGCCAGTCTTTTTTCTAGGCTATTCTCAACATCTTCGGAAATAATAGCGTAAAACATAAGGTCTCCTGCTACTGATCGTTATTTTCTGTATTTTCAATGTGGCGTGATAGGTAGAAACCTTGAGCAATAATAAAGACAAGGGTGAGACCAAGCATGCCGAATAATTTAAAGTTAACCCAAATTTCTTCGCTAAAACTGTAGGCGACAAATAGGTTAATAATGCCCATCAGTACGAAGAATATAACCCAAGCAATATTAAGGTTTTTCCAAGCGAACGCCGGGAGGGATATATTGCTACCCATAAGGCGCTCAACAATAGTTTTTTGACCGATGAACTGGCTGCCCAAAAAAGCTAGGCCAAATAACCAGTTAACAACAGTTGGTTTCCACTGGATAAAGGTTTTATCTTGAAAGGCAACCGTTGCTCCACCTAAAAGAACAACTAAAACTAGTGTGACTAGCTGCATCTTTTCGATTGTGTGCGTTTTAATCCATGTGTACAGCATTTGGAGCAGCGTAGCTGGTATTAGGATTGCGGTGGCTAAAATGATGTCGTTTGTTGCCTTATAGACGATGAAAAAGATAATAATAGGTAAAAAATCGAGTAACAGCTTCATAGTCGTTGAAATCAGTCCGTTTAAGGTAAAATACAAAGAACGTTATAGCTCTTTATAGATAGAGTGAAAAATATGGAATTACCACACTACGATTTACATTGTCATTCTACTGCGTCAGACGGTGCCTTGTCCCCTATAGAATTACTAGAGTTGGCAAAAAACAATAATATTGATGTCCTAGCTTTAACAGACCATGACACGGTAGCTGGGGTTAAAGTTTTACAGGCTGAAAACCCTGCAGAAATTAAGATTATTACAGGAACTGAACTAACCTGCCTTTGGAATGGCCGAGTTATTCATATTGTAGGGCTAGGGGTGGATTTAGAATCCGACAGTTTAAAATCCTATCTTGCTAATTTATCTAATCTTCGAATAGAACGGTCAAAGAAAATTAGTCAGCAACTGGTTTCTATGGGCTTACCTGATGTTTTTGAGCAGGCAAAGCAATTGGCTGGTCAGGGGAGTATTGGGCGACCCCATTTTGCACGAGCTTTACGTGAGCAAGGAGCGGTTGCTAATGAGCAGCAAGCTTTTAAAAAATATTTAGGCATTGGAAAAAAAGGTGATGTCAAAATGGCATGGCCTGAACTTTCTGAAACAGTGGGGGTGATCAAAGCTGCGGGTGGTATTGCGGTTTTAGCGCATCCCACTAAGTATAAGATGACTTTTACGAAGCTACGTTTAGTTATTGCTGACTTTGTTGAATGTGGTGGAGAGGCAATTGAGGTTTCTTATCCAGGAGTTACACCAGATCATCATTATCATCTGTTGAGAATAGCAAAAGAAAATAATTTACTACTTTCGGCAGGTAGTGATTTTCATGCGCCTTCACAAGGGTGGACTAACCTAGGAAAGTACCCTCCGATAAAGGTTGAAGGGCAGCATGTTCTAGAGAAATTATTGAACTAAAAGTTTGTCGCTTTTGATTATTTATTAAATAATAGATTGTATAAGAATAACTTTATGTAAGGCGTGTGATAGTGAGCCAGTTTTTTCAAATACATCCCGATAATCCGCAAGCGCGTTTGATTTCACAAGCGGTCGAAATAATTAATAAAGGTGGCGTGGTTATCTATCCTACGGACTGCGCCTATGCATTGGGTTGTCATCTTGGTGATAAGACCGCTTTGGAGCGAATTAAGCGAATTCGACAATTAAGTGATAAGCATAATTTTACATTAGTGTGTCGAGATTTAAGCGAAATAAGTACTTATGCAAAAGTGGATAATACTTGTTATCGATTATTAAAATCCCACACCCCAGGGGCTTTTACCTTTATTTTAAAGGCTACATCAGAGGTGCCTAGGCGTTTATTGCATCCAAAAAGAAGAACGATAGGGATTAGAATTCCAGATAATGCAATTGCCCTAGCGCTAACGGAAGCGTTGGGTGAGCCAATAATGAGCACGTCGCTAATAATGCCGGGCGAAGATATGCCGCTAATGGATCCCTATGAAATGCGTGAATTATTGCAGCATCAGGTCGATCTTGTAATTGATGGTGGCTACTGTGGTATGGAAGCAACAAGTGTAATTAACTTAGTTGAAGATGTGCCTGAAATAATTAGACAAGGTGCAGGCGATATAAGTGACTTTGGTTAGTTTATTTTTTATTTCTTTTTGAAAAATATTTTTCCTTGATTATTTATCGACTATAAAGATAATTGCTTACTTACTTTTATTTTGGTGGTTTTGAAATGTCTGATTTTCTTAAAGTTCTACTGCGCAAAAATTCATTGCGCAAACAATGCCAGGAATTATCTGTTTCTGAACTAGAAAAAGTGATTTCTGATTTAACTGTTATTGCTGAAGATAAGCGTGCTGAAGAAGAAGCGCTAGAGGCAGCTGAGCAGGAAAAAGCAGCAAAAATTGAAGCTATTCGCCAAAGTATGCAGGACGCAGGTGTGGATCTAAATGATCTAATGGGGCTAATTGGTGAAGCTGCAAGTACGCCTAAGAAAAAGGTGCAGCCTAAATACCGTATAGAAGATGACAGCGGTGAAGTTCACGAGTGGTCTGGTCGTGGCCGTACCCCGTTAGCTTTTCAGGCTTATTTCGATAAAGGATTTACTAAAGAAGACTGTCTCATTTAAAATAAGAGTACGGTTTTATAGAAGCCCTTTCTTTTATGGAAGGGCTTTTTTGTTTAAAGGTATTAACTTTGATTAATACCTGTTGTCTTAATTAGCATATTTGTAGGTGCGTCGAATGACTGACGAAAAGTTACATAAAGTATTGGCGCGCTCCGGAATAGGCTCACGTCGTGAGATGGAGCGTTGGATTAAAGAAGGTCGAGTTTCAGTAAATGGTTCAATTGCTACCTTAGGAGATCGAATCTCTGAAGGTGATACGGCTGAAGTTGATGGTCATCCTGTACAGTTGATATTTGATAAGCAGGCTGAGCGTAGAGTGCTTATTTATAATAAGCCCGTGGGTGAAATCTGTACACGTCATGACCCAGAAGGTAGGCCAACAGTCTTTAGGCATCTGCCGCCTTTAAAAGAGGGGCGTTGGATTGCGATTGGTCGACTCGACATTAATACATCTGGTTTGTTGTTGTTTACTACCGATGGTGAACTGGCAAATGCATTGATGCACCCGTCTGCTCAAATTGATCGTGAATATGCAGTTCGTGTTTTGGGTAATGTTGATGACGGCATTTTGTCCCGCCTAAAAGAAGGTGTTCTGTTAGAAGATGGCATGGCCCGTTTCACCGATGTGCAGTTCTTTGATGGTGAAGGTGCCAATAAGTGGTTCCACTGTGTAGTGATGGAAGGGCGTAATCGAGAGGTTCGTCGTTTGTGGGAGTCGCAAGAGATTCAAGTTAACCGTCTAAAACGTGTTCGCTTTGGGCCTATTTTCTTGCCTAGCGATGTTAAGTCGGGCACATGGAAAGAGATGACCGGTAAAGAAGTGAATTCTCTGTCTAAAATGCTTGAGCTTAAGCCGAAGCGTGGCGCAAGAATGACGGCTGATGAAAAGCAAAAATACGAGCGTCGTTACAAGAAGCAGAAGGCGCGTCGTCAAGAAGGAAGCTAGTTACGAAGTAAATTTAGACAATAAAAAAGCAGCTTAAAGCTGCTTTTTTATTGTCTTTTATTTCTACTAAATTATTGAGCGTCTAGCGATTGGCCGTTGACAGTTGCGCTGTCTTTGCCCATTAGATAAAGATAGGCCGGCATAATGTCTTCCGGTGCGGTCACTGATTGCGGGTTCTCAGCTGGGTAGGCATCGGAGCGCATTTGTGTTCTGGTTGCACCTGGGTTGATGCAGTTAGCGCGAATATTGCAAATGCCGCTGGTCTCATCTGCTAGTGTCTGCATCAAGCCTTCGGTCGCAAATTTAGATGCTGCATAAGCACCCCAGTATGCCTTGCTTTGACGTCCTACGCTTGATGATGTGAAAACAACCGATGCATCATCTGACTGTTGTAAAAGTGGCATGAGGGTTTGGGTTAGCATGAATGGTGCATTTAGATTTACTTGCATCACCTGCTGCCAAATTACTGGGTCGTAGCTTTCAATCGGTGTCCGCACACCCAAGATGCTGGCATTGTGAAGAATGCCATCGATTCGGCCGAATTCTTGATCGAGCGTGTTGGTTAGCTCAATGTAATCATGTTCTTGTGCACTTTCTAGATTGAGAGGGACTAGTGCAGGTTGTGGATAACCTGCGGCTTCAATCTCGTCATAAACATTTTCAAGTTTTTCTAGTGTGCGGCCAAGAAGAATGACGGTTGCGCCGTGAGCGGCAAAGGTTATTGCTGCGGTACGGCCTATGCCTGAGCCAGCGCCAGTCACCAGAATAACTTTATCCTTTAATAAGTCTGCAGGGGCTTGGTATTCAAACATAGTGATCTGTTCCTAATCATTAACGTAAAGCAGTGTATAGAGATTGTAGCAGTGGCTTGAGCTCAGTTGCACTGGATATCTGGTGATCGGCTTGCCAATTTTTAGGATCGTCGCCTTGATCGATGTAACCGTACTCGGCTGCGATGGTTAGCATGCCGGCGCGATTGCCTGCTTCGATATCCCTAATATGGTCGCCAATGTAGATGCTGCTTTCAGGGTCGCAATCGATTTCTTTGCAGGCTAAGAAAAGTGCTTCTGGGTTTGGTTTCTTGTCTTTAACGTGGTCTGGGCAAATGACGCTTTTTGCTGAATCGCTCAGTTGTAGCCCTTGCATTACTGGTGTGGTGTAGAGCTCTGGTTTGTTGGTGACAACACCCCAAGGTATGTTGTGCTCTTCAAGCCAAGTTAGAAATTCGGCCATACCAAAAAAGAGTTGGCTATCTACATCAAGATGTTCAAGATAAATGCTAAGCATTCGCTGGTGTAATCGGTCAAAGTCGGCTTCACCTTCTTTTAGATTGAAAGCAGCCCCAACCATAGCTCTGGCCCCATGAGAGACATAACCGCGAAGATATTCGTAGTTTATTTCATCACGACCTTCTTCTTTTAGGAGGGTGTTAACAACCCAGTGAAAGTCCGGTGCGGTGTCTATTAGTGTGCCATCTAAATCGAATAAAACTGAAGCTGGTTTATCGGACATGATTACTCTGGTTTAGTCGTAGCGATAATGTAATTCACATCGACATCTGATGGATGAAGGCTGTATGTTTTCGTCAGTGGGTTATAAGTCATACCGCACATGTCTATATTCTTTAGGCCGCTTTGACGGATCCAGTTGCCAAGTTCAGAAGGGCGAATAAACTTTTTGAAATCATGAGTGCCTTCAGGAACTAGTTTCAGTACTTTCTCAGCGCCAAGGATCGCGAAAAGGTAGCTCTTTGGATTGCGATTGAGTGTCGAGAAAAAGACCTTGCCGCCCGGTTTGCAAAGTTTGGCACAGGCTTGAACGATTGAAGATGGATCGGGAACATGTTCCAGCATCTCCATGCAGGTAACAACATCAAAGGATTCAGGTTGCTCGGCTGCTAGCTCTTCAACGGGGATCTGTTTGTAGCTGACATTAACGCCACTTTCAAGACCGTGTAGTTTTGCAACTTTTAGAGGAGCGGCGCCCATATCAATGCCTGTTACGGTTGCACCGCGTTGAGCCATGGATTCGGACAAAATTCCGCCACCACAACCGACGTCTAATACTTTCTTTTCGGCCAGATGCGCAATGCGATCTATATAACCAACGCGTAACGGGTTGATGTCGTGGAGTGGTTTGAATTCGCTATTTTTATCCCACCATTTGCTGGCAAGTTCTTCAAACTTTGCGATTTCTGCTGGATCAACGTTTGCTTGAGTGCTGTTTTCTGGCTGAGTCATGATGTTTTAGCTTTAAAGTATTTGTTGGCATTCTACCATTGCTAAGGCATTGAAAAACAGTTGATCGCGCATCTCTAACTTTAATTGTATAACCTCTTATTTTTTCAGGATTCCCTTGTAGGAAATGTGATATACTCGCGCGGTTAAAAATATCCGCGGAAACCTTCCGTTGTGAGAGTGATTCAAGGATAGGGAATGGGTGATTTAGCCAGAGAAATCCTGCCAGTTAACATCGAAGATGAACTGAAGCAGTCTTACCTTGATTACGCAATGAGCGTAATCGTCGGCCGTGCGTTGCCAGATGCGCGCGATGGCCTTAAACCAGTTCACCGTCGCGTGTTGTTTGCGATGAATGAATTGGGCAATGACTGGAACAAAGCATATAAAAAATCTGCCCGTGTGGTAGGTGACGTAATCGGTAAATACCACCCGCATGGTGATAGTGCGGTATACGACACTATTGTTCGAATGGCTCAGGATTTCTCCATGCGTTATACGCTGGTAGATGGCCAGGGTAACTTTGGTTCGATCGACGGTGACTCCGCCGCTGCGATGCGTTATACCGAAATCCGCATGGATAAGATCGCCCATGAGCTGTTGGCAGATCTTGAGAAAGAGACCGTCGATTTTGTTGATAACTATGACGGTACAGAAAAAATTCCAGCGGTTTTACCTAACCGTGTGCCAAACCTATTGGTAAATGGCTCTTCTGGTATTGCGGTTGGTATGGCGACGAATATTCCACCGCATAACCTGTCTGAGGTGGTTCGTGGTTGTATTGCGCTGATTGAAAATTCAGACCTGTCTGTTGATGACCTTATGGAGTTTATTCCAGGTCCTGATTTCCCAACAGGCGGTATTATTAACGGCCGTGCAGGAATCCTTCAGGCATACCGTACTGGTCGTGGTCGTATCTATGTGCGTGCTAAGCACCATGTAGAAGAAGATGCAAAGAGCGGCAAGCCTTCACTTATCATCACTGAGATCCCTTATCAGCTTAACAAAGCGCGCTTAATCGAAAAGATTGCTGAGCTTGTTAAAGATAAGAAGATTGAAGGCATTACCGAACTTCGTGATGAGTCTGACAAAGACGGCATGCGTATTGTTATTGAACTACGTCGTGGTGAAATGCCAGATGTGGTTATCAACAACCTGTTTGCTCAGACGCAGATGGAGTCAGTTTTTGGTATCAATATGGTCGCTTTGGTTGATGGTCAGCCAAAGATCCTTGATCTGAAAACAGCGCTTGAATGCTTTATACGTCATCGTCGCGAAGTCGTTACTCGTCGTACTGTTTATTTGCTTCGTAAGGCGCGTGAACGTGGTCATATTCTTGAAGGTCTAGCGATTGCTCTTGCAAACATAGATCCTGTTATTGAAATGATTAAAACTTCGCCAACCCCAGCTGAAGCGAAAGAACGTTTGATCGCAGAAGCGTGGGCGCCGGGTGATGTAATTCAGATGCTGGAGCGTGCTGGTGAAGATGCATGTCGCCCTGAAGATCTGGAAGAACAGTATGGCTTACGCGATGGTAAGTACAATCTTTCTCCAGTTCAGGCTCAAGCAATTCTAGAGTTACGTTTGCACCGTCTAACAGGTCTTGAGCATGAAAAACTGATTGCTGAATATAAAGAGCTGTTAGAACGTATTGCTGAACTTCTGAAAATTCTAGGTTCACACGAACGCTTAATGGAAGTGATTCGTGAAGAGCTTGAAGCGATTTTGGAAGAATATGGTGATGAGCGCCGTACTGAAATTACTGCTTCTCGTAAAGATCTGACAGTTGCAGATCTGATCACTGAAGAAGATATGGTGGTAACTATATCTCACGGTGGCTACGCGAAAACTCAGCCGTTGACCGATTACCAATCTCAGCGTCGAGGTGGTAAAGGTAAGTCAGCAGCAGCGATTAAAGATGAAGATTTCATCGAGCATCTACTGATTGCGAATACCCACGATACGATTCTGTGCTTCACGGACCGCGGTAAAGTTTACTGGTTACGCGTATTTGAAATTCCAGTGGCGAGCCGCACAGCACGTGGTCGTCCGATTGTTAATATCTTGCCTTTGGATGAAGGTGAGCGCATCAGCACGATCTTGCCTGTAGGTAGCTACGAAGAAGATAAGTTTATCTTCATGGCGACAGCTTCCGGTACGGTTAAGAAGACTGCACTGACTAACTTCTCCCGTCCGCGTACTAGCGGTCTGATTGCTCTTGATTTGTTAGATGATGACCATCTAATCGGTGCTGCAATCACTAATGGTGAAGACGATGTCATGTTGATGACAAGTGCTGGTAAATCTATGCGCTTCCGTGAGGAAGATGTACGCCCAATGGGCCGTACAGCACGTGGTGTACGTGGCGTTAAGATGGATGACGGCGTTAAGGTTATCTCGTTAATCATTCCTCAAGAGGGCGGTAAGATTTTGACCGCTTCTGAAAATGGTTATGGTAAGAAAACCGCTGTTGATGATTTCCCTGTGAAAGGTCGTGGTGGTCAGGGTGTTATTGCTCAGCAATGCTCTGATCGAAATGGTGCCCTAGCGGGTGCTGTTCAAGTCTTCGATGGTGATGATGTCATGCTGATCAGTGATCAGGGTACCTTGGTGCGTACGCGCGGGGATGAGATCTCAGAACTTGGACGAAATACGCAAGGTGTAACTCTGATTCGCGTTAGCGATGAAGAACGCTTAGTCAGCGTTGCTCGTATCGAAGAACCAGACGAAGAAGAGCAGGTGGAGACTGATGCAGAGGCGGAAACCCCGACCACTGCAGAGGAATAATTTCTACCTCAAGTGCGGCGCGAATGTGCCGCATTTTTTATATATGACTTTAAGTAGAGTGAAGATAAGTCTATGACACGTAAGTACAATTTCAGTGCAGGCCCTGCTGGTTTACCTAGTGAAGTATTGCTGCAGGCTCAAGAGGAACTTCTAGACTGGCACGGTAAAGGCCTTTCCATTATGGAAATGAGTCACCGCAGTAAAGAGTTTGTCTCGGTTGCTGAAGCAGCAGAGCAGGATTTACGTGACCTGATGGGAATTGGTAGTGACTACAAGGTTCTATTCCTTCAAGGTGGGGCTACCTCGCAGTTTTCTATGATTCCAATGAACTTGCTGCGCGGTAAAACTACGGCTGACTATATTAATACCGGTATCTGGTCGAAAAAAGCGATCCAAGAAGCGTCTCGTTATTGTGATGTACGTATTGCTGCATCTAGCGAAGGTAACGGTTTTACTGCTGTTCCAAGCCAAAGCGAGTTGGAGCTAAATGCAGAGGCGGCTTATCTGCATTACACGCCAAATGAAACGATTGGTGGCTTGGAGTTTGATTATGTACCTCAGTCTGGAGATGTTCCTCTAGTTGCTGATCTATCCTCTACAATCCTGTCTCGCGAGATTGATGTAAACCAGTTTGGTTTGATCTATGCGGGCGCGCAAAAGAATATTGGCCCAGCAGGTTTGACGGTTGTGATTGTAAGAGAAGATTTGTTAGGTGATGTTGTTGCCGGCACACCAACAATGTTTGATTACAAAGTACATGCTGATGCTGAATCTATGTGTAATACACCGCCAACCTATGGTTGGTATCTAGCTGGTTTAGTCTTTAAATGGCTAAAAGCCCAAGGTGGTGTAGCTGCGATACAAGCGGCTAATCAGCGTAAACAAGAAAAACTCTATGCAGCGATTGATGCCAGTGACTTCTATGCTAACCCAATGGCGTCAGCTAACCGTTCTTGGATGAACGTGCCATTTACTTTGGCTGATGATGCTTTGGATAAACTGTTCTTAGAACAAGCAGAAGAAGCGGGTTTATTGAACCTTAAAGGTCATCGCTCTGTAGGTGGTATGCGTGCGAGCATCTACAATGCTGTCCCAGAGGAAGCAGTGGATGCGTTGATCGCGTTTATGCAGCAGTTTGAAAAGCAACACGCTTAAAATCATTTGCGGAAAATGAGAAGAGTATGAGTGAACAAGAAAAAGAGTTACGTGTTTTACGTGACCAGATCGATTCTATAGATGGTCAGCTTCATGAGCTTCTGAATCAGCGTGCTAAATGTGCTCAACGTGTAGCTGAAGTTAAACAGAAACATCAAGGTGAAGCGGCGGCTGTATTTTATCGCCCTGAGCGTGAAGCTCAGGTATTGCGCGCTGTGATGGAGCGTAACGAAGGTCCATTGCCTGATAAAGAAGTTGCACGTCTTTTCCGTGAAGTAATGTCTGTTTGCTTGGCGTTAGAAGAGCCAATGCGAGTAGCTTTCCTTGGCCCAGAAGGTACATTTACCCAACAGGCTTCAATGAAGCATTTTGGTCACTCTGCTCATAATCTTCCGATGCAATCGTCTAAAGATGTCTTCCGCGAAGTGCAGTCTGGTGGTGCTCATTACGGTGTTGTCCCAATCGAGAACTCTTCGGAAGGTGTTGTTAGTAGCACGCTTGATCTGTTTAAACAGTTCGATCTTAAAATTTGTGGAGAAGTGGAAGTTCCAGTTCACCTACATTTATTGGTCAACGAAGGTGATAGCTTGGATGAGATCTTCAAGATCTATTCCCATGAGCAGTCCCTAGCGCAAAGCCGTAGTTGGTTAGATGCGCGTTATCCACATATTGAAAAGGTTGCAGTCAGCTCTAACGCCGAAGCAGCACGTTTGGCTAAGCAAGAAGGTCAAGGTTATGCCGCCATTGCAGGTGACATGGCTGCAGAACTTTATGAACTTGAAGCTGCTGTTAGCAATATCGAAGATCAGGCGGATAACTCAACGCGTTTCTTGATCATCGGTGATCAGGATGTTGGCCCTAGCGGTGATGATAAAACATCCATTTTGGTTTCTGTGCCTAATGCTCCAGGTGCTTTGTATCAGTTGTTGGAACCTTTCCATCGTTCACAAATTAGTCTGACACGTGTAGAAACCAGATCATCTGCGAAACAATCTATGTTCTATATCGATTTCGAAGGACATAGTGAAGACAAGCTAGTTGCTAAAGCGCTGGCTGAATTAGCCAAAGAAAGTGTTGAGCTGAAAATCTTAGGTTCATACCCACGCGCGGTGCTTTAAGAGGCATATCGATGAGTTGTGATTTCTTTTCACTGGCTTCACCAGGGGTGCAAAATCTGCACCCCTATTTGCCAGGCAAACCACCAGAAGAGTTAGAGCGAGAGCTTGGCTTAACTGATGTGGTGAAGCTGGCAAGTAATGAGAGCCCAATAGGGGCCTCACCAAAAGTCGTCACAGCTCTCCAAGATAAACTGTCAGGCATCAATCTTTATCCTGATAGTGGTGGTTACCGATTGAAGTTGGCTCTGGCTGACTATTTAAACTGCCAGTCGGAACAGATTACATTAGGTAATGGCTCTAATGATGTGTTGGAACTGATCGCTCGTGCTTTTCTAACCTCAGATGATGAAGTTATCTATTCTGAATATTCTTTTGTCGTTTATTCGTTGGTGACTCAAGCAATTGGTGCTAAAGCTGTGGTCGCTCCAGCCAAAGATTGGGGGCACGATCTTGATGCGATGTTGGAGCGATTAACTCCAAATACTCGTATGATCTTTATCGCTAATCCTAACAATCCGACGGGTACATATTTAACCCAAGGACAGTTAGAAACGTTTTTAGCCCAAGTGCCAGAAAATGTCTTAGTAGTTTTGGATGAAGCTTACACGGAGTATGTGGAAGCAGAAGACTTTCCGGATAGTTTGAGTTTACAGAAGCAGTATTCGAATCTAATCGTTACTCGAACCTTTTCTAAAGCTTACGGCTTGGCTGGTTTACGTGTCGGTTACTCGGTTTCAAACAACGATATAGCAAATCTGTTAAGCCGAGTAAGACAGCCATTTAATGTGAATAATCTGGCGCTTGCCGCTGCAGAAATAGCTATATCTGATCAAGAGCATCTAGATAAAGCTGTACAAGTTAATACTGCAGGCATGGCTTTTTATCAGTCAGGTTTGGCCAAGTTGGGATTGGCATTTATCCCATCGGTAGGAAATTTTATTGCAGTAGATCTGGCTAAAGATGCCTCGCCTATCTACCAATCAATGCTAGAGCAGGGTGTTATTGTTAGGCCAGTGGCGAATTATGGAATGCCAAATCACCTGCGCATCAGCATTGGTTTACAACATGAAAATGAACGTTGCCTAAAAGCATTACAACAAGTGGTAGAGAAACGTTGAGTCAAGGAATCAAAAATACACTAATTATTGGGTTAGGTTTAATTGGCGGTTCTTTAGCAAAAGTACTTCGTCAAAACCGTTGTTGCGGACAGATTATTGGTTTTGATCGTGACCCAGAAGAGACAAAGTTAGGTTTAAGTAGCGGAGTGATCGATGTAGCTGCTGATAGCCTAGCGGATGCTGTAAGTCAGGCGGATATTATTGTTTTAGCAGTGCCTGTAAAAGCGATGGAAAAGGTGCTGGTGGATATTGCGCCATTTATCGCTGAAGAAACATTGATTACAGATGTAGGTAGTACTAAGGCTAATGTGGTCGAAGCGGCTAAGCGAGTCTTTGATCAAGTGCCTTCTGGTTTTGTACCGGGTCACCCAATTGCTGGTTCTGAGAAAAGCGGTGTAGCAGCAGCGGATGAACATCTATTTGAACAGCACAAAATTATTCTAACGCCTTTAGCAGAATCTTCATCTTACGCTGTTAAGGTGTTTACTGAAATGTGGGCGTCCACTGGTGCAGAAGTGCTGATTATGGACGTAGAAAAGCATGATGAAGTGTTGGCAGCAACCAGTCATCTCCCACACATGCTGGCGTTTTCCTTAGTGGATACTCTGGCTCAGGAACAAGGTAATAATACTGATATTTTCCGCTATGCAGCTGGAGGCTTCCGTGATTTTACTCGGATAGCCGGTAGTGACCCGACAATGTGGCACGACATCTGTTTAGCAAATAGAGACGCTTTGCTAGCGCAGTTAGATCGATATACATCGGGATTAGCAAAGCTAAGAGCAGCGATTGAGTGCGGTGATAGTGAGACGATGTTAGGCACTTTCACGCGTGCGCGAGCTGCGCGAGAACATTTTTCAAGAATCCTTTCTGGTACGGCATATTCACAAGATATGAGTAATCAATTAGTAACCTTTCGTGCCCAGCCTGGCGGCAGCGTAAGTGGTAAAATTCGAGTTCCAGGTGATAAATCTATTTCACATCGCTCCATTATGCTGGGTTCCCTAGCTGATGGTGTTACGGAAGTTACAGGCTTCCTTGAAGGTGAAGATAGCTTAGCGACCTTGCAAGCATTCCGTGATATGGGTGTGGTTATTGAAGGTCCTGATGATGGCAATGTAACTATCTACGGCGTAGGTGTTAATGGCTTAAGTGCACCTCCTGGGCCTCTATATGTAGGTAATTCCGGTACATCAATGCGTTTGCTATCTGGTTTATTGGCAGCACAGCAATTTGATTCTGAGCTTACTGGTGATGCTTCTCTTACTAAACGTCCAATGGGTCGTGTAGCTGATCCACTTCGTTTGATGGGAGCAGAGATCGAAACAGCTGAAAACGGTCGTCCACCAATGAAGATTAAGGGTGGTCAGGCACTAAAAGGCATTCATTATGATATGCCTATGGCGAGTGCTCAGGTTAAGTCTTGTCTGCTATTGGCTGGTCTTTACGCTGAAGGTGAGACCTCTGTAACAGAGCCTGCACCGACACGTGATCATACAGAGCGTATGCTCACGGGGTTTGGTTATCCTGTAGAGCAAAATGGCTCTAAAGCAGCGGTTAAATCGGGTGGTCAGTTGCATGCAACTCGCATAGATGTGCCTGCTGATATCTCTTCCGCGACATTCTTTTTGGTAGCAGCGGCTATAGCTCCAGGTTCTGATTTGACTCTAGAGCACGTTGGTATCAACCCAACCCGTGTTGGCATTATCAATATCCTGCGTTTAATGGGTGCGAACCTTGAATTACTTAATGAGCGTGAAGTCGGTGGCGAACCTGTTGCTGATATCCGTATTCGTTATGCACCGCTTAAAGGTATCCATATTCCTGAAGACCAAGTTCCTCTGGCAATTGATGAGTTCCCTGCGCTATTTATTGCAGCCGCTTGCGCCGACGGTACAACGATTGTATCTGGCGCTGAAGAGCTTCGCGTAAAAGAGAGTGATCGAATTCAATCTATGGTTGATGGCCTTAAAGCACTTGGTGTGGATATTGAAGGTACGCCAGATGGTGCGATCATCCAAGGCGGAGAGATCGGCGGTGGCGTTGTAGAAAGCCATGATGATCACCGTATTGCTATGTCTTTTTGTGTGGCTGCGTTGCGTGCTACTGGTGAGATCACAATTAATGACTGTGCCAATGTAGCTACATCTTTCCCTGGCTTTGTTGAACTAGCACAGACTGCAGGAATAAAGGTAGAAAAGGAGGAGGGATGATGTCTAACGGACAGGTCCCCGTAATTACCGTTGATGGTCCCAGTGGATCGGGTAAAGGAACTATATGCCAGCTATTGGCGAAAGAATTAGGTTGGGAGCTGTTAGATAGTGGAGCGTTATATCGCCTACTAGGTCTTGCAGCTAATCATCATGGTGTAAACCTTGATGATGAAGAAGCGTTGGTCGTTTTAGCTGCACACTTAAATGTGCAGTTTATTCCTCGTGATGACGATACCGTTCAGATCGTTCTGGAAGGTGAAGAGGTTACTGATGCTATTCGCACTGAAGCTGTAGGAAAGGATGCTTCTATCGTTGCAGCTATTCCAGCGGTTCGTGATGCTCTATTAGAGCGTCAGCGTGCATTTGCTGAAATGCCTGGGCTAATTGCAGATGGTCGTGATATGGGTACGGTTGTTTTTCCTGAAGCGCCACTCAAAATCTATCTCGATGCCAGTGCTGAAGAGCGTGCTGTACGACGTTATAACCAGTTGATAAACAAGGGACTGGGTGCTAGTCTTCAAGCTATATTGGAGGATATTCAGGCACGAGACGACCGTGATATGAATCGTCCTGTTGCTCCTCTTAAGCCCGCGGCGGATGCAGTAATTCTTGATACGACTAAGATGTCAATCGAAGAGGTCCTAGCCGCTGTAATGGATGCAGCGAGGCATAAAGGGCTTCGCTGATAGTGTCATAACGACAAAGCGGGATACAGATATGAGCGAGAGCTTTGCTGAACTATTTGAAGAAAGCCTTCAAGAGTTGGAGATGGCGCCGGGCGCTATCGTAACGGGTACAGTAATTGCGATTGAGGATGACTTTGTTATCGTCAATGCAGGTCTCAAATCAGAAGGTGTTATCCCGCGGTCGCAGTTTATTGATGACTCTGGCGAGCTAACAATCGATGTTGGATCCGAAGTCAGAGTTGCGTTAGAAGCTGTCGAAGACGGCTTCGGTTCTACCCAGCTTTCTCGTGATAAAGCGAAACGTGCAGAAGCTTGGGCAGAGCTTGAGAAAGCTTACGAATCTGATGAAATTGTAACAGGGCGCATCTCGGGTAAAGTCCGAGGTGGTCTAACGATTATGCTTGGAAGTATTCAAGCATTCCTCCCGGGCTCTTTAGTCGATGTCCGTCCTCTTCGAGATACCAGTCACTTAGAAAACCAAGAACTCGAGTTTAAATTAGTTAAGCTCGATGCCAAGCGCAATAACATTGTTGTTTCGCGTCGCGCTGTGCTCGAAGCGGCTTACAGTGTTGAGCGTGAAAAACTACTTTCAGAACTGAAAGAAGGCCTTGTTGTTAAAGGCGTTGTCAAAAACATCACCGACTACGGTGCATTTATCGATCTTGGCGGTGTGGATGGTCTGTTACACATCACTGATATCGCATGGAAACGCGTTAAGCATCCAAGTGAAGTCCTAACGGTTGGCGAAAGTATCGATGTTCAGGTACTGCGTTTCGATAAAGAACGTAACCGTGTATCGCTAGGGGTTAAACAGTTAACGGAAGATCCGTGGACACAGCTGATTGCTAATTACGAAATCGGTACCAAAGCGAAAGCGAAAGTGACGAATCTTACTGATTACGGTTGTTTCGCTGAGATCGAAAAAGGTATTGAAGGTTTAATCCATGTTTCTGAAATGGATTGGACCAATAAAAATGTGCATCCATCTAAAGTTGTTCAGGTGGGAGACGAAGTCGATGTGATGTTATTAGACATCGATAAAGAGCGTCGTCGTATCTCTTTAGGTATGAAGCAATGCAAAGCGAATCCTTGGCAAGAATTTGCGACTAAATTCCAAAAAGGTGATCGCTTAAGTGGTAAAATCCGTTCAATAACTGATTTTGGTGTTTTCATTGGCCTAGAAGGTGGTATCGATGGCCTTGTACATCTATCCGATTTGTCATGGGATGACAGCGGAGAGGATGTTGTTAAAACACTGAAAAAAGGCGATGACTTAGAAGCGGTGGTGCTTTCGGTTGATTCAGAGCGAGAGAGAATCGCTTTGGGTGTTAAGCAGTTAGATGAAGATCCATTTAGCAGCTTTACTGCGAGTCATGGCAAGGGCAAAGTTGTTAAAGGTACGGTTTCTGATATCACTGACAAGGCGGTTAGTGTAACCGTGGCGGAAGGTGTTGAAGCGGTACTAAGAATCTCCGATGTGTCTCGAGAGCGCATAGATAATCTAGCAGATCATTTTAGCGTCGGAGATGAAGTTGAGGCTATGATCAGCCAAATCGATCGTAGAAACAGAGTGATTTCGCTCTCTATCAAGCAGATGGAAGTAGAGCAAGAGAAACAAGCTCTGGATAAAATTAGTCAGCAGTCTGAAACGACGCTATCAGGCCCAACGACTATCGGTGATTTAATTAAGGCTCAGATGAATAAAGGTGACTCTGAGTAGCTAGGCAGTATGTACGGTCCACGAGCAAAGGAGTATAGGTATGACGAAATCTGAACTGATTGAAGTACTAGTAGATCGACATGAACAATTGTCGGTAAAGGATATCGAGCTGTCCGTGAAGACGATGCTAGATCACATGACAGAATCTTTGTCTCAAGGTGATCGTATAGAAATCAGAGGATTTGGTAGTTTTTCACTACATTATCGAGCGCCTAGAACAGGGCGTAACCCAAAAACGGGTGAGTCTGTAGCGCTTGATGCTAAATATGTTCCGCACTTCAAACCAGGTAAAGAGTTGCGTGAACAGGTAAATGATTCAATTCAAAATTAGGTAATTGAGGTTTAATCCGGTGCGTTTAGTTAAAAAATTGATCTTCGTTGCTTTAGCGTTTTTGGCACTATTTATTGGTTTAATGTTAGTGATTAACAACACAGATCAGGTTGCGATTAATCTTGTTTTTCTGCAGCTACCAGAATTTAGTTTAGGTACTTGGCTAGTAGCGACATTTGTTGCGGGTGCTCTTATCGGTGGAGCGCTTAGTACAATGATTATCGTGATGTTAAAAACCCGTTTGGGCTCTGCGCGCCGTAAAATTGCTAGTACTCAAAAAGAGCTAGATCAGTTGCGAGTATCCAGCCTGAAAGATGCCGTTTAATCTCGACAACGCTTTTCTTTTAATTCCGTTTGTTCTGGCGATCGGCATTGGCTGGTTGCTAGGCAGGCGTGATAAGCAGTCAAAGCCTGCGCCTCCCCAAACGAATCTAAGCCACGAATACTTTACGGGTTTAGATTATCTTTTGAATGAGAAAATGGATGAGGCGATTGAAAGCTTTATCCGTGCTTTAGAGATCAATTCAGATACCATTCCAGCCCACCTTTCTTTAGCAAAGCTCTTTCGCCGTAAAGGTGATGTAGATCGAGCGATACAGATCCATCAAAACCTTCTAGCGCGCCCAAATTTGGATCGGGATGATTTTATGCGGATTCAGATGGCGCTAGCGAATGACTATTATTCTGTGGGCTTGTTGGACCGAGCTGAAAATCTCTTACAGGAAATTATTAAATCTCCTTCCCCTAAACGCATCCACAGTAAAGCGCTCAATCTGTTAATTAAGCTCTATGAGAAAGAAGGTGAGTGGGAAGAAGCCTTAGTTACAGCGAATAAACTCCCAACGGATGAAAGACGTGATTTAAATAACGAGTTAGCGCATTACTGCTGTGAATTAGCTGACATGGCATTACAGCAAAAGCTTATCAAAGCGGCGGCTGAGTATCTCAAAGATGCAGAGCAATTTGATTCGAATAATGTTCGTGTAAGCTTGTTAAAAGCTCAGATCGCAATGAAGTCTGAACAGTGGAAGCAGGCGATCAAGCATCTTAAAAAAGTATCAAAACAAGACCGGTTATTTGTCTCCGAAACGATTCCTCTGCTGAGGGAATGTTATGAGAGAACAGGAGATCATAAAGATCACCTAGAATACCTACGTAGCTGCTTGGCGCATTCTCCCTCAACGACAGTGCTGATTGCTCTCGCTGAGCATGTTAAGCAGGAGAGAGGTGTTTATGCGGCTGGAAGTTTTATTACTGAAGAATTAAAGCGTCGTCCTTCAGTAAAAGGATTTAATAGTCTGATCGATCTTCATATAGAATATGGCTCAGATAGTGCTAAGGATAGCTTAAAGGTATTACGAGGTCTGACAGGACAGTTAGAACTCTCAAAACCCGTATACCGTTGTAATAGTTGTGGATTTTCAGGCAGAACGCTCTCCTGGCAGTGTCCTTCATGTAAAAGCTGGGGCACGACTAAGCCTATTCAAGGCTTGGAAGGCGAATAAATTTTAGAGAACTTATATGTTATTGGATAAAAAAAGAGTCATTGTTGCACTAGATTACCCTGATCAAAATCAGGCTTTGGCAATGGCTAAGCAGTTGGACCCGACTCGATGCCGTGTAAAAGTTGGTAAAGAGTTATTCACGCGAAGTGGTCCGGCTATTGTAGAAACACTTCAGAGCCTAGGCTTTGATGTCTTTCTAGATCTGAAATTTCATGATATCCCGAATACTACGGCTAAAGCCGTTCGCGCAGCTGCCGAACTAGGCGTATGGATGGTCAATGTTCATGCTTCGGGTGGCCGCCGTATGATGGAAGCTGCTCGCAACGAGCTTGAGCAAGTTAATGGTTCTGAGACGTTGTTAATCGGTGTGACTGTACTAACCAGTATGGAGCGCAGTGACTTGCGCGATTTAGGGTTAGATATTGAACCGTTAGAGCATGTGAAACGTTTGGCTAAGTTAACTGAAGAAAGTGGTCTGCATGGTGTGGTTTGTTCTGCACAGGAAGTAACACCACTACGCCAAGTGATCGGCGAAGAATTCAAACTAGTAACGCCGGGTATTCGACCTGCGGATTCGGATGTTGGCGATCAGAAGCGTATTATGACACCGTCAGATGCATTAAAAGCAGGCAGTGATTACCTAGTGATTGGTCGCCCAATTACTAAAGCAGATTCGCCTGTAGGCGCACTAGCTAAAATCGATGCTGAATTAGAACCGTTGCTTTCGTAGCTTTAGCAAGCTATAAAGAAGGTCTGGCTTAAATGGATGAGGTCAGACCTAAAATAAAGTAAAAGGAATTTACTATGAAACTCTCTTCTTTAAGAGCGCTGATGATGGCGTTCGCTTGTGTGTTCTCTTTGTCTGCTTTTGCAGCTCCTATCGATCTTAATACCGCTACAGCCGAACAGTTAGCACAAAACCTTAATGGTATTGGGGTAGCTAAGGCAGAAGCTATTGTTGAATATCGTACTAACAATGGTCCTTTCACATCGGTAGATCAATTAACTGAAGTGAAAGGCATTGGTGCTGCCACAGTTGAGAAAAATCGCTCAAATATCTCTATTCAAGAGGTTGTGGATAAAAAGAGCGAAGTGGCGAGTAAGAAGTAGCGTTAAGCACTAGTAGTAGGTTGTAAGGCTCAGAGCGATTTGGGTGTTACAACCAGGCGGCTCCACGGACTCCGCTGGAGTCGCCAAATCGCGCTTTCAAAATCGGCGTATTCATCGAATCAGAGAACACATATTGGGCTAACCTCTCTGGAAGTTTCTGATAGATATCGCTCTGGTTAGAAAGCCCTCCGCCTAGCACAATAACCTCGGGATCCAAGATATTGATAACCGATGATAGCGCTTTAGCTAGCTGTTCGATGTATAACTCACAATGCTCTATTGCTGACTTGTCTCCAGTTTTGGCGAACTCCCATATAGATTCGGTATCTAATTGTGAGAAAGTCGAATCGTTATAGTGAGTGGTAAAACCAGGGCCAGATAAAAACGTCTCTATACAGTCTTGTTTGCCGCAATAACAATCTCGCCCAACCCCATCTAATTCATTAATCCTAGGCAGCGAATTATGTCCCCACTCACCGCATATAGAATTTGGGCCACTAAGCAGTTGCTTATTTATAACAATGCCTCCACCGACACCTGTCCCTAAAATAACGCCAAATACAGAGTTGTAGTCTTTACCGCTACCATCGACAGCTTCAGACAATGCAAAGCAATCAGCATCGTTAGCTATTTTAATAGGCCTTTGTAGTCGGTCGCTTAAATCTTTATCCAATGGATGGCCGATTAAACAAGTGGAATTGGCGTTTTTGATTAAGCCTGTTTCTCGAGAAATTGCTCCGGGAATTCCAATACCAATGGAGCGGGTTGGATGCTTTATGTTGCTTTCAGCCCTTTCTATAAGCGAGCAAATTGCATCTAGGGTTGCTTGGTAATTCCCTTGTGGCGTAGGAACGCGATATCTAAATAGAACATCTGAAGATGGAGTCAACGCAATAATTTCGATCTTGGTGCCGCCAAGATCTATACCGATACAGTAGTCCATTTTTCTCTCATGCTATTTGAGAAATTTAAGTGATTTTATATAACAAAAGCGAGAGTGATTGGAATAAAAATGAGACTGCCCATATTGCCTAGCAAAACAATGGAAGCGACTTGATGAGGCTCTTGATTGTATCGTTCAGCAATCATGTAATTTAAAACGGCTGGTGGTAGTGCACCAAAGACAACTAAATAGGCAAACTGTGTCGCATCCAGTTGTAGGAACTGCTGGCAGATCAGAGCGATGATAATACCGCTGGCAGGGCAGAGTACTGCGCTGAGGCTACCTATTCTCCAATTAGAAAAGTCTACGCTAGTCATTCTTACACCCAGTGCAAAGAGCATTAATGGAATAGCTATCTGACCCAGCATGTCTATAAAGGTATGGACTGCTTTAGGGATCGGTAGATCGAAGCCGCTCCAGATAAGGCCTAAAATGGTTGCTAAAATCATCGGCATGCGAAGTAGATTAAGCAAACGAGTCTTATGATCCAGTATGTAGATACCGACAGTAAAGTGGAGCAAATTTTCCACTAGAAATAAGACTACAGCGGCTTGTAGCGCGTTTTCTCCAAAGGCTAAGACAATCAGCGGTATACCTAAATTACCACTGTTGCTGAACATCATTGGAGGTAGGAACGTTTTAGGATGTACCTTTAACAGTTTACAGGCAGGGTAGAGCAGAATACCTGAGCCAATCACAATAATAGCGGCGCCAATGGCGAGAGATTGGTACTTAATTAGATCAAATGATTCAGCAGATAAAACAGCAAAGATCAGCGCTGGAACAAAAACATCAATATTGATCTGATTGGCTGCATTCATGTCCGGCTGATAGCGGCGGGCATAAAAAAATCCCACTGTGACAATCGCCACAAGTGGGAACACGGTAAGGAATATCCGTTCAATCAGTAGACCTTGTACTTCCATCAATAACTACCTTATATGTCAGTTGTGGCCTACTTTGGAGCGTTTAATCGTACTCTTTGCCTGTTTGAACAATCAGTACAGGAATCTTGGAATTACGCATCACTTGCTGGCTTGTATGGCTATGGTGACCAAATCGGTTTTCCGCGCCCATAACGATCATATCAGCATTTTCAGCTTGTGCAGCACCAAGAATAGAATCAGTTTGATTGCCTTCAGCAACCTTGTGTTCAATGTTAAGCACAACAGGCTTATCTAAACTTTGCAGTTCGTCTTCGCAGAATTTCTCGACACGATCTTGCATTGTTTTGTGGATCTCTTTGATACCTTCATCATGCATCTGCTTGATAAGATCTTCAGAAACATAGTTTTGGATCAGAGCATGACCCATCTCACCCATCGGTTCTACTACGTGTAGCATAACGATCTTGGCATCATTTAGAACTGCCTGGTTAACCGCTTGGCGGAATACAGGCCGAGTGTGTTTACCCAAAGATGTTGCGTAAAGAATAGTTTTGATATCTGGAAGTGCCATGATCATTTCCTCAAAAACAGTCTTAGACTAAAGTATTGAATTCGGTCAGTTTAGCACTTCGTAAGTCGGTGCTCAGATTTACTCGACTATCTATAGACCTAGCTCAATATTTAAATTTAGAACTCAATTTAATGTGGCGAACCACACCCGCAGCGAGACTTTGGAGTCTTACCAATACCAGGGTTAAATGTATTTGTCGGGTCTAATGAGAAGTAGAAATTCTGTAGACCTTCTTCTGCTTCATAAAGATGACCAACGTTATGCTCAGCAGGGTATTTCGCACCTTTCTGTGCCAGTAGGTCCAACATCATCTTCTTCACGGCTTTACCATCAGCGCCTTTCTTCAGAATGTAGTCCTGATGGAAAACGTGACACATAAAGTGGCCGTAGTAGAGCGAGTGAACGATGTGCTTGCTGATCTCTTCCGGTAGTTTTTCTACCCAATCCGGATCATTTCGACGCAGTGCTATATCCAGTGCCAAAATATCTTCAACTTCATTTTGGTGGATGATCTGATAGCGAATAGCAGCACCTGCAGCGGCAAAACGGTGTAGATAAGCTTTTTTGGCTTCATCTGCATCGCATTCGAAGTAATCGCCAGACTGACTGTTGCTGAAAAACTCTTTTAGAAACTTATCTGCTTCGGAGATGCCACCGTCGCTCATTTTTAGCACGAGGTAGTGGTCATACTTCTCGCGGAAATCGCGCATACGTTTTGGCAGAATATTTGGCCAGCATCGGCTCATAACCTGCATAACGCGATCTGGGATATCTTTTGGCAAGAAGCTGATCTTATTCAGTGCAGCAGAGATACGACCTTTCATAGCGAAAAGCTTTGGAAGCGGGTCGGTGCCAAAGTAGTTAATCATCATAAAGGTATCTTTGCCGTATTTTTCAGCAATGTCGTAGATATCTTTATGCATGTATTCAGCAACTTCAGGTAGGTTATCGAAGTGTTGCAGGATGTGGCGGCGAATCTCTGTCAGTTCATTGGCATCGTTGGTGCCAATGTAATAAACCTGTTCTTTTTGTGCGACAGGGAAGGTATCTAAGCGAACAGCGAATACACCTACTTTGCCTGCGCAACCGCTGGATTCATATAAGCGGCTAGTATCAGCGTTGTAGCGAGCAGGTGTGTCTGCATCTACATCGCGAACAATTTCAGGATAATCGTTTGCCGATGCTTTTTGAGTGCTAGCTTTAACATCAGAATCGGTAAAGTTTTTCTGTTCTAAATTTGTAAGGATCTCTTCTGGCGTCTCGCCTAGGTCAATGCCAAGGTGATTAACCAATTCCAACTCGCCATTATCGTTAAGCTGAGCAAATAGAGAAAGCTCAGTATAGGCTGGTCCACGTTGAACTAAGGCGCCACCGGAGTTGTTTGCAATACCGCCAACAATTGAAGCGCCGATACAGGAAGAGCCAATAACAGAATGGGGCGCACGATTAATAGGCTTAAGCATCTTCTCTAGGGTGAATAGTGTTGCCCCAGGGAAGCTGATGATCTGCTTGCCTTCATCAATCAGGTAGATTTTGTTCATGCGTGTAGTGTTGATGACAATAATCTCACGATCATAGTCGTCACCACTTGGAGTGGAGCCTTCTGTTAGGCCTGTGTTAGCGGCCTGCATAATCACAATCGTATCGGCTTTAATGCAGGTATCTAGAACCTTCCACTGTTCTAAAAGTGTGGTTGGAAATACTACTGCAAGGGCAGAACCCTCGCCGGAGCGGAAACCTGTGCGATAGTGTTCGGTCTGGTTTTCCCCAGTGAGAACATTGTTCTCGCCAAGGATAGACCTTAACTGATCGAGAAGATCGTGACTGGACATATGAAGTACTCTACTAGCTCTAAATGGCCTTAAGGCCTAATTATTATATATGTGCGCACTGGGCATCTTAGATACCCAGTGCTATTCAGTTATCTTAACTGTAGGCGATAGTTGGTAGCCAAAGAACGATCTGAGGCCAGAATACTAGTACCAGTAGCGCAGCTAACTGAAGAATAATGAAAGGAATTACACCTTTATAAATATCAGTGATCTTAACGTTTGGTGGGCATACCCCTTTCAGATAGAAGAGGGCAAACCCGACGGGGGGCGTTAAGAACGAGGTCTGCAAGGCCATGGCGACAAGCATGACGAACCAAACCAATTCAGGGTTATCGATCCCCGGAGCTGTAATATCTAAGCCGAGGGCCGAAATTACAGGTGCCAATAGCGGCAAGATGATTAGCGTGATCTCGATCCAATCTAGGAAGAAACCTAGTAGGAAAATAACCGCTAGGATGAAGAAGATGATTCCATAAGGGCCAAATGGAAGGCCTGTTAGAAACTCTTCGATCATCTCGTCGCCACCTAGTTCACGAAGAACAAGAGCGAAACATGTTGCACCAATGAATATCGCGAAGATGTAGGCAGTTGTGTTCATTGTGCCGCCAACAACTTCATGTAGTACTTTGAAGCTAAACTTCTTGTTGTACATCGCCAGAAGTGTTGCACCAAATGCACCTACGCCAGCGGCTTCGGTCGGCGTTGCAATACCCGCAAAGATAGAACCAAGTACGACAATGATAAGAAGCAGTGTCGGTAGAACATCTTTAAGGACATTAAAGAAGATCTTTAGATCAACAGGTTTTGCATCATCCGGGATCGGCATGTGACTTGGGTTGATAAAGCCACGAGCAAGAATGTAGATAATGTAAAACGCGCCAAGCATTAGGCCTGGGAATACAGCGCCCATAAATAGGTCACCAACTGACAGACCTAATTGGTCAGCCATGATAACCAGCATGATGCTTGGTGGGATTAGAATGCCTAGCGTGCCTGCAGAAGCGATCGTACCTAGCGCAAGTGGCATGTTATAGCCCTGCTTAGTCATCGCTGGTAGTGACATAACTGCCAGTAGTACAACGGATGCACCGATGATACCGGTAGACGCAGCTAGGATAATACCAATCGCTGTCACTGTAATAGCAAGACCGCCGTGAACACGACCAAATAGCTCCTGCATCGATTTCATCAAGCGTTCTGCAACGCCAGATTTATCGAGCATGATCCCCATAAATATGAACATGGGGAGGGCTACAAGAATCCAGTTTTCCATGATGGTCCATAGACGGTTAACTACAAGCCCAAGTGTGGTGTAGTCCAGACCCGTCATGGTATCCATGTATGTGTCTGTAAATTGCCCTAAAAAGGCAAAAATGATACCAATGCCGCCTAATACCCAAGCGACAGGTATACCTGTAAATAGAAGCGCGATGAACGACAGGAACATCGCGATTACGAGAACTTCATTCGCATCCATCAGCCATCACCTTTAATAATTAGAGTCAAATCACGAATAAAACGAGAGATAAGTGCTAATGCTAGTAGGCCAAAACTTACGGGAATAACACCTTTAATGATCCAGCGATACGGCAGGCCGGAAGCGGCTTCTGAGCCTTCGTTTACTCGATAGGATTCAGCAACGAAATCGATACTTTGCATAAAGATGATTGCAACGAATGGTAGAACCATTGTTGGGATACTAATAACTTCGATCCAGCGCTTAGTGTTCGCCCTTAGGCGGGAATAGAACAGGTCTACGCGAATATGTGAATTTGTGGTTTGGGCATAAGAAAGACCAAACATTACGCCAATGGAATATAGGTGCCATTGCAGTTCTTCTAGGGCAATTAAGCCGCTAGCAAATCCTTTGCGCAAAATGACCTGCAGCATAATCACTAATACAAGAACAACATAGGTCCAAGCGATAGTGAGACCGATGCGTTTAATAAAATTATCAATCGCATCTGCGAGGGGCACGGGGGTCAGCTTTTCATTTTCAGTCACTGAAACTTACCTTCGCTACTTCTTATTAGATTCTTTGCCGAGTAGTGCTCACTCAAAAATCTAATTATTTATTGTTATAGGTCGCCTTTGTATAGGCAAACAGGGCAGCCGAAGCTGCCCTGTTGTTCTTCGGAGGGCTGGGCACCTTCCGAAGATTGTCGTCTTACTTAGTTGCGCGCGGTAGGAATGCGTTAGCTTCCCAAAGGTCGTAACCTTTACGGAATGTGCTCATGTCATCCCATACTTTCTTGAAGAAAGGATCCGCAGCAGTTTTCTCTGCAACTACTTCATCCCAAGTAGATTTGAAAGTGCTTAGCATTGTTTCGTTCCAGTAACGGATCTGAACGCCATTCTCTTGCGCTTTTTCCATTACAGGGAACTGCATCGCTTCACCTTCAGCGATTGCGTTAGTCATAGACGCTTTACAAGTTGTTTCAACAAGTGCCTTCTGGCCTTTGCTCATCTTGCCCCAAGTGTCTTTGTTGATCAGTAGTTCGAAGACTGTCGCCTGCTGGTGCCAGCCTGGGAAGTAGTTGTACTTAACGATCTTGTGGAAGCCTAGACGCTGGTCGATTGCTGGCTGAGAGAATTCAGATGCGTCGATTGCACCTTTCTCAAGTGCACCGAAGATTTCGCCGCCTGGAAGTTGAACTGTGCCTACGCCCAATTTTTCCATTACGTCAGCACCTAGACCGAAGAAACGCATGTTAAGACCTTTTAGGTCTTCTGGTTTTTCGATTGGCTTAGAGAACCAGCCAGATGTTTCAGGAGAGATGATTGCGCAAGGAAGAACTTTTACGTTGTAACCTGCATTGTCATACATTTCTTGGTAAAGGCTCATACCGTTACCGTAGTACAACCACGCCATGTACTCACCAGCTTCTGGGCCGAATGGAACTGCAGAGAACAGTGCAGCCGCAGGCATTTTACCCTGCCAGTAACCAGCAGTAGAGTAACCAGAGTTAACTTTACCAGTAGAAACTGCGTCCAGAATCTCTTTAGGGCTAACCAATTTGCCTGGCTCGTAAATTTTCATTTTCATTTTGCCGTCACTTACAAGCTTAAGCTGATCAGCAACCCAAACGATTGGAGTGCCTAGCGCTGGTAGGTGAGAACCGAAAGCAATTGGAGTTTTTAGAAGTAGTTTGTCAGCAGCTTGAGCTGGAGCTGTCGTACCTGCAATAGCAGCAGTAACAACAGCTGCAGAGATCAGAGACTTGGCGAACTTTTTCATGTCACATCCTCTAAGAGATTCATTTTTTATATTTAGTATTGAGATGCAGGAGGAGAGGGTATTGGGATGATAAGACCTCTGCTGCGCTGCAGTAATCTCAATTGGTAATACCAATTTACCATAAGAGATATGCTACTGTATTTTTTTTGAGCAGGGTCTGTCAATATTTTTTTGTTGCTAAATGACTATAGTCTAGATTTATAACATTGGTTAAATCTATTTCATAGTCAGCTATTACACAGGGTTTGTGGATAGTATAAATACGGTGAAAAAAATTATTCCGCTTGGGCTATTGTGTTGCTAATGTAGAATAAATTACTATTAATATTGGTCTTACCAATATAATTTGAGTGCAGAAGATGAGTTACAACCGGGTTAAACAGCCAAAGATTTCTGACGTAATCATGGAGCAGATGGAAGCCATGATTTTGGAAGGGACGTTAAAGCCAGGACAAAAACTACCACCTGAGCGCGAACTTGCAAAGCAGTTTGAAGTATCTAGGCCTTCACTTAGAGAAGCAGTTCAAAAATTGGCGGCTAAGGGGTTGCTAATCAGTCGTCAGGGCGGTGGTACTTATGTCTCTGAAGATTTGGGTGGCTCCTTCTCTGATCCACTGCTTGAGTTGTTTAGAACGCATCCCGAAGCTCAATATGATCTGTTGGAGTTTCGTCACGCTTTGGAAGGTGTGGCCGCCTATTATGCTGCACTTCGAAGTACACCTGCGGATAAAGAGGCGATCTTGAAGTGTTACGATGATCTTCAGCGCTATCACGATACTAAAGACATTCAGAAAGAGGTGTATGCTGATGTGGACTTCCACTTGGCAATCGCAGCCTCAACTCACAACATGGTTCTTCTGCATATGATGCGAGCACTCTTCAATCTGCTGCGCGAACATATTTGGGACAACCTTAAAAACATCTACCCGAACTCAGATTACCGCGAAAAGATCCATGATCAGCATAAAGTGCTGATGGATGCGATTTTAGAAGGTGATCCTGAAAAGGCGCGTCAGGCAGCTCATCATCATCTGGCTTATGTCGAAGAGGCGTTGTTGGAAGGTGAGCGTGAAAATACACGTTTAGAGCGTGCGCTACGCCGAGCAAACATATAACCGTATTTATTTTCTGTATATAAACTACATATAAGGTATGTATAAAGCGATTTATACATCTTTTTAGGTATAAATATAGACATAAGTACTAAAATAAATGTAGTATTACTACAAAACTAATATTATAAGGTCTGTTTAGTCATTCAGCTGCTACTTTTAATGTAACAAGTTGGTTTGGTTAACAAAGATCAGATTACAAAAAATACATGCTGCGTTAACTTTTTAGAGTGGAGAGGTCAAAGTGCAAGACATTATTGATGACGTTGATCCAATTGAAACCCAAGAGTGGTTGGATGCGCTGGAATCAGTTGCAAAGAATGATGGCGACGATCGTGCCAAATACATACTGCGTAAGTTAGGTGAAAAAGCCAATGATATGGGCGTAAGCTCAGGTACGGCACTGACTACACCTTATCGCAATACTATTTCTGTTAAAGATGAATCACGTATGCCGGGCGACCTGTTTATGGAGCGCCGTATTCGTTCTTTCATTCGTTGGAACGCAATGGCAATGGTTATGCGTGCTAACGACAACGAAGATGGTCTAGGTGGCCACATTTCATCTTTCTCCTCTTCTGCAACGCTATACGATATTGGTTTTAACTACTTCTTCCGCGGTAACGAAGGCGGTCAGGAATCTGACATGGTCTTCTTCCAAGGCCATATCTCTCCAGGTATCTACTCTCGTGCTTACCTAGAGGGGCGTTTAACTGAAGAACAGATGGATAACTACCGTCGTGAAGTTGATGGCAACGGTCTTTCATCTTACCCACACCCTTGGTTGATGCCTGATTTCTGGCAGTTCCCAACCGTATCTATGGGTCTTGGCCCAATTCAGGCGATCTATCAAGCTCACGTAATGCGTTACCTTTCAGCACGTGAATTGATTAATCGTGGTGATCGTAAGGTATGGGCTTTCCTAGGTGACGGTGAGTGTGATGAGCCAGAATCTCTAGGTGCTATCTCTCTTGCGGGTCGTGAGCAGCTTGAAAACCTGATCTTCGTAGTTAACTGTAACCTACAGCGTCTTGATGGTCCTGTTCGTGGTAACGGCAAGATTGTTCAAGAGCTAGAAGGTATTTTCCGCGGCGCTGGTTGGAACGTTATCAAATGTCTATGGGGTCGTCATTGGGACGCCCTGTTCGAAAAAGACACTAAAGGTCTTCTTCAAAAACGCTTTGACGAAGTTTGTGACGGTGAGTTGCAAAACTACAAGGCTAATGGTGGTGCGTACACTCGTGAGCACTTCTTCGGTAAGTACCCAGAGCTACTTGAGATGGTTTCAGATCTGTCTGACGACGACATTATGAATCTGAACCGTGGTGGCCACGATCCTTACAAAGTATTTGCTGCATACAACGAAGCGGTAAATCACAAAGGTCAGCCAACTGTAATCCTTGCACAGACTGTAAAAGGCTACGGTACGGGTAAATCGGGCGAAGCGAAGAACGACACGCACTCGATGAAGAAAGTGGCGATGGACGATCTTAAAGATTTCCGTGATCGCTTTAACATCCCACTGTCTGATGATCAGTTGAAGGACGTGCCTTACTACCGTCCGGCACCAGATTCACCAGAAATGAAATACATGTTCGAACGCCGCGAAAGCTTGGGTGGTTTCTACCCAGTGCGTCGCACAGAGTTCGAAAAACTAGAAACGCCGCCATTGTCTGATTTTGACGGTCAGTTGAAAGACAGTGGTAAGCGCGCAGCCTCTACCCAGATGGTGCTTAACCGTGTGATGAGCACGCTGGTTAAAAACAAAAACATGGGTGAGCGTGTTGTGCCAATCGTACCTGATGAAGCACGTACGTTCGGTATGGAAGGTATGTTCCGTCAGTTGGGTATCTACACTTCTGAAGGTCAGCGCTATGTACCACACGATTCTGACCAGATCATGTTCTATAAAGAATCTAAAACAGGTCAGATTCTAGAAGAAGGTATTAACGAAGCGGGTGCGATGTCTGCATGGATGGCTGCCGCTACATCCTATGCAAACAACAACTGCACAATGGTTCCGTTCTACATTTACTACTCTATGTTCGGTTTCCAGCGTGTGATGGATTTGGCGTGGGCTGCAGGTGATATGCAGGCTCGTGGCTTCCTGATCGGTGCGACTTCTGGTCGTACAACGCTAAACGGTGAAGGTCTGCAGCACCAAGATGGTCACAGCCATCTGATGGCTCAGATGATTCCGAACTGTAAGTCCTACGATCCAACCTATGGCTACGAGCTAGCCGTGATTGTTCAGGACGGTCTACGTCGCATGTATCAGGATCAGGAAAACTGCTTCTACTACATCACGACAATGAACGAAAACTACCACCACCCAGCAATGCCACAAGGTGCTGAAGAAGGCATCATTAAAGGTATGTACTTGCTGAAAGAGGGTAAAGATTCCGATAAGAAAGTTCAGCTAATGGGCTGTGGCACGATCCTTCGTGAAGTTGAAGCTGCGGCTGAAATTCTAAGCGAAGAGTTTGGTGTTGAGTCTGATATCTGGAGCACAACATCGATCAACGAACTTCGTCGTGATGCGATGTCAGTAGCTCGTGAGAACATGCTGAACCCAGAAGCTGAGCAGAAGAAAGCATACGTAACTCAGTGCATCGAAAGCCGTGGTGAAGGTCCGGTTATCGCATCGACTGACTACATGCGCTCTTATGCTGATCAGCTACGCGAATACATTCCTCGTAACTTCAAGGTACTAGGTACAGATGGCTACGGTCGCTCTGATACACGTACTAAGTTGCGTGAATTCTTTGAAGTTAACCGTTACTACGTTGTTCTGGCTGCGCTAAGAGCACTCCAGGAAGAAGGCAAGGTTGAAGGCGAAGTTGTCGCTAAAGCCATGCAGAAGTTCAACATCAACCCGGCTAAACCGGCACCGTGGACTGTTTAAGTCTGCGATGAGCTTCTTAACAGCTTAGAACTGGAGGAATTCAAAGTGAGTATTATCACAATTACTGTGCCAGACCTATCAGGTTCCACAGATGTTGATGTTGTTGAAGTGCTGGTAAATGACGGCGACACCATCAACGAAGGCGATAGCCTGATTGTTCTGGAAACAGATAAAGCATCCATGGAAGTGCCAGCGACTCATAGCGGTGTGGTTGTTTCCATGAAGGTCAATGTTGATGACCAAGTAAACGAAGGTGATCTTCTGCTTGAGCTAGATACAGGTGCTGCGGCATCTGCAGCTCCAGCCGCAGAAGAAGCGCCTGCGCCGGCTGCTGCACCAGAGGCTGCACCGGCTCCAGTTGCTGCACCTGCAGCCGCTTCTGCCGTTGAAAATGTACTGATCCCGGATCTGTCTGGTGCAACTGATGTAGATGTTGTTGAAGTACTAGTAAAAGACGGTGATACAGTATCTGAAGGCGATAGCCTGATCGTACTGGAAACAGATAAAGCATCTATGGAAGTGCCAGCGCCTAAAGATGGTGTTGTGATTTCTATGAAGGTCAACGTTGATGATCAAGTTAACGAAGGTGATCTTTTGATGGAACTGAGTGTAGGAGGTGCGGCTGCTCCAGCTGAAACTGCACCTGCTGCGGCTCCAGCACCAGCTCAGGAAGCTGCGCCTGCGCCAGCACCTGTTGCAGGTGGTAAAGAGAACGTGCTTATCCCTGATCTATCGGGTGCGAGCGATGTAGATGTTGTTGAAGTATTGGTAAAAGACGGCGACAGCGTTGAAGAAGGCGATAGCCTAATCGTACTAGAAACCGATAAAGCATCTATGGAAGTACCAGCACCTAAAGCGGGTACGGTTGTTTCCATGAAGATCAATGAAGGCGATACGGTAAACGAAGGTGATCTGCTGCTAGAACTTGAAGTTTCAGGTGGTACTGCACCAGCACCTGCGGCTCCTGCTGCTGCACCAGCTCCTGCGGCATCTGCCCCTGCGGCTCCAGCCCCAGCCCCGGCTAAGCCTGCGCCTGCTGCAGGTAAGGTTGATCTTGCTGCGCTAGAGAAGAAAAACAAAACGGTTCATGCTGGCCCTGCTGTTCGTGCAGTTGCCCGTGAATTCGGTGTTGATCTGTCTCTTGTATCCGGCACTGGTCGTCGTGGAAGAATCTTAAAAGAAGATGTTCAGGCATATGTTAAAAGTGCTCTGAAACAGCTAGCTGAAGCGCCAAAAGGCGGTGCAGTAACGGGTGGTTCAGGTATTCCGGCAATCCCTGAGGTAGATTTCAGCAAGTTTGGTGAAGTGGAAGTCGAGAAGCTTAGCAAAATTGCTAAAGTTACACGCGACAACATGAGCCGCTGCTGGTTGAACATTCCGCATGTGACTCAGTTTGATAAGGCTGATATCACTGATCTGGAAGCGTTCCGTAAAGAGATGAAAGACGAAGCTGCGAAGTCTGGCGTTAAGCTAACACCGCTGCCGTTTATGCTAAAAGCGATTGCTATCGCACTGAAAGAGCATCCGAAGTTCAATGCTTCTTTGCATGCTGATGGCGAGCACATTGTTTACAAGAAGTATGTAAACATCGGTATGGCTGTAGATACGCCTAACGGTCTGATGGTTCCTGTAATTAAGGATGCAGATAAGAAGAGTATCTACGAGCTTTCTAAGGAAGCGATCGAGTTGGCGGGTAAAGCTAAAGACCGTAAGCTTAAACCTGACGAAATGCAGGGTGCATGCTTCACAATCTCTAGTCTAGGTGGCATTGGTGGTACTGGCTTTACGCCAATTGTTAATGCACCAGAAGTAGCGATTTTGGGTGTGTCTAAAGCAGATATCGAACCGCGCTGGAATGGTAAAGAGTTCGAGCCACGTAAGATGTTGCCTTTATGCCTATCTTACGATCACCGCGCGATCAACGGTGGTGATGCAGGTAAGTTCCTAACCTACCTAAATGGCTTGCTAAGCGACATCCGTCGCCTAGTACTCTAATAAGCAAGTTTTCCACTCTCTTGGCTCGCGCCTCTTCGGAGGCGACTTTTTAGAGTGAAAAAAACAAACGGCGACTTTGTGCAGGAGGTCGCCGTTTTTTATGCCTGTATTGTTGTCACTAATCAGTCATCTCTTCGAAATAAGTTTTTAGCAAACAGGTCCTAGAGTCTTCTCATTCGTTGAAAAAGTGAGAAGAGCATGAAAGTTACTGTTTTTGGTATTGGATATGTAGGTCTGGTTCAGGCTGCAGTTCTGGCCGATGTAGGGCATGAAGTAGTCTGTGTCGATGTCGATCAGAAGAAGGTGGATGATTTAAATAAAGGCCTAATCCCTATTTATGAGCCTGGTCTAACAACTATTGTTCAAATCAACCATGAAGCAGGGCGTTTGCGTTTTACTACAGATGCAGCAGAAGGCGTCGCCCATGCTGAAATACAGTTTATTGCTGTAGGAACGCCACCAGATGAAGATGGCTCAGCGGATCTTAAATATGTGTTAGCCGTTGCAGAAACGATTGCTACCTATATGGAGTCACCGAAGATTATTGTGGATAAGTCTACAGTGCCAGTGGGGACTGCAGACAAAGTCTCTGCCAAAGTTTTATCAGTGTTGAGCTCTCGAAACAAAACGCTTGATTGTCACGTCGCCTCTAATCCCGAGTTTCTGAAAGAAGGTGCAGCAGTAAATGACTGCATGCGACCTGATCGGATAGTTATAGGCACAGATAGCAATCATGTTGAATCAGAGATGCGCGAGCTTTATTCCGCATTTAACCGTAACCATGATCGTATGATCTTTATGGATGTACGTAGTGCAGAGCTAACCAAGTACGCAGCTAATTGCATGCTAGCTACTAAAATCAGTTTTATGAATGAGATTTCCAATCTAGCTGAGCGTCTGGGGGCTGATATTGAAAATGTACGCCGGGGTATTGGTTCAGATGAACGTATCGGGTACCACTTTATCTATGCAGGCTGTGGATATGGTGGTTCATGTTTCCCAAAAGACGTGCAAGCGCTCGTTAGAATAGCAGACAGTATTGAGTATGATGCGCAGCTTCTAAAATCTGTTGAGGCAGTGAACTATCGTCAGAAATCGCTTTTGTTTAAGCATTTGAATAACTATTTTGATGGTGATTTACAGGGCAAAACTATTGCGGTTTGGGGGCTTTCATTTAAGCCAAAAACTAATGATATGCGCGAAGCTACCAGCAGGGTTTTGATGGAGGCGTTGTGGGGTCAAGGTGCTAAAGTTAGAGCCTACGATCCAGAAGCAATGGAGGAAACACAGCGAATCTATGGTCATCGTGCAGATCTTGAGTTAGTCGGAACTAAAGAGAGTGCTTTGCAAGGGGCTGATCTATTGGTTATCTGTACAGAATGGCGTGCATTCTGGTCGCCAGATTTTGACCTAATAAAAGATTCGTTGAACAACCCTGTCATCATTGATGGCCGTAATATGTACGAGCCTGAAACAGTTGAGCGTCATGGACTGGAATATTACGGTATTGGTCGAGGCCGCAGTGTTCAAAGGTAACAATTAGCTATTGAAGGTAAAGAGATGGATCTTCACTGCTTATCTTACCCTTATTTGGTAGAGGGTAGCAGCTTTGGTAAGCGCTAGTGCAGGGCAATAAAAAATTTGCGGCCGTTTTCTGTTAGGTTAGTGCAGCAATCACCTGCAGAAAAATCATGCCTCCAGGAGGTACTGTTATGCTTCTTGCTATGAGCGCAAACTCAAAAAATGTTCCTTTAAACCATTATCTTTTCACAAACGAAAAAACTAAAATAGTTCAAGGGCACTAGTAGATGAATCCGGTGAACAACCAACAGTACCGCCAGAGTAGAGAGCGTTAGAAAAGTAGATGGTGAGTCACTTATCCATCATTAGAGGGTTATAACACTTCTGACACTTAGATTGTCTTGGTTGCGGCGTAGTATAAACGCAAAATATTAATATCTATTCCATATGTTTACGATATCGAGGGTATCAACAGTGCCCTTTCTTAATTACCTGCTTTAGAAGCAATTTTATACATTGGCCTATTTTGTAAATGACTGTTCTGTAAATCGTTAGGTGAACGTTTCATCAAGCTATCATCAAAAATTCTGAAGATTGAGTCCTTCTCCGTTTGTGTTTGCTTGGTCCAGCCAATATGTTAAAGCTAAGTTTGATTACATGGGATATATTTCGCATGAAGTAATTGTTTGTTTTTATTGGTTAGGAGATAGTGCAACTAGAAGAGGTTAGGGAAGTGTCCCTTTTGGATTTAGGGTATATAATGCGCGGCATCTTATCATTGTTTCGTTAGATAAAGCTTTAAAGGAAAAGTCAGAATGTCGGATGTCAAAATTGGAATTATTGGGCTTGGGTATGTAGGTCTTCCTTTAGCTGTTGAATTCGGGAAAAAATACGAAACTATTGGCTTTGATATAGATCAAGATCGAATTAATGAACTTATCAATGGAAATGATTTGACGCTTGAAGTAGAAAGAGATGAACTGCTATCTGCTTCAAAACTAGTTTATACAGCTAATAAAGAGAAGCTTAAGTCATGTAATTTCTATATCGTGACGGTTCCTACTCCTATTAACGACCATAAAACACCTGACTTAACACCTCTAATTAAAGCCAGCGAAATGCTAGGAGATGTTATTTCGAAAGGCGATATTATTGTCTACGAATCGACTGTCTATCCTGGTGCTACAGAAGATGATTGTATACCAGTTGTCGAACGTGTTTCAGGTCTTAAGTTTAACGAAGGTTTTTTTGCTGGTTATTCCCCTGAACGAATTAACCCTGGTGATAAAGAACACCGTGTAACTAATATTCTTAAAGTCACAAGCGGTTCAACGGAAGAAGTTGCTGAGATGGTTGATCAGCTATATAAATCTATTATTACTGCAGGAACGCATAAAGCATCCTCAATCAAAGTAGCTGAAGCTGCCAAAGTAATAGAAAATACTCAGCGTGATGTAAATATTGCCTTGATTAATGAGCTTTCTATCATTTTTAATCGCCTTGGTATTGATACTTTAGAAGTCTTGGAAGCTGCTGGAACTAAATGGAACTTCTTGCCATTCCGTCCAGGACTGGTGGGCGGTCACTGTATTGGTGTCGACCCTTACTATCTTACCCATAAAGCACAGAGTGTAGGTTACCATCCAGAGATGATTCTGGCGGGGCGCCGTCTCAACGATGGGATGGGTGAATATGTTGTATCCCAGCTAGTTAAAAAGATGCTGAAACAGCGTATTCATGTTGAAGGGGCAAACGTTTTAGTTATGGGATTAACTTTCAAAGAAAACTGCCCTGATTTGAGAAATACCAAAGTTATTGATGTCGTCTCAGAATTGAAAGAGTACAACGTCAATGTCGATGTGGTTGATCCTTGGTGTTCAGCGGTAGAAGCTCAGCATGAATATGGTTTAGAGTTGATTAGTGAAGTTCCAGCTAATCACTATGATGCGATTATTATGGCGGTAGCTCATCAAGAGTTTAAGGACCAGGGTGCTGAAGCAATCAGGAAGTATGGCAAAGAAAACCACGTACTTTATGATTTGAAATACCTGCTTAATAAAGAACAGGTGGATATGCGTTTGTAGTATGAGGAAATTTGGTTTATAGGATTGAACATAAGATGACGAACAGATATGAAAATCTTAGAGCAGAGCTTTTAGATTCCCCTAAGGTTTGGTTAATAACAGGGGTTGCAGGGTTTATTGGCTCAAATTTATTAGAATCGCTTTTAAAACTGAATCAACGAGTTATTGGGTTAGATAATTTTGCTACTGGTTTCCAGGCTAACCTTGATGAGGTACAAGGACTGGTTGATGAAGATCAATGGGCAGGATTTAGTTTCCATGAAGGTGATATCAGGGATCCTGGTACTTGCCTCAAAGTTATGGAAGGGGTTGATTATGTTTTGCATCAGGCTGCTTTAGGGTCGGTGCCGCGCTCTATTGCTGATCCTCTAACAACTAATAGTGCCAATATAACCGGTTTTCTTAATATGCTAAATGCAAGTAAAGAGGCTCAGGTTAAAAGTTTTACATATGCGGCGAGCAGCTCTACATACGGAGATCACCCAGCTCTGCCTAAAGTAGAGGAGAATATTGGTAATCCTCTTTCACCTTATGCAGTAACTAAATATGTTAATGAATTGTATGCTAGCGTTTATGCTCGAACTTATGGCTTTAAAGCCATAGGTCTGCGTTATTTTAATGTATTTGGCAAACGTCAAAACCCCAATGGAGCTTATGCAGCTGTTATCCCAAAGTGGACTTCTGCGATGATTCAAAATGAAGAGGTTTTTATTAATGGTGACGGAGAAACCAGTCGAGATTTCTGTTATATCGAAAATACAGTGCAAATGAACTTACTAGCAGCAACAGCTTCTGATGATGCGAAAGATGAGGTTTATAATGTTGCGGTTGGAGATCGAACCACATTAAATTATCTTTATACTGCAATTGCTTCAGCTCTGAATCAAAACGGTTTCAATGTTCAATCGGAGCCTACATATAGAGATTTTCGTGTGGGTGATGTTAGACATTCACAAGCAGATATTTCAAAAGCGCAAACGAAACTGGGTTATGAGCCACAATACCGAATTAACACAGGTATTGCTGAGGTGATGCCTTGGTATATAAAATTTCTAAGTAATTAAGCGTCGCGATAAAAAATGTTATAAGGCTCTTTTGTTTAGGAGGCGCCTTTTTCTTTCCTGCGGCTCGTTTTATTCAAAGCTATCCAAGCTAAAGCCAATACAACTATAAAAGTCAGAGCATTTGTAGGTATCTGCAGATTAAAGTCCACGGTGGAATGGATCATCATGGCCAGTATCGACATCGAAGATCCAAAGGCTTTACCACGTAATACCTTAATTTTTACGTTTGTACTGTGCATATAGCCCTGCACCTAAGCTGCCGATCGTGAGCAGTGTTAAGGTGCCTATTACCTCGAATTCCGTAATTAATTCAATAGTCATTGTGGAACCACGACCAATAGCCTCAGTTCTATGCTCAGGGAAGGCGGTATAAAAGGTACCGGCTCTCAAGCAGAGTCTGCCAAGGCAGCATTATCTAAAGAAGTCAGCTCTGGTAATGTTATTTTTCTTGGCGCCATTAGTCATGATGTTTTGCCTAAAATGCTATCTGTGTTAGATGTTTATATATCCACTAGTTTTGTTGAAGGAATGTCTGTTGCTCTGCTTGAGGTTTTAAAAGTTGGGATTCCTGTTGTTACTACTAGAACTGGAGAGCCGTCAAGATTTGCCCAGGATGATTTTAATGGAAGAATAGTTGATGATTGGAATTCTAAAAACTTCAGTAGCTAAGTGAATTTAGTGTTGAATAATGATTCCTTTGATCGTAAACAGTGTTCTGAAAGTGTAAGTGAGTTTTCAGTTTCTTATGTGTTCGATAGATTATCTTCTAGTATTTATTTTAATTTTATGTTGCTTATATCGTAATTAATAGTTTAGGGCTCCATATCGTTCATTTATTTAATTAATAAGGTGCTTTTAATGCAGCGATTTGTTTTTCTAGGCTCCCCAATGGCTGCCTCATCTATGTCTGAGACAGTAGATCTTATATCTAAGCGATTACACAACGGTGAATTCACTCAGCACACAGTGGTTAATGTGGCTAAAGTCGTTAATATGCGTTCGGATGCTGAGTTGGCAAAATCTGTAACAGAGTGCGATATTATCTATATCGACGGAATGGGGGTTGTTTGTGGGACAAGGTTTCTTGGACACGATGTTTCTGAACGTATGGCTGGGGTTGGCCTTTTTCATCAGCTCAATAGGATGGCTGAGATAGAGTCATTATCGGTCTTTTACCTTGGTGCTAAGCAGGAAATAGTTGAAGAAACAGCTAAATGTATGCAGAAAACGCATCCTCATTTAGTTATTGTTGGCACGCACCATGGTGATTTTTGGGATGATGAGGTATCACTCGTCAAGCTCATCAAAGATTCAGGTGCCAAACTTCTATTTTTCGCAATTACCTCTCCTAATAAAGAAAATTTCATTAATAAATGGAGAGGTCAATTAGGTGTCGATTTCGTAATGGGTGTTGGTGGTATTTTCGATGTTGTTGCAGGGAAGGTGCAACGAGCTCCTTTATGGATGCAAAAGTCTGGGTTGGAATGGCTATACCGAGTTATTCAAGAACCAAGACGTATGTGGAAGCGTTATTTGATTACTAATTCTAAATTCGCATGGCTGTTATTAAAAGAGAAATTCGGAGCTAATCAATGGCAATCTTAGTGACAGGCGGTGCAGGTTATATCGGTTCTCACACTGTTATTCAGCTGTTAGAGGCAGGTCGAGATGTTGTAGCCCTTGATAATCTTTGCAACAGTAGTGTAGAGGTGTTTAAGCGAATAGAGGAAATCACAGATAGTAAGCCTGTGTTTATCGAAGGCGATATCTGCGATAGAGAATGTTTAGATCAACTATTCTCTGATTATATCATTGACTCTGTTATCCACTTTGCGGGGTTTAAAGCGGTTGGTGAAAGCGTAGAAAAGCCGATTGAGTATTACCATAACAATGTCCATGGAACATTGGTTTTGTGTGATGCGATGCAAGAGGCTGGGGTAAAGAAACTGATATTCAGTTCATCTGCTACAGTTTATGGTGAAGATGCCCTGATCCCTTATATGGAATCTATGCCCCGTGGTAGTACCTCTAATCCCTATGGTACTTCCAAAGCTATGGTAGAGCAGATTCTTGAAGATCTCTCTGTTTCTGATCCTGAATGGTCTATTGCCTTACTCAGATACTTCAATCCAATAGGCTCTCACCCTTCGGGTTTGATAGGTGAAGATCCAAAGGGTATCCCAAATAACTTGATGCCTTTTATTAGCCAGGTTGCTGTGGGTAAGCGTGAAGAGTTATCTATTTTCGGCAATGATTATCCAACTAACGATGGGACCTGTGAACGAGACTATCTCCATGTGATGGATCTTGCTGATGGGCACCTCGGAGCTATGCAGTGCCTTAGTAGAACTGGCGTACACATATACAACCTTGGTACGGGCAAGGGCCTTTCCGTATTGGAGATGGTTAACGCGTTCAAGAATGTTACAGGTGTTGATGTACCTTATTGCTTTGCGCCTAGGCGGAAGGGGGATCTTCCCGCTTTCTGGGCCGATACAAGTAAAGCTGAGAGAGAGCTGGGCTGGGCAGCAACGAGAACACTGGATGAGATGATGGCTGATACATGGCGCTGGCAGTCCCAAAACCCTAATGGTTACGAGTAAATACAGCAGTACTTGTTTCCATGCTAAACTGTTTTGATTTAGACGTGCTTGTTGATGATCTCAGTCATACTATGCGGTGGTAGCGGTGCAAGGCTATGGCCGCTTTCACGTTCTCAATATCCTAAACAGTTTCTGAATCTATTTTCAGAAAGCTCCCTCCTCGGTTCCACTATCGAGCGCTCTACAAAATCTTATCATTGTTATTTTGTAGCTAACGAGGAGCATCGTTTCTTAGTGGCTGAACAAAAGCGTTGCTCTGACGTCAATGGAAAAATTCTTCTGGAACCTGTAGGTAGAAATACTGCTCCAGCTATTGCTATTGCTGCTTTGCTTGCTACTGCCGATGGTCTAGAAAGTGAAGCTATGGTGGTTATGCCGTCTGATCATCTTATTGAAGATATTAATCTGTTTCATGAGGCAATTAAAACGGCAGAAGGCTATGCTAGAGATGGTTTAATTGTGACCCTAGGGGTTACACCAACCCGGCCAGAAACTGGGTATGGATACATCAAGGCCGGTAAGCCGGTTTTTGGTTCCTCAGATGTGTTGTGGATTGAGAAGTTTTCAGAAAAGCCTGATCAAATTACGGCTGAAGCTTATGTTCGAACAGGTCATTTCTATTGGAATAGTGGTATCTATATTCTTACCCCTGCTACCTACCTGGCTCAGTTGAGAAAGCATGCACCTTATGTGTATTTAAAGGCTGTTGAGGCATTTGAAGGTTTAAAAGTGGATAGCGATTTTATCAGAGTTTCGCCTTCCGCTTTCGAGCAAATCCCTTCTATATCTATTGACCATGCCCTGATGGAGCCTTTGTGTAAAAACTCCAATGAGGCTGCTGTTGTTATTCCTTATCATTCAAGTTGGTCTGATTTGGGGACCTGGAACTCTCTTTGGGAGGTTGCTGAAAAGGATGAGGCAGGTAATGCAGTGCAGGGTGATGTATTGCTGCATGGCGTTAAAAACAGCTTACTTTACTCTTCAGGTAGGCTTATTTCAGCAGTCGGGGTAGAGGGTTTGGTTCTGGTAGAAACTCAGGATGCTGTGCTTATCGCTGATAAAAATAATGTTCAGGATGTTAAAAATATCGTTCAGCGGCTAGAAGCGGAAAACCGATCTGAGTATCTTCATCATCGTGAGGTATACCGCCCCTGGGGTAAGTATGATCTGATCGGTATAGGTGAGGGTTATCAGGTAAAGCAAATTACAGTGTCGCCTGGTGCATCACTTTCGTTGCAAAAACATAGCCAAAGAGCAGAGCATTGGATTGTGGTTAAAGGCTGTGCTGAGGTTTTAAAAGGTGAATCATCTTTCCTTGTCAGGGAGAATGAATCCACTTACATCCCTATTGGAGAGATCCATTCCCTCAAAAACCCAACTGCGGAAGAGCTTGTGATTATTGAGGTTCAATCAGGTTCATATCTTGGTGAAGATGATATCGAGCGCTTTGATGATCTTTATGGGCGTGATTAAGATATAGTTTGGAGAGATATTTCTTAAAGACTGATCCCTAAAGGTAAAAGAAAGAACTTCTCCTACAAACACTAATAACAAGGATGTTAAATGGCAAAAATTACTCATCATGGAGCGGTTAAGGGTGTACCCGGTTCCTGTCACCAGTTATTTTATAATGAAGAAAGCTCTATCCTAATTGAATGTGGATTATTCCAAGGGGATGAGCTTAATTCTGAAGCTGAACATTTCCAGTGCATTGAATTTCCAATAGATAGGATTTAAGCCCTTGTTATTACTCATTGTCAGATCGATCATGTGGGCTGATTGCTTTACCTTTTAGCCGCTGGCTTTAATAAACCTATTTTTGCGACCTTTGCTACTGCGAAATTACTTCCTCTTGTGATAGGAAATGCTCTAAAAGTCGGTTTTACTCGGGATAAGCGGCTAATAGAACAGGTGTTGGGTCTACTTAGATCTCTGATTGTGCCTGTAGAGTATAACGAATGGGTTCAGATTCCGGCTTTAATGCTGAAGGTCTTCGTTTTCAGGTTGCAGGTCATATTTTGGGCTCTGCTTTTATTGAGGCTGAGCTTTCTACTGAGCGAGTTGTGTTTTCTGGTGGTCTTGGGGCTTCTCACTCTCCTTTATTACCACCGCCAAAGTCTCCGGAAACCGTTGACGTGTTAGTTCTTGAAAGTACTTATGGGGATAAAGCGCATGAGTCTAGACAGGATAGAAGCACACGCTTAAGAGGAGTGACAGAAAATGGTCTAAGTAATGCCGGTAGGGTTTTAATTCGTGCATTCATTAAAGGGCGCACCCAATAATTGCTATATGAGCTTGAGTCTATTACCCATGAGGTGGGTGGTGATTGGGATAGTTTAGATGTCATTGTTGATTCTCCACTGGCTGAGTAATTTACAGAGCATTATCGTGAGCTAAAGGGTTTGTGGGATGGGGAGGCTTCAATGCGGGTGGAGTCTGGTTTGCATCCGCTATCTTTTGAGCAGTTGATTACTATTGATAGTCATGAAGATTATCAGCGGCTGCTTGAGTACTTAAAAGCTTGGGTAGGCCTGTCATTGTCATTGCCGCCAGTGATATGTGTTCTGGTGGGCCGATAGTCAACTCCCTAAAAGCTTTGCTGCCTGATCCGAAAACTGATGTGTTGTTTGTTGGCTATCAGGCTAAAGGTACGCCGGGCAGGGATATTCAGAAGTATGGGCCTCAGGGTGGCTATGTTGTTCTGGATAATCGGAGAATTGATAGTAAAGCAGGGGTTTATACCATCAGTGGCTATACCGGCCATGCGGATCAGCAGGATCTGGTTAATTTCGTCTCTGGTATGGGGAAGGTGCCTTCTGAAATACGTATTGTTCGTGGGCATGAAAAGCTAAGGAAGTATTAAAAGGTAAGTTATTAGAGATTTTTCCTGATTCTAAGGTTTGGGTGCCTGAGGGGTAAGGGAGTTTTAATCGCGAGGGGGCGTCGCTCCCACAGGGGGGATTTGTAGGAAGCGCTCCATTATGTCCTGGGAGCTCGCGGTGAATAGAATTTTGAAGGATTGAGTATTGAGCGCGACGGGGTATAGCTCCCACTGGGAGTAATTAGTAGTAGGTGTGTCTCGCGGCGAAAGAAAGAGGAGGAGGGGATGAAAGGGAATTCATCAAGACTACGAAAAGGCCGGTATTCTGAAACTGGTCGAATCTATTTAGTTACTTTTGTTACTTGCAAGCGCAGAGTGATTTTCACCGAATTTGATGATACTAGATTAATGGTGAAAGTATTCAAACGTGAAATTGAATAAGCTAAGACGTTTTGCTTTGTTGTGATGCCAGATCATGTCCTTTAGCTTCTTCAACAGGGAGATGCTTCGCTGAGTAAAACGGTGCAGCGGGTTAAATCTATTTATTCTAGATATACTAACAGAAAGTTTGAGCACAATGGGAGTGAGGCGATTTGGTAAGATGGCTTTTATGATCATGCACTAATAAAGGATGAGGGATTAGTTAATCTTGCTAGGTATGGGGTATTGAATCCGCTAAGAGCTGGTATAGCGTCAAAAATTGGTAATTATTCTCAATGGAATGCTGTCTGGGTGAATGGATAATAATTGGGGGACCTTTAGCAGGTATTTGCCCCCCGAAGGGGGGAAGGGTACCGACATCCTTGTCGGCTCCTTATCTTCCCTGATCAAATAGCAGATGCCTTCATCCTTGAAGGCCTAGATCTTCCTTGACCACTCTGCTGGTAAACATATTAAGTTCAGAATTAGCGTAAATATATAAGAAAAATTCCTAATTTGATTTGCCTTGCTAAGGTGTTGTTTTTTTGCCTTTGTTCGGATGGTTTAAACTCTTTAGTTCTTTGCGTCCTTGATATGCGTGGATACAATTACTTTGATTTTTAAACCAATGGGTAGGTTTTAAGCGTGTATAGATATTTTTCAGCTTTTCTTCTGTTTTTTTCGACTTCTGTCTTTGCTGTTGAGTATTTGGTTGTAACTAACGATAGAGTAAGAGTACCTGAACAACCTGGGTTGCAAGGCAGAAGTATGCTGATGCTCAATAAAGGGCATCTGGTTATTAAATTAGAAGAAAAAGCGGATTGGACTCGAATTTATCTTATAGGTAAAGAGAAGCTAATAGGTAAGACTGATGGTTTTATGCATAGCTCGTTTTTAAAAGAGGAGCGTAAAGTCATGGAGCAGGCACTCCCTGAAGAACTTAGAATAGATATGGTGGCTGCTGATTTAGCCTGTGAAAAAATAATGAGGGCTGAATTAATGCAGGGGTGCAGATCTACGTCTGCAGTACAAATTTCATAAAGCAGCTCAATTAAGCAGTATTAAGGTTAATTGTAATGCAGAATTGGTAGCAAAATCCCGAAGTGGGGAGTTAATTCCTATACCTGTTAATCAAACGCTTGAGCATTCAGTTAATCAAACCATAGGCGATTTTTCCATGCATATTATTATGAAGGCTGATGCTTCTTATCAGTTAGAGCAGGTGGGCTTAGAGGGGAGTCGCTGTAGGCTTTTTGGGCACAGTAATTGATATCTTGTTTCATGTTAGGTGTAAGTGAATAAGGTCTGTTTTTAGCTTAGGGTTACCTCATGGGCATAGTTGCGATGCTCTTAGGTGGCCTTTTGGTAGGAGGTGTGCCTTTGTGCCCTGGGTGCTCGCGGCGAAACACTGAAACAATCGCGATGGGGCGTCGCTCCCACATCGAACTATCTTGCTTGTTGAGTAAATTTTTGTGGTGATTACTGCTCTTTAGTTTTCCGAGAAATCTTCGACGCTACAAAGCAAACTATAATCGCAATAACTACGCCTACCGCATTTGCATACGCGTCTTCAATAGAAAAGTGGCGTGATGGTTGAAGAGCGCCTTGAAGGTACTCAAGCAGCCCTGCCAGTAAAAACCAGCTGCTCCAGTAGATCCAGCTAGAGATCTTGTATAGAGCTAGCCTTCCCATAAATGAAACACTAAAGAATGCTATGAAGTGTCCTGCCTTATCTGAATTTTCAAAGATCCTTTCAGGTGGCGAAGGGCGGAATATACTATAGGCCAGTGCAGCTAAGGCTAGAAGGAAAATTACCCAGATCATAGTCTTATATTTTTGGATAAAAGTGTTGTTCAATTGTTTTCTCAGTTTTAAATAGTTGCGTGGCGATATTAATCTCTAGGTCAGGATAAGTTGTTCGCGGCAGGTTGCTCTTACTCATAGATATTGGTAGTAGGTGAGATCTAGCGTCCGACGCCATAGTAGGTGAAGCCAAGGTTCTCTAGCATCTTTTTATCAAAAATGTTTCTGCCATCAATGATTAGAGGATGACTCATTGAGCTTAAGATCTCGTTGTAGTCAGGGGACCAGTATTCAGGCCAATCTGTTAGTAATAAAAGACCATCGCTGTCTCTAAGGGCTTCATAGCTGTTCTCAAAGTACTGAAGTTGTTCTTGTTCGCCGAAATGCTCAAGAATATTGTTCATCGCTTCAGGGTCGTGCATCTGGACCTTACAGCCTTGCGCGAGCAATGTACCGATAACTTTTAAGCTGGGAGCATTATCGATACTGGCGGTACCTGATTTAAATGAAAGCCCCCAAATGGTTACTGTTTTGTCTCTAAGGTCACAAGAGTAGTGGCGCCATAATTTTCGGAATGGCTGCTCTTTTTGCTTTTCGTTCTCAATTAGTACTGTATCCAGCAGTTTTGAGTTTCTTGCTTCCGTCATTAATTCTGACAGTGCTTCAATATACTGTTGAAAATGCAGGCCACCGAAACCACAGCCTGGGTGAAGATAGTGTGGCCCAATACGTGGGTCTGTGATCATTGCTTCTCGAATAACCTCAATATCAACCTCTAGCTGATCGGCTAAGTTTGCTAATTCGTTTATATAGCCGAGCCGCAGCGCAAGCATCCCTGTATTGGCAAACTTTGTGAATTCAGCCTCTTTAGACGACATGATCATCCATTGTTTGACGGCTTGGCTAAATGGCCGCATGAGGGCTTTGATATTGAGTATAGCCCAGTCGTTAGTACAGCCTAAGATGATGGTTTGTGGCCATTTGTAATCCTGTAGGGCTGAGCCTTCGGATAGCATGTCAGGTATATAGCAAATAACCTGATTGTTATTTTCGTCTAACTGACTTTGCAATTTGTCTGAGCTGCCAACACCAAAATTGGATTGGTTGATGATCAATGCGTTTGATGAATGATGCTGACTGATACGACTGATAAGACGTTCGGCAGTTTTAAACTGGTCAGGGTTTAATGCCAAAATATGGTTTGATGCATGCTCTATGCCTTCACCTCTTGATCCAATGATGAGTCGGCCATTAGATTGAGCATCCAGAATTAACTGTTCAAGTCCTGGCTCATTGCTAACCTTGAACTCCAGATCTTGCTCGTTAGGCGCTTCATGTTCATTGGTGACTAAGAGAATATGGTTGCCGCTTTCAGCTAGTGCCGCGGCTGCAGTCCATGCAAGGAGTTCGTTACCCCAAATGGTAATCTTCATTTAGCTTCTCCTTTAGCTGCAATTCTGTTTATTAAGCCGTCGGTTGAACTGTCGAATTTAGGTGTTTCGTTGTTTGTATCGAAGGCGCTTAGTAGAGACGTAGCTACTTTCTTGCCTAGCTCCACACCCCATTGATCAAACGGATTAATATTCCAGATAACCGATTGCACAAAAACTTTATGTTCGTATAGTGCTATCAGCTGCCCAAACGAAAATGGCGTAAGTTCATCCAGCATGATTGTTGTGCATGGCTGGTTACCTTTGTAGCGCTTATAGGCTGGGGCAGTTTCTGCCCCTTCGAGAACGGAATCACCTAGCGCTAAAATTCTAGATTGGGCTAGGCAGTTTGCTAAATTTAGCTGATGTTGATGCTGGAGTTCTGAATTGTCAGTGTCATGATACCTTCTCGCTGCAACAATAAAATCACACATAACTGCTTCTGTGCCTTGGTGAAGCAATTGATAAAAAGCGTGCTGAGCATTTGTTCCAACTTCTCCCCACAAGATAGGGCAGGTCTTGTAGTTTACGCCATTGCCCTGACGATCAACGGATTTACCGTTGCTCTCCATTTCAAGCTGCTCAAGATAGGCTGGAATATGACTTAGTCTACCGTCATACGGTAGGATGGCGTGGGCGTTTATGTTCTGAAAATTGATGTTCCAGATGCCTGTCATAGCAAGAAGGACGGGTAGATTTACGTCTAGTGGTGCCGTTTTGAAATGTTCATCCATTTCATGTGCACCAGCAAGTAGATCTTTGAATCCGGCCATACCGAGTTTTAATGCGATTGGCAGTCCAATAGTGGACCACATTGAATAGCGTCCACCAGTCCAATCCCAAAATTCGAGTTGATTGCTTTTAGGGATACCCCATTCCACGACTTTATCGGGGTTGGCTGAAACACCAATGAAATGACGGGATACAAGCGTTTCTTCGCTGCCAGCGTAGCTTGATTTCTTTAGCCACTCTTTAGCTGTTTGAGCATTGGCTAGGGTATCTATCGTAGTAAATGATTTCGACGAAATAATGAATAGCGTTCTAGCTGGGTTTAATTCGTCGAGTAGATCGGCCATCTGGCTGCCGTCCATTGAGGATACAAAATGGACCTTTATTTTACGTGCTATGTCTGGAGTGTTTTCTGACAAGGCTTTACATGCCATAAATGGGCCTAGGTCCGACCCCCCTACGCCAATATTAACCACTGTATCAATGGAATGCCCTGTATAACCGCGCCACTGGCCTGAGTGAATTCGAGTTACAAGTTGCTCCATTCTTTCTAAATTGTCATGGACCTCATCAATGATATTTGTTCCTGATAGGTCTAGAGAGTAATGGGCAGGAGACCTCAGAGCTGTGTGCAAGGCTGGTCTGTCTTCCGAATCATTTACATGATCGCCTTTGAATAGTTTTGTGATCCATTCGGAAAGCTGTTTTTCCTCAGCGAGTTTGATTAATAGAGATATGGTCTCGCTTGTGATTCTTTGTTTAGATAAATCGAGGAGCAGATCTTTCTGTTCAAAGGTGAGGTGTTGGAAGCGATCAGAGTCCTGTAGGAATAGAGTGCTTATATGTGATTGAGACATATAATAAGCATGGGATTGGAGGTCTTTCCATGCTATTGATTCAGTTGAAGACATCAGGTTTCCTTATTGGAGCTAATCGCTAGATTCAGTATTTTACCTGCTCTTTTTATGCGGGGTAAGATCCTTCCTTGGATATCTCTGATACAGCTAGAGGTATCTTTTTGAAATAGATATTTCGAGGTGGTATGCCTCTCTTAAGCGGTGATCTGAGAGAGGCTTCCTAACCCGATATTAAAGATTTAGCTCTTTAATAAATGTTTTCAGGCTTTCAGCGGTTTCTTCGTGTTGAAGGCCATAAACAACATTCGCTTGAAGGTAACCTGCTTTGTTACCGCAATCGTAAGTTTTGCCGCTCATATGGAAAGCTTGAAGGTTGCCTTCATTTAGGTAGTCTGCCATGGCATCTGTTAATTGGATCTCTCCGCCTGCGCCAGGTTTCGTATCCTTGAGTAGTTCCATGATGCGTGCGGGTAAAATATAACGACCGTTGATCGTTAAGTTAGACGGCGCTTCATCTACAGGTGGTTTTTCAACCATACGAGAAATATTTGCAGATTGGCCAGCAGAGATCGCTACGCCTGAGCAATCTACTACACCGTAGCGATCTACGTGCTCCATTGGGACTGGTTCAACCATAATTTGGCCGCAACCTGTATTATGATAAGTTTCTACCATGGCTGATAGATCAGTTTGTGGAAGTCCGTAACAGTTGATCAGCATGTCGGGTAGTAATACTGCAAAGTCTTCATTGCCGATAATTGGTGCGGCGCACAGAACGGCATGGCCTAATCCTAACGCTTTATCTTGGCGTACCGCGCTGATGGATACATCTGACGGAAGTATGTTTTGTACCGATTCTAGAATTGCTGTTTTGCCTTTGTGTTTTAATTCTGCTTCTAGTTCGTAATGGCAATCAAAGTGATCTTCTATAGAGGCTTTGCCTGATCGAGTAACTAAGACAATATCTTTAATTCCTGCAGCTACTGCTTCTTCTATGACGTGTTGTATAACAGGCTTGTCTACAACGGGCATCATCTCTTTAGGAATTGCTTTGCTTGCAGGAAGTACGCGAGTACCTAAGCCTGCGACAGGGATTACCGCTTTGGTTATGTTTTTTGTCATAGAAAAAGATCCTTTTGTCTGAACGCCATGCTTAATCACATAATAACATGCTTGTACGCTATGGTTGTTAATAGAGTGAAGTGATTTTGTCTTTAGATAAAGCTCTGGTTTGATTTACTTTATGGTGGAGTTTTTCTAATAAGGTTTAGTGTTAATATGCTCGGTTTAATCATGTTGTAGAGTTAAATATGGATCTGATTGAGCCTTTTCTTAAAGTGCTTCTTCTTATTTTTCTTGCTGAATTCGGTGATAAAAGTCAGTTGGTTTGCATGACTTTGTCGGCTAGATATAAGCCTGTTCCGGTCTTAATTGGCGCTGTGGCTGCGTTTTCAGTATTGAATCTATTGGCCGTTTTGTTTGGTGCAACCATTAGTGCTTATCTACCCCAGACTGCAATCTTTGCGCTGGTCGGTACACTGTTTTTGGTCTTTGGTATTCAGTCCTTACGGGTTGAAGATGATGAAGAAGAGGGGGAGCCTAATATCGGTAGGCACCTGCTTCTGTCTGTATTTGTATTAATATTTCTAGCTGAGTTGGGCGATAAAACGCAGTTATCTATAGCGGGGCTATCTGCTGTAGAGAATGCATGGATTGTTTGGCTTGCGGGAACATCTGCATTGTTGGTTACGACGTTGCTGGGAGTTTGGTTGGGGCAATTCTTACTTCAGCGATTGTCCATTATTTGGATTCATCGAGCGGCCAGTGTGTTATTTATTGGTTTTGCTTTAGTGGCTTTTTGGCAGTTAGCACAATTGGTGATGTAGATATGATCCAAGGTTTTCTTATTTTGTTGGTATGCCAGTTGGTTGGGGAACTTATTGTTACGGCAGCAAGTGTGCCTATTCCTGGTTCAGTGGTTGGCATGGTTTTGTTACTGGTAGGCTTGATTGTTCGTGGTGAGGTGCCGGAAGGGCTGCGTGTAACCGCTGAGGGGTTGCTGAAAGTGCTGCCATTGCTTTTGGTGCCAGCAGGTGTCGGTTTGATGAACTATTTTGGAGTGCTTTCCGATTATTGGCTTGAGCTGATGGTGTCGCTGTTTGTAAGTACTTTGATAACCATGTTTGTTGTGGCTTTTTTGCTGAAGGTGCTCTCGAAGGAAAAGGTGAGTGCTAAACAGGATTTAGGAGATGACGATGCTTGAGTTGTGGTCTCATTTTCAAGTATTTCCAGTGCTATGGCTTGTCTTGACTCTGGTGGTTTTTTTGTGTGCGTCCTGGATAAATACAAAAGCAGGTAAAACTCCGTTTTTACATCCAGTATTGGTATCACTCTCTCTGATTATTGTTGTTCTAAAACTAACTGAAACGGACTATGCGACCTATATGCAGGGTGGGCAGTATATTCACTTACTATTAGGTCCTGCGGTAGTCGCGTTGGCGGTGCCCTTATATGACAACCTGGCAACTGTTAAGCGATTGCTGCTGCCTTTGCTGGTAGGTTGTGTCGTTGGAGCTATTGTTGCCGCGAGTTCAGCAATTCTCATTGGTGTTGCTTTTGGGTTGAGTGATGAGTTGCTATTAACCTTAGCACCTAAATCGGTTACTTCTCCTATCGCAATTGCGGTAGCTGAAAAAATGGGCGGTTTTCCTTCTTTGGCTGCCGGACTTGTTCTTATTACAGGTGCTATGGGCTGCTTGATCGCGCCGTTTGTTTACCGTCTATTAGCTATTAAAGATGAGTCTGTAAAAGGCTTTGTTTTAGGTGTTGGTGCGCATGCGATGGGTACCGCATTTGCTTTTGAATATGGCATGGTTGCAGGTGCATTTGGTGGCTTGGCTATGGGAATGACGGGGGCATTTACTGCGTTTATGCTACCGGTTTTGGTGCCTTTGTTGGGGTTGTAGTTGCAAGAGTGTCTTATCGCGGTAAGATGCCGCTCCTACAAAGAAAGCTTTATTGGAGGAGGTGCATCTTACACCGAAATTTATTTAGTCTAGAAACTTATCCTACGATACAGCCTAAAAGTGAGCATCTCTGGGAGTCGTATCTGCGCTGAAAAAAACCTTTCTAGCTGTATTGTACTTTATCCACTGAATTGAAATGTTTCCTAGTAACACCCCTCCTTATGTTGCATTTGCTAAATGATCCTTTCGCCGGTAAAGTTCGCGCAGGTTAAAAAGTAGATCAAATTGGCAAATCTCATGACTCCATTAGAAAGATACAAGCAAGACCTCAAGCGCGATGATTTCTCTTATGATCCAGCCCAAGAGATGGCTGTTGAGCATCTTCAGCGTTTATATGACGATCTTGTAGCGGTTAAGGCTGAAGAGCCTAAAGTCGGTTTAATGGGGCGTTTGAAGAGTAAGCTGAAAAAACCGGAGCCGAAAGAGCCGGTTAAAGGTTTGTATTTCTGGGGTGGTGTAGGTCGTGGTAAGACTTACCTGATGGATACTTTTTACGACAGTCTTCCGTTCGAACAGAAGATGCGTACCCACTTCCACCGTTTTATGCAGCGTGTACATGCAGAATTAAAAGAGCTGGATGGTACGGCTAACCCACTAGTTGAGATTGGCAAAAAGTACGCACAAGAAGCTCGAATTATCTGTTTTGATGAATTCTTTGTCACAGATATCACTGATGCCATGATTCTGGGCGGCTTGCTGCAAGAATTATTCAAGAACGGTGTGGCTCTAGTGGCAACGTCCAATATTGTTCCTGACGGGCTATATAAAGATGGTTTGCAGCGCGCTCGCTTCTTGCCAGCGATCGATATGCTGAATCGTTATACTGAAGTTGTGAATGTTGATGGTGGCGTAGACTATCGTTTACGTGCTTTAGAGCAGGCGGAGCTTTACCACTATCCGTTAGATGCTGAAGCAGATAAGAGTTTAAACCGCAGTTTTGAAAGTCTTGCGCCAGATCTAGAAGAGGTGGTTGAGGCCGAGGTTCTGGATATTAATGGCCGTGATATGCAGACACGCCGCTGCTGTGAAGACGTGGTTTGGTTTGATTTTAAAGAGCTTTGTGAAGGTCCTCGTTCCCAGAATGACTACATTGAACTGGGCAAGATATTTCATGCTGTTATGGTGGGTAATGTGCCGCAGCTGGGTCGCTCTAATGATGATGCCGCTCGTCGCTTCATCAACATGGTCGATGAATTCTATGATAGTGGCGTTAAGTTGATTATCAGTGCTGAAAAGCCAATTCATGAGATTTATTCAGAAGGGCGTTTGGAATTCGAAATTGAGCGAACTCAAAGTCGTTTACTTGAGATGCAGTCTCATGAATATCTAGCGCGTGAGCATAGAGCATAGAGCATAGAGCATAGGCTTTGTGTAATTATCAAAAAAGCACCTTAGGGTGCTTTTTTTTCGCGGCAAGATGCCGCTCCCATAGGTTGTTTGTATTGTTGACGGGCATGACATCGCTCAGCAATGTTTAATTTTGAACTTGTAGGAGACGCTTCTAGCGTCGAATGTTTGAGGTTTTATTTAGATTTTAACTTGCGGGTAATGGTGTTGATATATATAATGCGCGCTCCCAAGTTTAGGCTTGCTTAAATTTTGGGCAGAAGAGAGTTGTTCTAATCAATTTGGAACAACAAATAATTATAAGTCAGATCGGGCGATTTTATTAATAAAATCAACGAGATCTGAGTAAAGTTGAAAGGCTATACAGATGAAAACATTCGTCGCTAAGCCAGCCGAAGTAAAACGCGACTGGTACGTTGTTGACGCAGAAGGTAAAACTCTGGGTCGTCTGGCTACTGAAATTGCACGTCGTCTACGTGGTAAGCATAAGCCAGAATACACTCCACACGTTGATACTGGTGACTACATTGTAGTTGTTAACGCTGAAAAAGTAGGCGTTACTGGTAACAAGCGTAAAGATAAAACTTACTACCACCACACTGGTTTCCCAGGTGGCTTGAAAGAAGCTTCTTTCGAGAAGATGGTAGAAACTTTCCCTGAGCGCACTATCGAGCTTGCTGTTAAAGGCATGCTGCCAAAAGGTCCACTAGGTCGCGCTATGTATGCGAAGCTGAAAGTTTACGCTGGTGCAGAACATCCGCATCAGGCTCAGCAGCCTAAAGAACTTAACGTTTAAGGGGAAGGATAATCATGTCTACTACACAGTATTACGGTACAGGTCGTCGTAAAACTTCTACAGCACGTGTTTTCCTGCGTCCAGGTACAGGTGCTATCACTATCAACAACCGCACTATCGAAGAATACTTTGGTCGTGAAACTGCGCGTATGATCGTTCGTCAGCCTCTAGAGCTTACTAACAATCTTGAAGCGTTCGACGTTGTTGTTACTGTTAAAGGCGGCGGCGGCTTCGGTCAAGCTGGCGCTATCCGTCACGGTATCACTCGTGCACTAATGGAATTTGATGAAACGCTTCGTCCAGCTCTACGTGAAGCAGGTTACGTTACTCGTGACGCTCGTATGGTTGAACGTAAGAAAGTTGGTCTACGTAAAGCACGTAAGAAGCCACAGTTCTCCAAGCGTTAATTCGATATCTTTTTCGAAAGATTTTGGATTCAGAAAAAGCGCCTGCCCCTTTATCGGGGTGGGCGTTTTTTTTGCACTGCGTTATATCAATACATTGGCCTAAAGTACGGCGAAAAATAAGTAATTCACCTTGTAAGAAAGGGGTAATTTCTTTACTATTTGGGCCATTTTTAAGATACAGATTTCCGTAGCTATAAAATTCTTAGCGGCCAGAATATTTTTGCACCTGCAGAGATATAAAATAAGGTCGATTGAGGGGAGATAACTTAATGAGCAATGATGGCGTGAATAAGGGTCGGCGCCGTCTCCTAATCGGTGCTACATCCGCAGTTGGTGCGGTTGGTGCTGTAGGAGCAGCTGTCCCATTCGTAGCTTCCTGGACGCCGAGTGCGAAGGCAAGAACTGCCGGCGCACCTGTCAAGGTGGATGTAAGTAAACTGGAACCTGGTCAGCAGGTAATTGCTAGCTGGCGTGGTAAGCCTGTGTGGATCGTTCGTCGTGGCGAAGAAGCATTGGCTAATCTGGCTAAGCTAGATAGCAACTTGCAGGATCCAAAATCGGATAACCCTGCACAGCAGCCTGATTACATTCCAAAAACCCCTGCGCGTTCTCTACGTGAAGATATCGCTGTTTTGGTTGGTATTTGTACTCACCTAGGTTGTTCTCCAACTTATCTTCCTGAAGTAGGTGTTACATCTGGTCAGGGTGAAGATTGGGTTGGCGGTTATTACTGCCCATGTCATGGTTCTCGTTTTGATCTTTCTGGTCGAGTAATGAACGGTTCCCCGGCTCCAAGTAACCTTGTGATCCCGCCTCATCACTATGAGAGCGAAAATGTGATCATCGTAGGTATTGATCAGGAGACTGCATAATGGCTGGTTCTCGTAACAAAGGTAACCCAGGTATCATGGGTTGGATTGATGATCGTTTCCCAGCTACAGCTATGTGGGAAGATCACCTATCTAAATACTACGCTCCAAAGAACTTTAACTTCTGGTACTTCTTTGGTTCATTGGCGCTTCTAGTGCTTGTTAACCAGATCCTAACGGGTATCTGGCTAACTATGTCTTACAATCCTTCAGCTGAAGGTGCGTTTGCTTCTATCGAATACATCATGCGTGATGTTGAATACGGTTGGTTGCTACGCTATATGCACTCTACCGGTGCATCTGCATTCTTCGTAGTTGTTTACCTGCACATGCTTCGTGGCATGATGTACGGTTCTTACCGTAAGCCTCGTGAGCTTGTATGGCTATTCGGTATGACAATCTACCTAGCGCTTATGGCTGAAGCTTTCATGGGCTACCTATTGCCATGGGGTCAAATGTCTTACTGGGGTGCACAGGTAATCGTATCTCTATTCGCTGCTGTACCATACGTTGGTCCAGAACTAGCTGAATGGATTCGTGGTGACTACCTGATCTCTGGTATTACTCTAAACCGTTTCTTCTCTCTGCACGTAATTGCTCTACCAATCGTTCTATTGGCATTGGTTGTTCTGCACATTATCGCGCTACACGAAGTGGGTTCTAACAACCCAGACGGTATCGAAATTAAAGATAACAAAGATGAGAACGGCGTACCTGTTGATGGTATCCCATTCCACCCTTACTACTCTGTTAAAGACATTGTAGGTGTGGTTGTGTTCCTATTTGTTTTCTGTGCAGTAGTCTTCTTCTTCCCAGAAGGTGGTGGCTACTTCATTGAGGCGCCAAACTTTGAGCCAGCTAACCCGCTGAAAACACCTGAGCATATCGCGCCTGTATGGTACTTCACGCCATTCTACGCAATGCTACGTGCTATCCCACCAATCCTAGGTTCTCAGTTCCCAGGTGTTGTTGTGATGGGTGCAGCGATTGCTATCTTGTTTGTGCTTCCTTGGTTGGACCGTAGCCCAGTTAAATCTATCCGTTACAAAGGTTGGATGAGTAAGCTGTGGTTGGTTATCTTCTGTGTAAGCTTCGTAATCCTGGGTTACTTGGGTGTTGTTGCATCTACTCCAGGCCGTACGCTAGCGGCTCAGATCTGTACTGCGCTTTACTTCGCATACTTCTTCCTGATGCCGTTCTACACCAAGATGGAAAAAACTAAACCGGTTCCAGAAAGGGTTACAGGCTAATGAAAAAGTTTCTTATTGCATTAGTAATGGCGGCGCTGCCGATGGCTGCAAGCGCTGCTGGTGGTGCTAAAGGCCACCTTGATGAGATGGATGTAGATCTACATAACCAAGCATCTTTGCAGCGTGGTATGCAGACGTTTGTAAACTACTGCTTGGGCTGTCACTCTGCTGAGTTCCAGCGTTATGAGCGTGCTGCACTAGATTTAGGCATGAACCCAGAGCTTGTTGCTGAACACTTGATCTTTGGTGATCACAAAGTGGGTGAGCAGATGACTATCTCTATGGACAAAGGCGATGCTGGTAAGTGGTTTGGTAACCCTCCACCAGATCTAACGCTAGAAGCGCGTCTTCGTGGTCCAGATTGGTTGTACACTTACCTACGTAGCTTCTACGCTGATGATTCTCGTCCATGGGGCGTGAACAATGCAGTGTTCAAAGACGTTGGTATGCCGAACGTACTTGGTCCGCTACAGGGTGAGGTTGTTGCAAGCTGTTCTTGGGAAGAAATGAATGCTCACGGTTTGCGTGGTGAGGGTATTGATCCTCTAACTAACAAGCCGCTAACTAGCTGTACTTCTGTTAAGAAGGGCACTGGTGAGCTATCTCCAGAAGAGTTTGATGCGCTAGTATATGATCTAGTTAACTTCATGGTTTACATGGGTGAGCCATCTAAGTTGGATTCTCAGCGTATCGGTACTTACGTGTTGATCTTCTTGTTCCTATTCTTCTTCCTTGCGTATGCGCTGAAGAAAGAATTCTGGAGAGATGTACACTAATAGCTTTACGATATAATCGTGAGCTTTAAAACGCGGCCTCTTTTTTAAGGGGCCGCGTATCTGTTTCTAATAAGGGGTATTCTTAATGGGTGTTGTGGCAAAACGTTCTTCCATGTCCTTCTACTCTAATGGCGAGGACCAGTATAGCCATCGAGTTCGTATCGTCCTGGCAGAAAAGGGTGTTGCTGTAGAGATTCATGATTGTGATGAAGGTAATCTTCCTGAAGATCTAACTTCAATGAATCCGTACAATAGCCTGCCAACTTTGTTGGATCGCGATTTGGTTCTTTATGAGCCAAATGTGATGATGGAATATCTTGATGAGCGCTTCCCGCATCCTCCGCTATTGCCTGTTTATCCTGTAGCTCGTGCGGAAAGCCGACTATACATGTATCGCATCCAGCGTGACTGGTGTGATCTTGCGGATAAAATCATTGAAGCTGCGATGGCTGATGATGAAGATACAGCAGAAGAGGTTCGTAAAGAGCTACGTGATAGCTTGATTACGATTTCACCTATCTTTGCTGATAAGCCTTTCTTCATGAGTGAAGAGTTTACTTTGGTTGATTGCTGCCTAGCTCCACTATTGTGGCGTTTGCCGTTGTTGGGTATCGATCTTCCAGAAGATCAGTGCAAGCCTTTGGTTAAGTATATGGATCGCTTATTTGAGCGTGAATCTTTCCAAATGAGCTTGTCAGAAGCAGAGCGTGAAATGCGCGATTAATTGTTTCGTAGTAAAGTTAAAAAAGGGATGATGTTTCATCCCTTTTTTTATGTCGTAATTTTGTTAAATGTTTGGATAAAGAAATGAAGCCGAGTCGCCCTTATCTTGTTAAAGCACTGTATGACTGGTTATTAGATTGTGATTTAACACCTCATCTTTTGGTAGATGCTACGCAGGATGATGTTACGGTTCCTACGCAGTTTGTTGATGATGGTCAGATTGTTTTAAATATTAATCCATCAGCGGTTCGGGATTTTTATCTCGATGATCGAGCATTGTCTTTTAATGCGCGTTTTTCAGGTCAGCCAATGGATATATATGTGCCAATGGCGGCTATCTTAGCTATATATGCGCGTGAAAATGGACAGGGTATGGGCTTTGGTGGTGAGCCGGGTGTTGACTGCTATACGCAGGAGTTGGCAATACTGGACAACGTAGAAGATATGGATGCAGATGAGCCTGAGGAAGCTGAAAAGCCGGCTAGGTCGAAAAGGCCGTCATTAAAAGTTGTGAAGTAGTTAAGAGAAGTGGAAGGGGGGAATCTATAGAATAAAAGGTGCGTACTAAGGGTTAGTACGCACCGTTGTTCTTATCGATTAACGTATTCAAAGACTTTTACGATTTTCTCTACACCAGCGATATTTCTTACGATATTGATCGCATTCTCAGCTTCTTGAGGGCTTACAAGACCCATAAGATAAACCGTGCTGCTATCAGTTACTACCTTGATGCGAGACCCATCAACTGCTTCGTTTGTTAATAGCTCGGCTTTAACTTTCGTGGTTAGCCAAGCGTCGTTTGTGCGCGCGATAGTGGATGATACGCCAGAGATTTTAACTTCGTTATGAATCTTACGTACTTTTCGTACTTGGCTGACGATCTGTTCAGCTTCCTGCCTTGAGCTTTCTGCAGGTGCTTGGCCTGTTAACAGAACAACGCCGTTATAGCTTGTTACGCTGATATTGGTTGCCTGCATCTGTTCTGAGCCCTTGGCAAGGTTTACCATCGATAGTGTTTCAATTACTTCATCATCTATATATGAACCAACGGTTCTGCTGCCAGGGTCTTCCTGAATAGGACCTTCTCTTCCGGCACTTAGGATATCGGAACAGCCTGTAACTAATAGCGATAAGCTAATCCCTGCAATTAAACTAAATGTCTTTTTGTTGATCATGTTTATTCGCTTCCAAAAAGTTGGTAGTCAATTAAATCGCATAAAGAGTGCAAAACTAGTAACTGCGCATGGTGAACTAGCGAACTATCGTCGCTAGGTACGCATATCTCGATCTCTTCTGGGCTGAGAAGCGCTGTGATATCGCCACCATCAGAACCGTTCAGGACGATAACAGTCATTTCACGATCATGGGCGGCCTGTATTGCTTGTACAAGGCTGCTGGAGCGACCGTGAGGTGTTATCAGTAATAAAATGTCCCCAGGTTGGCCTAAGGCATGGATCTGTTTGGCTTGCGCGTCCATAAAGCCGCTATCTTCACAGATTGCGCTTAACGTAGCACCGTCTGAGTTAATATTGATTGCGGGTAGACCTGGACGCTCATGCCTAAATCTATTCATCAATAGTGCGGTGAAGTGTTGCCCTAAAGATGAGGAGGCTCCATTGGCACAGCAGAGAATCTTGTTCTCACTGACAAGGCAATGGAGTAAAAGTTCGCCAGCATGGGCAATTAGTGGGGTGTACTGCTCAATGGTGATTGCGTTGACTTCCATTGAGTTGTGAAACTGGCTGACAATGCGGTCTTCGAGTTCCATGCTGTCCTTAATCGTTTACCTTAAGTTCTGAAGGCATCTTTATACCACAGCGGCTCCGTTGGTGCTGCATCATATTCATAAGCAATGACATCAAATCGGCAATTATTGTTAGAAAATTGCGTTTTATGGCTCAAATAATGTTGTGCTGCTTTAATGATCTTTCGTTGTTTGGTGGTAGTAACTGAAGCTGCTGCACCGCCATACTTTTTTGAATTGCGGTAACGGACTTCGATAAAGACAAGTGTGCGACGATCTAACATGATTAGATCGATCTCGCCGAAGCGGCAATGATAATTGCGTTCGACTAGGGTGAGTTTGTTTTTTGAGAGGAATCTTTCGGCGTGTTTTTCGGCGTCCTTGCCGGTCTTGTTTCTGTCCATGAATATTATTTACTCAATAATTTGTGGGATACCATCTTTATATTGGGCCCAAGTTAGCGTTCTGAAAACAAGGCCGTTGTTATTAATGCTGAGTTGGCCTGTCTCGCCGTTGATCTGGGTGCCAGGAACCGCGCTTAATTGTTTTAGATAAGGATGAATGCGATAAGCATCAAGGCCTAGAGCGTATAAGCGACCAAAACGACTGTTTGTGTCATTTCGTTGCTGTGAAATAAGTACTTTGTCTTGGGATGGTGGTTTTAGGTTCCAAGGGGTGCCTAGGAAAGTAACGTTATTCAGGTCTTGGTCCTGAATAGGGTTGTTGCTACCGCTGAATACGTGTGAGGTGGCATAAATTGGCAGGTCGCCTGCAAAGTTAAACGCTAGCATAGTATTTAGCTGTCTAGCATCATTTGGTAGTGCAGTGAGGATAATCGCTTCCATATCGTGGCGACGATGTTCTTCAAATTCAATTTTATGGGTATAAACAACTTTTCTTACGTTCTTGTAGCGCTGTTTACTTTTATCTGTGGATAAAAATTGACTCACATGCTCAGAGAATTCGCTGATATCCCCAAAGTTACTAGAGTGGACAACCATGCCGCCCAGGCTTGTGTAGTGTTCTTCAAAAGCCTTGTTGATTTTTTCGCCCCAGCCACTGTTTGGTGTTAATACTGCGGCACGGCGTATGCCGTCTTTCCATGCGCGCTCTGCAATTTGAATGGCTTCATCTTCGGCTGAAAGGCCAAATTGATACATGCCTTCGCGAGCGGGTGAATCGGTGTAGTTTAGGGCGAGTACAGGCACTTGGATATGCTGATCGGCAGCCAAGGTTGTAACATAGTCTTTAGCTAAAGGCCCGATGATCATATCGACTTGTTGCTCATTAACGATTGAAGCCAGCTGAATCGGGGTATTTATCTTTTCAGAGTCCAGAAATAGCAGTTCTGGAGAGGTTTTGCCTGGTTGTTGGCTGCGTAGATGAGCCATCATAATGCCTTCTTTGATGGCGTTGGCAGGTTTGGCTAATTTGCCTTCAAGTGGCAATAGTACTGCTATTTTTTGAGCTGAGAATGTCTGTGCACCTAGTCCGCCAAGAGATTGAGGTGGTAGCTTTTGGGCTGGGTGAGATTCCCATAATACGGCCCAGTTATTCAGCGCTTGGTTTTGTGTGTCTAGTTGAGTGTTGACGCTTAGCTCGTAAGCTAGCTCTAGCCAGCCCTGCTCATGATAACTATTAGTTCCGCTACGAATAAGCTCGGAAAGCTGGATTGCTTCAATTTTAAGTAGGCTATTCCAGATTTGATCGTGCAGGATTTGCTTTGCTGCGTCCGTGTCGAGCAGTTGGCTTAATCTAATAAGTGCTTTAGCTTCACTAAAATGTTGCTGTTGTAGCTGGAATGCTTGGGCACGCAATTCGAGAATTTGAATCTCTTGCTCGGTTAGGAGTTTAAGATCCGACAAACCATTTAATCTGTCTAGCTGTTGCAGGGCTTGTTCAGGCTGGTTTTGTTCTAGTGAGGCTTCAGCTTGAAGTTTAGCGATCTCAAAGCGAAGAGATGGGGCTAGGAGGGCAACGTCTATTTGGCTTAGTACGGCAGCAGCTTCTTGCTTGCGGTCTAGGCTAAGTAAAATCTTCGCGGCGTCTGCTCGATACTGAGCAGATTTGATCGGTTTTGCAGAATTCGCTTTTTTAAGTAGGCTTTCTACTCGTTGTTGGTCTTGCTCAGCTGCAGTCAGCGTTGGTTTCGTGGATGTCGTACTAACTGAACAACCAGAAATAATTGTGCTGATTAAAATTGCTGAAAGAGACAGGCGCCACTGAAATTTCATATACTTCGCAACCCACGTTTTAAGATGGTATCTGTAATGTTAGAACCCGCACTGTACGTTGTAGCAACGCCAATAGGAAATCTGCAGGATATGACACCTCGCGCTATTGAGGTCTTGCAGCAAGTTGAGTTGATAGCTGCTGAGGACACACGTCATAGTGCCCGTTTGATGGCGCATTTTGGTATCAATACCCGCCTTGTTTCCGTCCATGAGCATAACGAACGCCAGCGAATTGAGACGATTGTACACCAGTTGCAATCTGGTGCCAGTGTTGCACTAATTTCTGATGCTGGAACGCCTCTAATTTCGGACCCTGGATATGTTGTAGTTCAGGGGGTTAGAGAGCAGGGTTTTAAAGTTGTGCCTGTTCCTGGCTGTGTGGCTTTTATTGCTGCGTTGTCTGCGGCGGGTTTGCCTACAGATCGATTTATCTTTGAGGGATTTTTGCCGCATAAATCGAGCGGGCGTAAGCAGCAGCTAAAGGGGTTGGTTGATGAAACGCGAACGCTGATCTTTTATGAATCTCCGCATCGTATTGTGGCCTCCCTGAAAGATATGCAGTCAGTCTTTGGTGGTGAGCGTGTTGTGGGTATTGCTCGTGAGCTAACTAAAACTTATGAAACGATCCATGTGGATAAGTTGGATGCTGTCATAGAGTGGATGGAGGCTGATTCCAATCAGCAGCGCGGTGAGTTTGTTGTTTTGGTTCACGGTATAGAAAATAAAGGCGCAGCTGAACTTGATGCTAAAGCTCTGGAGGTGCTGGATATTCTTCTTGCAGAGCTGCCGGCGAGTCAGGCGGCTTCTTTGGCTGCGAAAATTACCGGTTTGAAGAAAAAAGTGCTTTATCAGGCGGCTTTAGATCGCTAACTGATTTCGCTTTTGTTAGAATTCGCGCCGAGGAGTTTGCCAGGCAGTCGCTGCCTTCTTTGAAGGTGGAGGAAAGTCCGGGCTCCAAAGGGTAGAGTGCCAGATAACGTCTGGGCGGCGCGAGTCGACGGAAAGTGCAGCAGAAAATATACCGCCTAAGCATCCTCGGATGCCGGTAAGGTTGAAATGGTGCGGTAAGAGCGCACCGCGTGGGTGGTAACACTCCACGGCATGGTAAACCCCACTCGGAGCAAGACCAAATAGGGTTCCTATAGGCGTGACCCGCGCTGGAACCGGGTAGGTTGCTTGAGGTGCATAGTGATATGCATCCCAGATGAATGATTGTCCACGACAGAACCCGGCTTATCGGCAAACTCCTCATTATTCTTTCTTTTCAGGAAGAGCGGTGTCCACTGCTTTTCCTGTAAAGGTCTGATTCGCCTAATTCATTGTTTTATATGCAGTCTCTCAATGCTTTGTTTTTGAGAGCTTCTCTCTGTATGCATTTCTCTAATGTTTGATCTCTGATAACCGTCATTTACGGCGCTTTCAGCCTTGCTTTAGTTGGGGTTACTTTCTATAGTGTGCTCTAGTGGGATAAAGTGGGTAAAAGTGGGTTTTTCTGTAATTTAAGTGGGTTTTGAGAGCCGAAAATGTTTAGAGGCGTTAATCAAATCAATCTGGATGCCAAGGGGCGCATGGCGATTCCGGCACGTTATCGCGAGAAAATCGCGACGTGTTGCGATGGTCAGCTCGTGGCTACGATTGATACTGAAGCGCGCTGTTTACTGCTTTATCCACTGGAAGAATGGGAAGTTATTCAGGAGAAAATTGAAAGCCTGCCTAGCTTTAATCCCGCAGCGCGTCGAATTCAGCGTCTACTGATTGGTCATGCAACTGATCTTGATATGGATGGAAATGGACGATTGCTTTTGCCCGCTCCACTTCGAGAGTATGCGGAGCTCGATAAAAAAATTGTGTTGCTTGGGCAAGGGCAGAAGTTTGAAATCTGGAGTGAGTCCAGATGGTTAGCTACCCGCGAAGAGTATCTTCAAGAGGTAGAAGGTGGCATGGCAATGCCTGAAGAATTACAAAATTTATCGCTATAGCGGATCGAGTAACGACGAATGAGCCAGGAATTTAAACATATCACAGTGCTGTTAAATGAAGCTGTAGAAGCTTTAGTGCAGGACGCGTCTGGTTTCTATGTCGACGGGACCTTTGGTCGTGGCGGTCATTCTGCATTGGTATTGGATCAATTGGCAGAAGATGGTCAGTTGATGGGAATCGATAAGGATCCAACCGCCATTGCGCATGCACACGAACGTTTTGCAGATGAAGATCGTTTCTCTATAGCGCACGGCAGTTTTGCACAATTGCAAGAATTTGTAACTGAGCGCGGTTTGCAAGGACAGGTTGATGGAATTTTGCTGGATTTGGGTGTGTCTTCACCACAGTTAGATGATGCTTCCCGAGGGTTTAGCTTTCTAAATGATGGTCCGCTGGATATGCGAATGGACACCTCTTCTGGTGAAAGTGCGGCTGATTGGATCGCTCGCGCCGAAGAGAAAGAGATTGCTGATGTGATTTATACCTATGGCGAGGAGCGTTTCTCCCGTCGTATGGCGAAAGCGATTGTGGCTAAGCGTGAAGAAGAGCCAATTACCACGACAGCGCAGCTTTCAAAAATTATTGCTGAAGCCAATCCTGCTTGGGAGAAAGGTAAGAACCCTGCAACACGTGCTTTCCAAGGTATTCGTATCCATATTAATCGTGAATTGGAAGATCTGGAAAGCTGTTTGGATCAGGCTTTAGAAATGTTGAAAGTGGGTGGGCGTCTAGTAGTTATTAGCTTCCACTCACTAGAAGATCGGATTGTGAAGCGCTTTATTCGTCAGCATGTTAAAGGCGATGAGCATATTCCACGTGGTATTCCGGTTACAAACGATATGTTGAAAATTCGGTTGAAGAATGTGGGTAAGGCTGTGAAAGCGAGTGCCTCTGAAACCGAAGAGAACGTACGGGCTCGAAGTGCAGTTATGCGAGTGGCTGAAAAGGTCGCTTGATGCTTGGAAGGTTCTGGAAAAATTGGGTTGGCGATCAGGAGGATGAGAAGGGGAATTCATCTGGTCGAGACAATTTTTATAGTGCTGAAGAGTTGCTGAGCCCATTTTTATTGGTGTTTGTGTTGGTTGTGGTGCTTTTGGTGTCATGCTTGGGCGTAGTCATGAGCGCCTTTGAATATCGACAGTTATTTAACCAGCATCAGGAATTGATACAGCAAAGGGATGAGCTTCAAGTTGAGTGGGGACAGCTACTGCTTGAGCAAAGTGCATGGGCTGCCAATAACCGAGTTGAACAACAAGCAACGAGCGTATTGGGCATGAAAGTGCCAGACGTTGAGCAAATAGAGATCGTGAAGCATGAGCGATAACACTGAAGCAGCAGTTGGTAGAGGATGGCGCCTTTGGTTGGTGCTGGTTCTTCTATTGCTCGTTGCAGGTGGGATTACAGCTCGCATGCTTTCGCTTTATGTTGAAGAGCAGTCGTTTCTGCAAACTCAAGGTGATGCTCGTTCATTGAGAACGGTTCAGGTACCCGCTCATCGTGGGATTATCACTGATAGGCATGGTGAACCCTTAGCGGTGAGTGCACCGGTCGCGACTATCTGGGCTGATCCGAAAATGACAGATATGCAGCACGATGGTTTGTCAAAACTAGCGGTGCTGCTTAAAACGAACAAAAAGAAACTACTAGCTAAGTTATCTGAAAATCGCAGTCGTAGATTTCTGTATTTACAGCGTCAAGTTACACCTGAACTAGCTGAAAAAATTAGAGCTTTGCGTATTCCGGGTGTGCATGTCGATCGTGAATATAAGCGTTACTACCCGGCAGCTGAGGTAACAACGCATCTGGTTGGTTTCACTAACTTGGATGGTAAAGGCCAAGAAGGTCTAGAGCTGGCTTATGAGGATTGGTTAAAGGCTGACGCCGGTAAGCAGTTGGTTATGAAAGATCGTTTGGGTAGAACGATCAAGCATATTCGCGAAGTTAAGCCGGCGCTGCATGGTAATGATATTCAGCTAAGTATCGATTTAAGGCTGCAATATCTAGCGTATAGAGAATTAAAAGCCTCAGTTGAAGCGCATAAAGCTGATGGCGGGTCGATTGTGATGCTAGATGCATCTACGGGCGAAGTGTTAGCAATGGTTAATCAGCCATCTTACAACCCGAATGATCCAAAACAGAGAATTTCGACGGCATTAAGAAACAGGGCGTTAACCGATACATTTGAGCCGGGCTCGACGGTTAAACCTATGACGGTTGCGGCGGCGTTGATGAGCGGTGAATACGAGCCGGAAACAATCGTAAATACTGCACCTGGTTATATGCGGGTTAAAGGTAAAACGATTAGAGATCATCGTAATTACGGTGAGATAGATATCTCAACCATCATTACGAAATCCAGCAATGTGGGTGTAACGAAGCTGTCATTAAGCTTACCTGAAGGTTCGGTACGTAATCTGTATCACAATTTAGGCTTAGGGCAGGCAACAGGCATCGGATTCCCAGGTGAAAGTACGGGTTATCTACCTTATCTGAATTCGAGACAGCAAGTTGAACGTGCGACGCTTTCTTATGGTTATGGCTTATCGGTAACGCCATTACAGCTAGCTCAGTCATATTTGGCGTTGGCTAATGATGGTGTCGTGAGCCCTGTTAGTCTGATTCGCCAAAACGAAGCAGGCAAACCTGTTCGAGTTATGCCTGCGGATGTGGCGGTTGATGTCCGTGAAATGATGGAAACTGTGATTAGCGTTAAAGGCACGGGTCGTAGAGCTGCTGTTCAGGGGTATCGAGTGGCAGGAAAAACAGGCACTGTGCATAAGGTTGGCCGCGGTGGATATATCGATGATCAGTATATATCTACATTTGCAGGTTTGGCGCCGGTAAGTGATCCGCGCTTAGTAACAGTAGTGATGATTGATAACCCTAAAGGCCAGGAATATTACGGTGGTGAGGTAGCAGCTCCGGTTTTTTCAAGAGCGGTAGGTGGAGCTTTGCGTTTGATGAATATCCCACCGGATAATTGGCCAGAAGTGAATAAGCAGGTTGCTCAGCGTTGAATGAGGTGACTATGTTGGAAATCAGTAGAACATTGAAAGAGATTGCGCCGGAGTGGGTTGATGAAACTTACGCCGGCTTTGTCGTATCTGCTATTTCGCAAGATAGCCGCACGGTTACGCCCGGCACTCTGTTTATTGCTCGATCCGGTATCCAGCATCGTGGTGTCGATTTCGTTGAAGCGGCTGAAAAAAGTGGTGCAGTCGCTATTTTGTTGGACTGTCGTGAAGTTGGTGATTGCCCTTCGCTTTCGATCCCTGTGATTGCTGTGCCTGATTTAGTCAGTCAGATTGGTCCTGTAGCCGCAAATTTTTATGGCCACCCAAGCCGTCATCTGAATGTAATTGGCATTACGGGGACTAACGGTAAGACCTCTTGTGCGCATTTTGTTGCTCAGGCGATGAATGCGATAGGCACGAAAACTGCGATTGTTGGCACTATTGGAAATGGTTTTCCAGGCCAGCTAGAGCAGGCAACTCATACAACCCCAGATGCTGTAGGTTTGCAGCGTTTGTTTGCTGAATTACGCGCAGCAGGTGCCGAAAGCGTTGTGATGGAAGTCTCTAGTCATGCTTTACAGCAGGGCCGAGTTGCTGGGGTTGAATTTGATTATGCCGCACTCACCAACTTAAGCCGTGATCATCTGGATTACCACGGTTCTATGGCTTCTTACGGTGCGGCTAAAGCAAGATTGTTTAAACGCTTTGATCTAAAAGCTTCTGTTATCAATAGTGATGATGCTTTTGGTCAAACGCTGTTAGCTGATGACGAAGTTAAAGGTAAAAAAGTAGCGGTTGGGCGTGCACAAGGCGATTATCTGATCGCAGCATACCGTTTAGCTTTACACGGTATCGAAGCGGAGCTGAAAACGGCGCAAGGCAACTTTGCTTTCGCTAGTAAAATTATCGGCGAATTTAATCTGGACAATTTGCTTCTTGTAGCAGCTTTGCTCTCCGAGCAAGGGTTTAGCCGAGAGCAGGTTATGCACGGGCTTTCCAAATTAGATGCAGTGCCAGGGCGAATGCAGGCATTGGTCACTGCGGATAAGCCGTTGGTAATTATTGATTATGCGCATACGCCAGATGCTCTAGAGAAAGCAATCCAAGCTGTTAGAGCTCATACGTCAGGGCGTTTGTGGTGCGTATTTGGTTGTGGTGGAGACCGCGATACAGGTAAACGAGAACTAATGGGCAATATTGCAGACCGATTTGCAGATCGGTTGGTTGTGACTAGCGATAACCCAAGAACCGAACAGCCAGATAGCATTATTGAAATGATCGAGAGCGGTATTCATGATCATCAGGCGGATGTTGAAGCGGATCGTGCAGAAGCGATCAGAATGGCGATCAATGCTGCTTCAGCAGAAGATGTCGTATTGATCGCAGGTAAAGGTCACGAAAATTATCAAGAGATTGCTGGTACACGTTACCCGTTTAGTGATGTTGATGTGAGTAAGTCAGTTTTAGGGGTGGCGGTATGATTGGTCAGTGGTTTTTGCAGCAGTTACAGCAAGCTTTTGGCGGGCAGATAACGGCTGATACTGAATTTACAGGTGTCAGTACGGACACACGTACGATTAAGCAGGGCGACCTATTTGTCGCTCTGGTTGGTCCTAATTTTGATGGTCATCAGTTTATAGAACAGGCACTTGAAAAAGGCGCGGTCGCCGCGGTTGTTTCTCGATCTATGCCAGAAATTAAAGCGCCATTGTGGCAAGTTGAAGATACGCGTATTGCTCTGGGGAACATTGCGCAAGCGAATCGTCAGCGCTTTGATGGCACTGTTTACGCAGTGACAGGCAGTAGCGGTAAAACGACAGTTAAAGAGATGCTATTCGCGATTCTGTCTCAGAATAATCAGGTATTGGCTACCAAAGGTAATTTGAATAATGACATCGGCGTACCGCTAACACTGTTCGAATTAAGTGATCAGCATCAAATTGCTGTGATTGAACAGGGTGCCAGTGCTGGTGGTGAGATTGCTTATACGACTGCGATTTCTCTACCAGATGTTGCGATTTTGAATAACGCGATGGGTGCTCATCTGGAAGGGTTTGGCTCTCTGCAAGGTGTAGTCGAAGCGAAATCTGAGATCTTTTCGCAGTTAGATGAAACTCAAGGCACGGCTGTTATCAACCTAGATGATCCGCATACAGAGTATTGGTTAAATCAAAACCAAGGAAAGCCTCAGAGCAACTTCTCTCTTAGCTCCGAGAAGGCTGCTGTCTATGCGTCGGACTTGAAACCATCTAGCAATGGCTGTTTTTCTTTTGTTTTGCACAGAGGCTCTGAGTCTCAAAGGGTTCAGCTGCAGGTGATGGGACAGCATAACGTTGCGAATGCCCTAGCTGCGGCAGCTGCTGTAAGCGCTAAAGGAATGCCTTTAGCGGAAATTTGCAGCGGTTTAGAATCCTTTACTGCAGTATTTGGACGTATGCGTTGTTTGTCGACAGCGTCTGGTGCTCAAGTGATTGATGATAGTTATAACGCCAATCCTGGTTCGGTAAATGCGGCAGTGGATCTGCTGGTTAGTTTGCCGGGCAAATCAGTATTGGTTTTAGGAGATATGGCTGAGTTAGGGGCAGATGCCGCTGATCAGCATGCACAGGTAGGTTGCCGGGCAGCGCAGAAGGGGGTTAGTTGTTTCTATGCAACTGGCGTGCTGTCCCGGCACTCTGTTTCAGCGTATAACGCTGCAGCAGATGGGCAGGGAATGCATTTTGAAACACGTGAAGAATTAACAACTGCATTGAAAAAGCTGGCTGATCAGAATACCAATATTCTGATTAAAGGCTCGAGAAGTGCAGCGATGGATCAGGTCGTGAAGAACCTGACTGAAGGGGAATAGAAGGCAATGCTACCACTGCTGGCAGAATTTTTATCGGGATATTACAGCGGCTTTGCTGTATTTCAGTACCTAACCCTGCGTGGGATTTTGGGTGTATTAACAGCATTGTTGATAGCTTTGTGGGTCGGCCCTCATATGATCAACAAACTACGTAGTAATCAGATTGGTCAAGCGGTACGAGATGATGGTCCTCAGACGCATTTGAGCAAAGCAGGTACACCAACAATGGGTGGTGCTTTGATCCTAGTTGCAATTGCGATTAGTACCCTTTTGTGGAGTGATCTGACTAACCCTTATGTGTGGATTACGTTGGGCGTGACGCTTATTTTTGGTGCAGTGGGCTGGGTCGATGATTATCGTAAAGTGGTTGAGAAAAACCCACGAGGATTGCCTGCTAAGTGGAAGTACCTGTGGCAGTCAGTAGGTGGTATGGGGGCGGCAGTATTACTCTATAGCATGGCTTCCACACCAGTTGAAACAGAGCTTCTGATTCCATTCCTAAAAGATGTGTCGATCGATCTCGGTATCTTCTTTATCGTTTTTACCTACTTTGTAATTGTCGGTAGCTCCAATGCGGTAAACCTCACTGATGGCTTAGATGGTCTAGCTATTTTGCCAACTGTAATGGTAGCTGGAGCATTAGGTGTATTTGCATATCTGTCCGGTAACATCAATTTTGCTGAATATCTGTTGATCCCTTACGTGCCGGGTTCTGGTGAGCTGATTATATTTTGTGGTGCCATGGTTGGTGCTGGTCTTGGTTTCTTGTGGTTTAACACTTATCCAGCTCAAGTGTTTATGGGTGATGTCGGTGCCTTGTCTTTGGGTGCTGCGCTTGGTGTTATTGCCGTTATCGTCCGTCAAGAATTTGTACTGTTCATTATGGGCGGTGTGTTTGTGGCTGAAACCGTGTCAGTAATTTTGCAGGTGGCATCGTTTAAATTAACAGGTCGCCGTATCTTCCGGATGGCGCCTTTGCATCACCATTTTGAATTGAAAGGTTGGCCAGAGCCTCGTGTAATTGTTCGTTTCTGGATCATCACAGTAGTTTTGGTGCTGATTGGCTTGGCATCTCTGAAAATTCGTTAAGGTAAAGTTTGAGCATGAGTTTAATCGCCAGCGATAAATTAAAAGTGGTCATCGGTTTAGGTCAAACCGGGCTGGCATGTGCGCGCTATCTGGCGTCTAAAGATGAGCGTTTTTTCGTTGTTGATAGCCGAGAGAATCCTCCAGGTATGGATGAGCTATCAACTGAGCTTCCTGACGTTAAACTGATTTGTGGCCCTTTTGATGCTGAGCTATTGAGTGGTGCGTCAGAATTGATTTTGAGCCCTGGTGTTGCACAAAGTAATCCTGCCATTCAAACGGCGGTAAAAGCGGGCGCGAAATTAAGTGGTGATATTGATCTTTTCTGTAATGAGATCAGTGCCCCAATTGTTGCGATTACTGGTTCAAATGCTAAAAGTACGGTCACTACCTTAGTGGGTGAGATGGCTGCTGCAGCAGGCTTGAATGTTGGAGTGTGCGGGAATATTGGTACGCCTGTACTTGAGATGTTAAACGAGCCTGAAAAAGATCTGTATGTTATCGAACTATCAAGTTTCCAGTTAGAAACAACTAATGATCTTCGAGCAGCAGTTGCAACGGTACTCAATATTAGCCCTGATCATTTAGATCGTTATGATTCTATGCAGGGTTATTATCAGGCTAAACACCGGATTTTCCGCGGAGCTAAAAAGGTCGTTGTTAACCGTGATGATGCACTGACAATGCCATTAATGCCGAGTGGTGTTGATCAGCTTGCTTACCACTTAGGTAAACCCGATCTCAAAGTCTTTGGTTTGACTGAAGAAAAAGGTGAAACTTGGCTTGCTGTTGGTCTGGATAAATTAATACCGGTATCTGAGTTAAAAATACGTGGTAGTCATAACATGGCCAATGCACTGTCTGCATTGGCTTTAGGTCAGTCTGTTGGCTTGCCAATGGATGCGATGCTAACGGCTTTAAAGAACTTTGCTGGCTTGAAGCATCGTTGCCAGTGGGTCGCTGAAAAAGGCGGTATTGAATACTACAACGATTCCAAAGGTACTAACGTTGGTGCGACTGTTGCTGCGCTGAACGGTTTAGGAAAAACCCTATCTGCAGATCAACGTATTGTGTTAATTGCTGGCGGTGTTGGTAAAGGTGCCGAATTCTCTGAATTGGCTGAACCTATGCAGCAGTTCGCAAGAGCATTGATCTATATCGGCGAAGATGGACCGCGTTTAGCTGACAGTTGTGAAGGTGTGATTAAAGAATCAGCGGATGATATGCAAGCTGCTGTTGCAAAGGCGCAAGCTCAAGCGAAAGAGGGTGATATTGTTCTACTTTCGCCAGCCTGTGCGAGCTTTGATATGTTCTCTGGTTTTCCCGCTCGTGGTGATGCTTTTATTGATGCGGTGGAGGCTCTTTAATGATCTCTTTGGCGATGACGAACATTAAGCAGAGGTTAGAGGGTTTAATTCCTTCGCCTCCGCCTGTTTGTACGTCACAAAGAGTGTTGCCATTTGACCCATGGGTGCTGGCTTGTTCAGTTGCTCTGGTTCTAACGGGGTTTGTAATGATTAGCTCTGCATCTTTAGATGTGGCGCTAAAAAATAACGGGACAGCGTATTTTTACGTTATTCGTCAGTTCATATTTATCATGTTGGCGATGATTGGTGCTGTAGTCGTTTGGAATATCCCAATGCGCTTTTGGGAAAAGACCGGGCACTGGTGGATGTTGGCTGCCGGTGTCTTATTGATTTTGGTACTTATCCCGGGTGTCGGTAAAGGGGTAAATGGTAGTCATCGTTGGTTACCTTTAGGTCCTTTAAATCTCCAGGCATCTGAGGTCGCTAAGTTCTGTATGGTGATGTACATGGCTGGCTACTTGGTGAGACGCTTGGATGAAGTGCGTAGCAGCTGGAAAGGGATTGCGAAGCCGACTCTACCTCTGGGTATTTTTTGTGTGCTGCTGTACTTCGAGCCGGACTTTGGTGCCTTAGTTGTCCTGATGGGGACAGTTATGGGCATGATCTTTTTGGGTGGAATGCGCTTTTCCCAATTCTTGATGGTGATCTCTGGTGTAGTGGGTCTGCTGGTTGCTGTTGTGGGTTTGCAGCCTTACCGAGTAGCTAGACTTCAGAGCTTCTTAGATCCATGGTCCGATCCTTTTGGAACTGGGTACCAGTTATCGCAGGCACAAATCGCTTTTGGTCGTGGTGAATGGTTTGGAACGGGGTTAGGTAATAGCGTTCAAAAACTATTTTATCTGCCAGAAGCTCATACTGACTTTGTGTTTTCAGTATTGGCAGAAGAGTTGGGCTTTATCGGCGCGATCGCTTTGATCTTGGTTTATGCCGTATTAATCGTGAATATTTTCCGTATTGGTCGTCGAGCTGAAAAGGTAAAATCCTTTTTCTCTGCTTATGTCTGTTACGGCTTTGCAATTATCTTTGCAGGGCAGGCGTTGATCAATATTGGGGTGAATGTTGGTGCTTTGCCTACAAAAGGTTTGACACTTCCCTTGGTGAGTTACGGTGGAAGTAGTTTGTTAGTAAGTTGTGCCATGTTGGCCGTTATTTTAAGAGTTGACTACGAATTGAAACTAGCTGGAAAAAATCAGCCAGATGCTGAAGCTAAAGAGCGTAAACAAAAAAATCAGGAGGCTACCGCATGAGCGCTTCTGATAAAAAAGTAGCTTTGATTATGGCTGGCGGCACTGGCGGCCATGTCTTCCCTGCATTGGCTACAGCAGAGAAACTACAGGCACAAGGTGTTCATGTTGAATGGTTGGGCTCTCGACACGGAATAGAAGCTGATTTGGTACCTGCAGCAGGATTAAAACTGCACTCTATTGAAGTCAGAGGTTTAAGAGGCAAAGGCAAGTTAAGCCTTCTTTTGGCTCCATTTAAACTGTTGATCGCTTTGTGGCAGGCGCTATCGGTTGTTCGCTCTGTTAACCCTGATGTTGTATTAGGTATGGGCGGTTTTGCTTCTGGTCCCGGTGGTCTTGCTGCGTGGTTGCTAAGAATTCCGTTGATCATTCACGAACAGAATGCTGTTGCAGGAATGACTAACAAGGCTTTGTCTAAATTAGCCAAAAAAGTTCTGGAAGCGTTCCAAGGTGCATTCAAAAGTGGCCTAACGACTCAAACTGTGGGTAATCCGGTACGCGGAAGTATTTTGAATTTACCTGAACCTAAAGAGCGTTTTTCTGATCGTGAAGGACCTTTGCGTCTTTTGGTTGTAGGTGGAAGTTTAGGCGCGAAAGCGATTAACGACCTTCTGCCTGAAGTGCTTGCTGATTTACCTCAGGAGCAACGTCCAGAGGTTTGGCATCAGGCAGGAAAAAGAAATATTGAAGAAACTCAGCAGCGTTATGAAGCGCTGGGCGTAACTGAGTGTAAAGTTGTGCCATTTATTGATGATATGGCAGAAGCCTATAGTTGGGCAGATGTGGTTTTATGTCGTGCTGGTGCTTTAACGGTGAGTGAATTGAGCAATGCAGGTGTGGCATCTGTATTAGTGCCTTTTCCTTATGCGGTTGATGATCACCAAACTAAAAACGCAAATTATCTTGCTGAGAGAGATGCTGCAATTTTAATTCAGCAGGCGGATCTTAATAAAGAAACGCTAACAGCATTATTAACAGAACAATTAAATCAACGAGAAACGTTGATGGAAATGGCGAACAAAGCGCTATCACTAGGTAAACCCGAAGCAAGTGATGTGGTAGCAAATGTTTGTCTTGAGGCAATGAAGTAATGAAACAACAAAATGCTTTCACCCGTTATGAAATACCGGAAATGCGCCGTATCAGCCGAATTCATTTTATCGGCATTGGTGGTGTGGGTATGTGTGGTATTGCGGAAGTATTGCTGAATCAGGGATATCAGATCTCAGGTTCAGATATTAAAGTGTCCGCGACAACTCAACGCCTAGAAGGCTTGGGGATGAACATCTTTATTGGGCATGCTGATACCAATGTCTCAGGTGTGGATGTGGTTGTTGTTTCCACTGCGGTTAACGAAGAAAACCCAGAAGTGAAAGCTGCGCGTGAACAGCGTATTCCGATTGTTCGTCGTGCTGAAATGTTGGCTGAATTGATGCGCTACCGTCACGGTATTGCTGTAGCTGGCACGCACGGCAAAACAACGACGACAAGTCTGTTAGCTTCCATCTTTGCTGAAGGCGAGCTTGATCCAACATTTGTCATTGGCGGTCGACTGAACAGTGCTGGCACCAACGCCAAAATGGGCACGAGCCGCTATCTTGTGGCAGAGGCTGATGAAAGTGATGCTTCATTCCTTCACTTACAGCCTATGGTTGCGATTGTTACAAACATCGATGCGGACCATATGGAAACTTATGAGAATGACTTCTCTAAGTTGAAGAAAACATTTGTCGAGTTTCTACATAACCTACCATTCTACGGTCTTGCGGTTATGTGTATCGATGATCCTGTTGTAAGGGAAATCCTTCCGGAAGTTAGTCGTCCAGTGCTGACTTACGGTGTAGAGGAAGATGCTGACTACCGTGCTGAGAATATCAGACAAGAAGGTATGTACACCCGCTTTACCGTTAAGCGCCCGGGAGATTTTGCCGATCTAGAAATCTCACTAAATATGCCGGGACATCACAATATGTTGAATGCCTTAGCAACGATTGCTGTGGCTACCGATGAGGGCATTAGTGATGAAGCGATCTGCACCGCTTTAACTAAGTTTGAAGGCGTTGGTCGTCGTTTCCAAGTTTTGGGGGACGTGCCTGTCAATGGTGGTAGCGTTATGTTGGTTGATGATTACGGTCACCACCCAAGAGAAGTTAATGCCGTTGTTAAAGCCATTCGTGAAGGCTGGCCTGAAAAGCGTTTGGTGATGATTAATCAGCCTCATCGTTATAGCCGAACTCGTGATTTGTACGAAGACTTTGTGGAAGTACTGTCTGAAGCCGATGTGTTGTTATTGCTAGAGGTTTATGCCGCTGGTGAAGAGCCAATTGCTGGTGCTGATAGTCGTAGCCTATGTCGAAGCATTCGTCAGCGTGGTCGTATAGATCCGGTATTTGTTAGTGATAAAGACACCGTTGCCGATGTGCTGAAAGATATTTTGGAGCCAGGTGATCTATTGCTGACTCAAGGTGCGGGTGATATTACAGCGCTTGCTCATCAGCTTAAACAGGCCAACCTTGTAGCCGATAAGGAGGAAAAATGAGTTATCAAATTGATGCTCAAATGAAATCCGACTTCGGACGAGTTGCGGTTATTTTTGGTGGTAATTCATCTGAGCGTGATGTTTCACTCAAGAGTGGTGCTGAGGTTTTAGCTGGACTACAACGTGCAGGTGTTGATGCATTTGGTATCGATCTCTATGGTCCTAATGGCGATCAACAGCCGTTACAGCAACTACAAGAAAATCACTTTGATCGTGCCTTTTTGATTTTACATGGCCCAGGCGGTGAAGACGGTACCTTGCAAGGTGCGTTGGAAATGCTAGGCAAACCATACACTGGAAGTGGTGTGACAGCTTCTGCAATCGGTATGGATAAGTTAAGAACCAAGCAGGTGTGGATAGGCGCAGGCTTACCGACTCCAACATTTGCGGCATTTAATGGTGAATTTGAGGTTGATGACATCGTTGAGCGTCTTGGTTTACCGATGATTGTTAAGCCTGCGCACGAAGGTTCCAGTATTGGAATGAGTAAAGTTGCCAGTGCTAGTGAACTAGAAACAGCATTGGAAACAGCCGCTGGTTTTGATCGTAGTGTGATCGCAGAAAGTTGGATGAGTGGTGACGAGTATACCGTTGCGGTGCTTGATGGTTCTGCATTGCCTCCTATTCAGCTAGTCACGCAGCACGAGTTTTATGACTTTGATGCAAAATATCTAGCGAACGATACGCAGTACAAGTTCGATCATGGTTTGTCAGAGGACAAATTAACATCCCTGAAACGTCTAGCTGAACAAGCATTTGCCGCGGTTGGCTGTAAAGGCTGGGGGCGTGTAGATGTGATGCAAGATCAAGATGGAAACTTCCAACTATTAGAAGTTAATACGGCTCCGGGTATGACGGATCATAGTCTTGTGCCAATGGCTGCGCGAGAGCAAGGAATTAGCTTTGATGAGTTGGTCGTTAGAATATTAAAAACGGCCCAATAAAATGAACCTTTTGCGATTTTTTCGACAAACTGAACCGTTGGGGGAGCAAGAAGTAGAGCTTGCTAAGCCTCGCGGTGCCAGTCGTGAAAAGATCGCTAAAGAAGAACCAGTAAAAGGGAAAGCTGATAAAAAGAATCCTAAAAAGGATAGCCTAGTAAATAACGATACTGAGTTTTGGTGGAAGCCATTTTGGACGTTGTCTTCTCTAGTTATTTTTATCGGCGTGTTATGGGGTATTGGTCATAACTTATGGCAGTGGTTGGATCGCCCGGTAGCGAGCGTAGTGATTGAAGGTAAAACCCAGCATTTGGACCGAGAAAAGTTAGGGCAGATTATTGCTGGTGGCCTAACAGCGAATCTATTAGAGATTGATATTGAATCGGTTCAATCACTAGTAAGTGAACAGCCATGGGTCAGGGTCTCTTCTATTCGACGAGATTGGCCCGATACCTTGCTTATTGAAGTTGAGGAAGAGGTGCCGGTTGCTCGTTGGGGGGAGAGAGGTTTGTTAAACCATCAGGGCGATATATTTTGGCCTGAACTTTCTCAAGAGTATCGGAGCTTACCTCGATTAAGTGGGCCTGCTCCAGATACAGAAAGGGTAATGTCACAGTTTCATGATTTTAATCAGATGTTGAAGCCTATGGGGCTTAGTGTTGTCGCACTGGATTTAGAGGCTCGTGGAGCCTGGACCATGGAGCTAGATAACCAGATAAAAGTAGTTGTAGGTCGAGAAGCAATCAATGCACGCTTACAACGGTTTTTGACTTTGTATAAACAACGATTGGCTGCTCAAGCGGCTGATATAGAAACAATCGATATACGTTATACCCATGGGGTGGCGGTGAAATGGCGGGAAAAACCCGAAAGCGAAATGCAGGATAAAACATAATGAGTGGTTCGATGGAAAACAATATGGTTGTTGCGCTCGATATCGGGACCTCAAAGGTGCTGTGCCTTGTAGGGGAGATCGGTATTGATGGTGCCATCGAAATTATCGGCATTGGCTCGCACCCATCTCGAGGCCTGAAAAAAGGCGTTGTAGTGAATATCGAATCAACAGTGAGCTCGATTCAGCGCGCGGTAGAAGAGGCTGAATTGATGGCGGGTTGTAAGATTCACTCTGTGACAGTTGGGATTGCAGGTAGCCATATTAACAGCCTGAATTCTCATGGCATTGTGGCTGTTCGAGATCGAGAAGTTACTGAGTATGACCTGGAACGCGTAATTGATGCTGCACGTGCTGTGGCTATTCCAGCTGACCAGAAAATCTTGCACATTTTGCCTCAAGAGTATGAGATTGATAGCTCAGAGGGCATCAAAGAGCCTTTAGGGATGTCGGGTGTGCGTTTAGAAGCGAAGGTGCACCTTGTTACTGGTTCAGTGAATGCTGCTCAGAATATTGAAAAGTGTGTGCGACGTTGTGGTCTTGATGTAGATAACCTAGTTCTTGAGCAATTGGCTTCAAGCTATTCCGTTTTGACGGAAGATGAGAAGGAGCTGGGTGTTTGTATGGTGGATATCGGCGGTGGCACCTCTGATATCTCTATTTTTACAGGCGGTTCTATTCGTCATACTGCGGTCATTCCGATTGCTGGTGATCAAGTTACAAACGATATCGCGATGGCTTTGCGAACACCAACGCAGCATGCGGAAGAGATCAAGGTTAAATATGCGTGTGCACTGGCACAGCTCGCTACAGGTGAAGAGACCGTTAAGGTGCCTGGTGTAGGTGATAGGCCTGCTAGGGATCTTTCTAGACAGTCGTTAGCAGAAGTGGTTGAGCCCCGTTACGAAGAATTGTTTAGCCTGATTCAGGCCGAATTGAGACGCAGTGGTTTTGAAGATTTGGTTGCAGCAGGCATTGTGCTGACAGGCGGAACTTCGAAAATGGAAGGTGCCATTGAATTAGCTGAAGAAATCTTCCATATGCCGGTTCGCTTGGCGACACCACACGGTGTACGTGGGATGGAAGATATTTTAAGTAGCCCTATTTATGCAACAGGTATGGGGCTTCTGCAATACGCACAACAAGATCATGTTGGTGCTGTTGAGCAAGACGTCGAGCCAGAAGTCGTTGTGGGTTCGCAAAAGAGTGTTTTAGACAAGATGAGAGCTTGGTTTCAGAACAACTTCTGAACAAGCTGAAGGTTTTTAGATTGATAGCAGCAAAAGTAGCGTGCTGCTTTATTAGGGGATAGTGCTTGGCAGGGCACTAAAGGAGCTAACAATGTTTGAACTGTTAGATAGCGTTCCGCAAAATGCCGTTATTAAAGTTATCGGTGTTGGTGGTGGAGGCGGAAACGCTGTAAAACACATGGAAAGTGGTGACCTAGAAGGGGTGGAATTTGTTTGTGCAAATACAGATGCGCAAGCGCTTTCATCTATGGCGTCCCAAAAAGTTATCCAGCTTGGTAATACGCTTACCAAAGGCCTAGGCGCGGGTGCAAATCCAGAAGTTGGTCGTCAGGCTGCGATGGAAGATCGGGATCGCATTGCAGAAATGTTGCAAGGTGCGGATATGGTATTTATCACGGCTGGTATGGGCGGTGGTACAGGTACGGGTGCCGCACCTATCGTAGCCGAAGTAGCTAAAGAACTCGGAATTCTAACAGTCGCAGTCGTGACAAAGCCTTTCCCGTTTGAAGGCCGTAAACGAATGAGTATTGCTATTGAAGGTATCAAAGAGCTTCGCGAAAGTGTTGATTCCCTCATTATTATCCCTAACGAAAAACTGATGCAGGTACTAGGTCGTAATTGCAGCCTTTTGAATGCATTTGAGTCTGCCAACGATGTTTTGAAAGGGGCTGTTCAGGGTATTTCGGATCTTATTACACGTCCGGGTATGATCAATGTTGACTTTGCTGATGTGCGGACTGTTATGTCCGAAATGGGCATGGCGATGATGGGTACCGGTGGTGCGCGTGGTGAGAACCGAGCTGCTGAAGCTGCAGAGAAAGCGATCAAGAGTCCACTACTTGATAACGTAGATCTGAAAGGCGCGAGCGGTATCTTGGTAAATATCACTGCGGGTATGGATCTCAGCTTGGGTGAATTTACCGAAGTGGGTAATCAGATTGAAGAGTACGCATCTGAAAATGCCACGATTGTCATCGGTACCGTCATTGAGCCAGAGATGACTGACGAACTGAAAGTGACAGTTGTTGCTACGGGTTTGGATAAGCCAGAAGAAACGGTCCGCCCTGTTTCTGGTGGAATGCAAAAAGTGGATGGAAGTTTAGACCTTGAGCAGATCGATCTGCCTACGGTTTTGCGTCGCAAAAAAAATGAGGCACTTGACGGGCCGGCTGAGACTGAAAGTGAGTTGTTAAAATCAACAGGTACTGAGAGCGAGTCCGCTTATTTAGATATTCCTACTTTTCTGCGTAAACAAGCGGATTAATTGGAATGTCCTTTCTAAAAGGGCGATTATTTGTTAGTATCTCGCGCTAGAGTGGCCTATTTTATTTTTTGGCAGATAGCATGATTAAACAGAGAACATTAAAAAACAGCATTAAAGCAACAGGTATTGGTTTGCATACGGGGCAGAAGGTTTATCTGACGTTGAAGCCTGCGCCAGTAAATACCGGTATTGTTTTCCGTCGTACTGACTTGGATCCAGTTGTTGAGATCCTTGCGCATGCGCACAATGTTTCTGATACAAAACTGTCAACCAACCTGGCTAAAGATGGCGCGCGTATAGCGACTGTTGAGCACCTACTTTCTGCAATGGCTGGCTTAGGTATTGATAATGCTTATGTTGAGCTAAGTGCAGAAGAAGTACCTATTATGGATGGTAGTGCTGCGCCGTTTGTATTCTTGATCCAGTCGGCAGGCCTAGAAGAGCAGAATGCTCCTAAAGAATTTATCCGTATTAAGAAAGAAGTAACGGTTGAGGCTGATGGTAAGTCAGCTACGTTTAAACCGTTTGATGGCTTTAAAGTGGGCTTCAAAATCGATTTTGAACACCCAGCATTTGAAGGCCGTAACATGGAATCTTTCCTAGACTTCTCTAGTACTTCTTTCGTTAAAGAAGTTAGCCGTGCGAGAACGTTTGGTTTTATGAGTGACTATGAATACCTTCGCTCTCAAAACCTAGCATTAGGTGGTAGCTTTGATAATGCGATCGTAGTCGATGATTACCGTATTCTTAATGAAGACGGCCTTCGTTACGACGATGAATTTGTTAAGCATAAAGTGCTTGATGCGGTGGGTGATCTATACCTACTAGGTAAGAGCTTGATCGGTGAGTTCTACGGAAACAAATCAGGGCATTATCTAAACAATCGTCTTTTGCGTGAATTGTTAGCGCAAGAAGATGCTTGGGAAGTGGTGACTTTCGAAGATAATGAAGAAAGCGCGCCTATCTCTTATCAGAAGCCAGTATTAGCAGTCTGATAGATCGAAAGAATTAAGAGCCGAACTTTTATAGTTCGGCTTTTTTTTGTCTATTTCCCTATCTTTTTTCCATATTTTTTTTATTTCCCCTTTTAGATTCATTTTCTGCCCCCAATAAAGGTAGAATGCTGAGTTAATTTTTATCCGCTAATCGAGCGGACTATAGGTTTTAGACTTCACAGGTATAAGTCGAGATATGCTGACAGGACTGTTAAAGAAAGTTTTTGGTAGTAAGAATGATCGCGAATTAAAGCGCATGGGTAAGATCGTAAAGGCGATCAATGCGTTGGAAGTAGATCTAGAAAAACTAACGGATGAAGAGCTAAAGGCTAAAACGGCTGAATTCCGTCAGCGTCTTGATGATGGCGCGACTCTGGAACAGATCCTTCCTGAAGCTTTCGCTACGGTAAGAGAAGCATCAAAGCGTGTTATGGGTATGCGCCATTTTGATGTTCAGCTTATCGGTGGTATGACACTGAATGATGGCAAAGTTGCGGAGATGCGTACGGGTGAAGGTAAAACCCTTGTAGCAACATTAGCTGTATATCTAAATGCGCTTCCTGCTGAAGGCGTTCACGTAGTAACAGTGAATGATTACCTAGCAGAGCGTGATGCTGAATGGATGCGTCCTCTTTATGAATCTCTAGGCTTATCGGTAGGTGTTGCGCTATCTGGTCAAAATCCAGAAGTGAAACGTGCTGCTTATGCTTGTGATATCACTTACGGCACAAACAACGAATTTGGCTTTGATTATCTCCGCGATAACATGGCATTTAGCACTGCTGAGAAAGTGCAGCGCGGCTTTAACTTCGCTGTAGTCGATGAGGTTGACTCTATCTTAATCGACGAAGCGCGTACGCCTTTGATCATCTCAGGTCCTGCAGAAGATAGCTCTCAGCTTTATATTGCGATTAACGAGCTAATTCCTTCGTTAGAGAAATTCGATGGTGAAATTGATCCTCAGGACGAAGAGCAGGAGATTAACGAGCACTTCGTTGTTGATGAGAAAAACCGTACGGTTGAACTGACAGAAGCGGGTCACACTGCTGTTGAAGATATGCTTGCACAAAAAGGTCTTCTGAGTGAAGGTGATAGCCTGTATGCACCTCAGAACCTTAACCTGCTGCACCACGTGCTAGCGGGGTTGAGAGCGCATAACTTATTCCAACGTGATGTTGATTACATTGTTCAGGGCAATCAGGTTGTGATTGTCGATGAGCACACGGGTCGAATCATGGAAGGCCGACGTTGGTCAGAAGGTTTGCACCAAGCGGTAGAAGCAAAAGAGGGTGTATCGGTTCAGAATGAGAGCCAGACTTTTGCCTCAACCACATTCCAGAACTACTTCCGTCTATACGACAAACTGTCTGGTATGACGGGTACGGCGGATACGGAAGCATTCGAGCTGCGTCAGATTTACGGTTTAGATGTTGTTGTAATTCCAACCAACAAAGCGATCGCTCGTAAAGACGAGAACGATCTGGTTTACCTGACGGTTGAAGAAAAGTACGAAGCTATTATCAAAGAGATTCGTGCTTGTCAGGAAGCGGAGCGTCCTGTACTTGTGGGTACAGCGTCCATCGAATCATCTGAGTTAATCTCTTCATTACTGAAGAAAGAAAAAATTACGCACAATGTATTGAACGCAAAGAACCACGGTGGTGAAGCGTCAATCATTGCTCAGGCAGGTCGTCCAGGTGCTGTGACTATCGCGACTAACATGGCTGGTCGTGGTACCGATATTGTGTTGGGTGGTAAGTTAGAGGCTGAACTAGCTGAACTTGATAACCCATCTGAAGAACAAGTTGCTGAATTGACGGCTGCATGGCAGAAGCGCCATGAACAGGTATTGGAAAATGGCGGTCTACATATTGTAGGTACTGAACGTCATGAATCTCGTCGTATTGATAACCAGCTACGTGGTCGTGCAGGTCGTCAGGGTGACCCAGGTTCATCTCGATTCTTCTTGTCCTTAGAAGATGATTTGATGAGAATCTTTGCTTCCGATCGTGTAAGACAGTTGATGCAAGCGCTAGGTATGGAGCGTGGTGAAGCTATCGAGCATAAGATGGTAAGTAATGCGATCGAGAAAGCGCAGCGTAAAGTAGAGGGTCGTAACTTTGATATCCGTAAGTCATTGCTTGAATATGATGATGTAGCTAATGATCAGCGTACAATCATCTACGAACAGCGTAATGACTTGATGGCCACAGACGATATCTCTGAAACAGTTAATTCTGTTCGTGAAGAGGTTGTTGCTAATAAATTTAGTGAGTTTGTTCCGCCGCAGAGTCTTGAAGAACAGTGGGATATTCCAGGTCTTGAGAAAGCATTGGAAACTGATTTTTCCATTAAAATGCCAATTCAAGAGTGGCTAGATCAAGATGATTCATTGCATGAAGAAACCCTGCATCAAAAAGTTCAGGATACAGTGCTAGAGGTTTATCAGCAGAAAGAAGCGCAAGTGGGCGAATCTACAATGCGTAACTTTGAGAAGCAGGTTATGCTTCAGGTGCTAGATACCCTGTGGAAAGAACACCTACAGACTATGGATCACCTGCGTCAGGGCATTCACCTTCGAGGTTATGCACAGAAGAACCCTAAGCAGGAATACAAGCGTGAATCTTTCCACCTATTCCAAGAATTGCTGGAAAATATCAAGCGTGATGTCATTCGTATTCTAAGTCATGTGCAAGTTCAGCAGCCAGAAGATGTTGAAGCGATGGAGCAGCAGCGCCGTGAGCAAGCTGAACGACAGCAGATGGACTTTAAGCATGACAATAGCTCAGCTATGTCGGGTGAAGAGGGTGAAAGTTCCAATGCTGAAGAGCAAGCTCAGCCAGAAACTTTCGTTCGAGATGGCCGTAAAGTAGGTCGTAACGAACCATGTCCATGTGGTTCAGGTAAAAAATACAAGCAGTGTCACGGTAAGCTTTCGTAAGAGTGAACTGTTTATTGGTCAACACAGAAAGCAGCTTTTAAGCTGCTTTCTGCATCTTAGGAGACAGAAAATGGCAGTCGGGCCAGCTACATTTCCAGAAAAAATGCACCCAGTTGCAGGGTTTAAATTAGGAACAGCTTCTGCAGGTATTAAAACTCCAGGTCGAAAAGATGTAGTGCTGATGGAGTTGTGTGAAGAAGCTACTGTCGCAGGCGTTTTTACTTTGAATGCTTTTTGCGCAGCGCCGGTGCAGATTTCTAAAAAACATTTAGACGCTGCAGCAACGCGATATTTTATCGTTAATACAGGCAACGCTAATGCGGGTACTGGTGAGGAAGGTTGGAATGATGCTATTACAACCTGTGAAGAGGTCGCTAAGCTTTGCGATTCGGGTGTTGAGGCAGTTCTTCCTTTTTCCACTGGTGTTATCGGTGAAAAGTTGCCTGTAGAAAAATTAGTTTCAGCTTTGCCTGCAGCTAAAGAGGTGCTATCGGAATCAGGTTGGGATGAGGCTGCAGAAGGCATTTTAACCACTGATACACGAATCAAAGGCGCTAGCCGTCAATTTGAGTACCAAGGCAAGGTTGTAACTTTGACTGGTATATCAAAAGGCTCAGGCATGATTAAGCCAAATATGGCAACAATGCTGGGCTATGTGGCAACAGATGCGCAAGTTGATGCTGATTTATTGAAAGTGCTACTTACTGATACAGCCAATTGCTCCTTTAACCGTATTACGGTTGATAGTGATACATCTACAAATGATTCTTGTATGTTGGTTGCGACTGGGAAATCAGGTGTGTCAGTTTCTCCGGAAGATCGTTCCCTACTAGCCTTATTCAAAACTGAATTGACACAGCTTATGCAAGATTTGGCGCATGCGATTGTACGTGATGGCGAGGGTGCAACTAAGTTTGTGACAGTAAAAGTTGAGTCAGCTAAGACGCAGCAGGAAGCTTTGAAGACGGCTTTTGATATTGCTCACTCTCCTCTAGTTAAAACGGCTTTATTCGCTTCAGATCCAAACTGGGGGCGTGTATTGGCGGTAGTTGGGCGTGCCGAGATAGAAAATCTAGATCTTAATGCGTTAGAGATCTATTTAGGCGATGTTTGTATCGTTAGTAAGGGTGGAAAAGACGCTACTTACACTGAAGAAGCTGGTCAGGCGGTTATGGACCAGGAAGAGATTCTAATTCGAGTCGTACTTAATCGTGGTGACGTGTCAGAGACGGTATGGACTACGGATCTTTCCCATGACTATGTCAGCATCAATGCGGATTACCGTAGCTAATGGCTAATAAGGTTGTTCATGTCGCAGCGGCTGCTATCTGGAATAGTAAGCGTGAGTTGCTGATTGCGAAACGCCCTGATGATAAACACCAGGGCGGCTTGTGGGAGTTCCCTGGTGGTAAGGTTGAGTCAGGGGAAGCTGTGCTTGATGCTTTAAGCCGTGAGCTTGATGAAGAGCTGGGGATCAGACTTACCCAAGCAGAAAAGCTGATAGAGGTTCCTTATCATTATCCTGATAAATCAGTTTTACTCGATGTTTATAGTATTACTGAATTTGAGGGAGAGCCTTGGGGTAAGGAAGGGCAGCCAGTACGTTGGGTGAAGCTTGATGAGTTGGATGGCTATGAGTTCCCTGCTGCAAATAAACCGATCTTGGATGCCTGCCTTTTACCGAAATCACTTGCTATAACGCCGTATCTTTCAGATCTTCAACAGCTTGAAGTATCTATTATGCGAGCAATAAAGGCTGGAGCTGAAGGTGTTGTCCTTCGAGCTCCGCTGTTTGAGGCTGATTCAGTAGCATTGGATAAAACAATTGATTTCATCAATGCTCAAATAGATGCGGCCTCTGTAAGAAATGTTTTCTTTACGGTAAACACTACGGTAGACATTGCGAATAAGTTGGCTCTTGATGCAGTTCATCTTTCAGTGAGTAATCTGGAAAAGTTGAATCATAGAGACGAGTTCACTGGGCGTTGGCTGGGTGCGTCTTGTCATAATGCTGATGAACTGTCCGAAGCGATAGCTAAAGGGGTCGATTACATAATGCTGTCACCAGTACAGCATACGCAATCGCACCCTGAGGTAGAGCCATTAGGTTGGAAGGATTTTTCCGAATTAGCTAAGTCTAGCTTGGTGCCTGTTTTTGCGTTGGGTGGCATGGATAAAAGCGATTTAGTTCTCGCTGTGGAGAATGGTGCGCAAGGTATTGCGGCAATTAGTGCATGGTCGGAGGGATAGGCTGATCTTTATCAATCTGTTCTTCCGTTTCACCGCTACTAAAATCGCTAGCAGCTTTTGATTCAGGTATTGAATATTCTTCGCTTGCCCAAGCGCCTAAATCAATCATTTTGCAACGTTCACTACAGAAGGGTCTAAAAGGGTTGCTGCTGTCCCAAGCTTGCTCTTTGGAACAGGTTGGGCATTTTATTTTTGGACTACTCATTTCTTTTTCTCTTTTGTAGCTTCACTAAGCTCTGTGTGTAGCTTCACTAAGCTCTGTGTGTAGCTTGATAACCTGATTTTCCAAGCTTTCTAAATCAGCATTGTTATCGATGATAATATCTGCTTTTTTTAGTCTTTCTTGGCGGGGCAACTGGGCGGCCATAATTGCTTTGATCTGTTCTTTGCTAGCGCTATCGCGCTTAACAGTTCGAGCTAATTGTAACTCTTCGGCCGCATCTACAACGATTACTGTCTGAACTAATTCGTGCTGGTCTGTTTCTAATAATAGTGGGGAAGACAGTACAGCATAGCTGCTTGTGGCATCGTGTAATTGCTGTTTGATACTTTGGCGAATAATCGGGTGTAATAGTTGCTCTAACCAGGTTTTGGCTGTTTTATCTCTGAAGATTATTTCGCGCAAATCTTTACGATTTAATTCACCACTTTCAGTGACAATGTGACTGCCAAAGTGCTCAGCGATTTTGTCTAGTGCAGGTTCGCCTTTTGCGACCACTTCTCGTGCAACAATATCAGCATCAACAATAGTGATTCCGAGGTCTTGTAAACGATCAGTTACAGCGTTTTTTCCTGAGCCGATGCCACCTGTGATGCCAACAATGTACATAGATTAGATTCTTATTAGTTGAAGGTAGAGTGTTGTCAGAGTGTCGCCCCAGATCAGTGCTATCCATCCTGCAATTGAGAGATATGGGCCAAATGGAATAGGGTTTTGAGGTGAATGGTTTTTAAACAGCATCATAGCTATACCAATTATCGCACCGACTAATGAGCTTAATAGAATAATTAGTGGCAATTGATAGACTCCAGCCCAGGCTCCAAGGGCTGCGAGTAGTTTGAAATCTCCGTATCCCATACCTTCTTTGCCTGTTAGCAGTTTAAATGCCCAGTAGATTGACCATAAGCTTAGGTAACCTGCCATTGCACCATAGACAGCGTGTTCTAGTGAACTGAAAAGGCCAAAACTGTTGACGAATAAACCCAGCCATAGCAAAGGTAGAGTTAAACGGTCGGGAAGTAGTTGATGATCAATATCTATAAAAATCAGGCATACCAGTACCCATGTAAGTACTACTACGCTTAATCCAATCAGGTTAAAGCCAAAAACGTAAACTGCATAAGCGGAGCAAATAGCTGTAAATAATTCTACAAAAGGGTATCTGAAAGGTATCGGTAACCCGCATGAAGAGCATCTAGCGCCAAGGAATATCCAGCTAATAACCGGTATGTTTTCATACCATCTGATTCTGTGTGCGCATTTGGGGCAGGTAGATGCGGGAACGGAAAGATTATAGATTTCTTCCTGCTCTTCCTGCTCTTCCTGCTCTTCCTGCTCTTCCTGCTCTTCCTGCTCTTCCTGCTGTTGCTTAGCTTCCTGTTCCTTCAGGTAGCAAAAAATTTCTTTCTCCCATTCTCGAGTCATCATAATAGGTAAACGATGTATGACTACGTTTAAAAAACTACCGACACAAAGAGAAAACAAAAACGCGCAAGCGATAGCCAGCGCGGGGTCATTAATAATTGGAATCATAGTTTTAAACTTGAAATTTGCGTAGGAGGAGTAACTTCAATTAAATTTACTAGGATAAAAATGAAACCATCAAAGAGTTTTTCATAATTTATTGTAATCAGCACTTCATATATGGGTTATTCACCCTTCTATTAGGAAATTAAGAATAAACCAAAACTTGGATGTTGTGCTAAACAACGTTGCCTAATTGGAATATCGGAAGATACATGGCTATAACGAGTCCGCCAACTAAAACTCCAAGAACAGCCATAATAAGAGGTTCTAGTAAGCTAGATAAGTTATCTACAGCGTTATCCACTAGCTCTTCATAAAAATCAGCAATCTTTTCTAACATCATCTCAAGTGAGCCGGCTTCTTCCCCGATTGCAATCATCTGAATAACCATATTGGGAAATATACCTGTCATGGTTACTGCGTTTTGAAGGGATTGCCCTGTAGATACGCCATTTTTAATTTGTAAAATTGCATCCCTATATAGAGCGTTACCTGAAGCGCCGGCGGCAGACTCTAGAGCGTTGACTAAAGGAACTCCTGCTGCAAAAGTTGTAGCAAGCGTTCGTGCGAAACGAGCAATAGATGCATTGTGTAATATTTCACCAATGATAGGTATTTTTAGCATCGCTTTGTCAGTTCCGTCTCTAAATCTCTGAGATTTTTGTTTTGCTTTTTGGAATGAAAAGCCTATGACAGCAACAATAAGGAAAGTGATCCACCACCATTCTTGTGCAACTTCAGATAAATTAATCACGAATTTAGTAAAGGCTGGGAGGTCTGCGCCAAAACCTTTGAACACATCTTCAAATTGAGGTACGACTTTTACAAGGAGGATAGCTGAAACAATTAGGCCAACAATTATTACAGCTGTTGGGTAAGTTAATGCTTTCTTTATTTTTGCCTTAAGTGATTCTAGCTTTTCTTTATAAGTTGCTATTCGGTCTAGCATTGCATCTAATGCGCCCGATTGCTCGCCAGCATTCACTAAGTTGCAGTACAAATCATCAAAATGTTCAGGGTGCCGAGTCAATGAGGTTGAGAAATCTGTTCCGCTGTTTACGTCATTTTTAATTTCATAAACAATATCTTTTAGTTTTTGTTTTTCTATACCTCCAGCAGTAATTTCTAGTCCTTGGAGTAATGGAACGCCCGAACGCATCATCGTAGCCATTTGACGGGTAAAGAAAGCAATGTCTACAGGCTTTATAGGCTTGTTTTTTGCGCTAAATAAGCCGGCAGATTGCTCTTTGGATATTTTAGAAGTTAAGATTCCTTGAGTGCGAAGTTGTGCTTTAGCTTGAACTGCGCTGCTTGCATCTATCTTGCCTTTGCTTTTGTTACCGCTTTTATCTTTCCCTTGCCAGGTGAAAGTATATAACTTGGCATTTTTAGCCATAAATTAATTCCCGTTATCAGGTCTTGATGACTCGGTTCATTTCTTCAAGACTGGTGATTCCTTCCGCGACTTTTTTCAAACCAGAGCGTCTCAGGCTCTGGAAATTCTGTGTTTCAGCTACTCTTAGTATATCTAGTGAGTTGCCATTCTCCATAATAACTTCAGCAATTTCTGGCGTCATAGGAAGCATTTCATAAATGCCTACTCGACCTTTATAGCCGCGATTGCACTTGCTACAGCCATCATGATTAGCTTCAAAGAGAGTTAGATTATCAAGTTCTTCATTGCTAAAGCCTTCTTCTATTAGTGTGACTTCAGGAAGAGAAGTCGGTTTTTTGCAGCTTTCACATAAACGCCTACCTAATCGTTGAGCTATGATGAGACTAACCGATGTGGCTATATTAAATGCAGGAACCCCCATATTTCGTAAACGAGTGAGTGTTTCTGGAGCGCTATTTGTATGTAGCGTGGATAATACCATGTGTCCTGTCTGGGCTGCTTTAATAGCTATTTCGGCCGTTTCAAGGTCTCGAATTTCACCAACCATTACTACGTCAGGGTCTTGGCGAAGGAATGCACGAAGAGCTTCAGCAAAATTTAAACCAACTTTGGCATTTACATGTACTTGGTTTATCCCTTCCAAGTTGATCTCAACAGGGTCTTCTGCAGTAGATATGTTCCGTTCTTCAGTGTTGAGAATATTTAAGCCTGTATAAAGACTTACGGTTTTACCACTTCCTGTTGGACCTGTTACTAATACCATGCCTTGTGGGCGATGAAGGGTTGTTAAATAAAGATCTTTCTGGAAATCTGCAAAGCCCAGAGCTTCGACTCCCATTTTTGCACTGCTAGGGTCTAGTATACGAAGTACAATTTTTTCACCCCATAGAGTGGGAAGAGTATTTACACGAAAATCTATGGCGCGTTTTTTAGATATCTTCATTTTAATGCGGCCGTCTTGGGGCACACGCCTTTCAGAAATATCCATTTGCGACATTACTTTTAACCGAGCAGATAGCCTCGCTGCTAGGTTGGAAGGGGGTTTGGCTACCTCTTGAAGGATACCGTCAATCCTAGAGCGAATTCGATAGCTTTTTTCATAAGGCTCGAAATGAATATCGGATGCACCATTTTTAATGGAATCTAAAAGGATTTTGTTAATAAAACGCACGATAGGTGCATCTTTTGTAGCGTCTTCTTCGGAATCTTGCTCTTCAGGCTCTGGAGCAGATCCGTCTGAAATTTCTAGATTATCTAGATCACTATCTTCTAATTCATCTAAAGCAGAATCTTGCCCTTCTAAAAATGTTTCTATAGCCCGTGTAAGTTTGTCTTCTTCAACAATGATAGCTTCAGTTGTGATACCGCATTGAAACTTAAACTCATCTAATGCTTGTATATTTGTGGGGTCGGATATAGCAACGAATAGGCGGTTATCACGTTTCTGTAAAGGCAGAGCGTGATGTTTCGAAATAAGAGAATCGTTAATTAGGCCTTGGGGCAAATTGGTTAGGTCTAGTGCATCCAAATCCAATAAAGGAATACCAAATTCTTCAGATGCTGCTGCGGCGGCTCTATATGCACTTACAAGGCGTTGTTCAATGACATATGAGATAAAGGTTTGCTGCTTTTCTCTTGATTGAAGAGAAGCCTCTGCTGCAACTTCAGCTGAACATACACCTTCATTAACCAGTCGTTTTGCTAGTCCACTTAATGGTTGGCTAGGTTGCAAAGTGTGACTCCCGTCTCATTCCATGACACCAATTTTGATTACTAAAACTAACGAATCAGTGATAAATAGCTCAGATCTATTTTTGTTACAGTGCTACCCACTTAAAATAGCATTTGCATAGCAGTTTGAAAATGCGCTATATAAGTATTATGAAATAAAATCGGATAGGTCACTGGCGTGTTTTGAAAAATGCGCTACAATCAAAGGACTTGGTGATACCAAGGATTTTTATTCGCTGGAGAAAAAAAATGAAAAAAGTACAACAAGGTTTTACCTTAATTGAATTAATGATCGTGGTTGCGATTATTGGTATTTTGGCTGCAATCGCATTGCCTGCATACCAAGATTATACGCTTCGCTCAAAACTATCTGAAGTTGTTGCATTGTCTGGTGGTAACAAAGTGGCTGTTGAGGAGTATTACCACGTAAATGCTGCACTTCCTACGTCTTCTGCATCTATCACTGGTTGGGATGCTACTATGGAAGGTTCCCATGTTGGTACAGTTAACGTGACGTTGGTTTCTAGTGCGATTAACAATACTCTTGCTACGCAGATGGATACTGACGACAACGCTGCCGACGTAGTAATCCTAACACCAACGGCTACTAGCGGTAATGTTACTTGGGCAATTACTTGTACTGGTATCCAAGATGCCCGTTGCCCAGCTCGTTAAGGTTAGTCGTATCTTTTAAAAAAAGAGGGTGTTACCCTCTTTTTTTTGTTTTTAAAGAACCTAAACATAGAAATGAAACGAAATATAATAATTATTCTAATCGCGGCGTGTGTTGGTGTGACTTGGTATATCGCTAATACAACTGAAAGGCTCACCCCACAAATTAAAAGCGCAGCAGAAAACGCTATTCTCGAACAGCCAGAATTTCCTGCACGTCCTGTTTGGTGGCATGATGATTCCGTAATGGCTGTTGGTATTGTCCCAGACACTGTTAATCCTCACCATGCAGCAGCTAAAGCTTGTGAAATCATTAAAGCCAAAGGTGTGACGACTGCCATTGTAGAGATCTATGATGTGGTCAAGATTCAGAAAGAAGATGATTGGGATCAGCTAGCCGCAGATAGCTGTCAGTAAACGATAAATTTTAAGTGTTATTTAAAATGAAAAAGGCTGCATATGTGCAGCCTTTTGTCACTCAAGAATAATGTAATCTGGGCATTAATCTTCAATTAGGCGCATAGATAGATCTACTGCTTGGCAGTGCTTAGTCAGCGCGCCGATAGAAATATAATCTACGCCAGTTTCTGCGATAGGGCGTAAGGTTTCGTCAGTAATGCCGCCAGAGGCTTCAAGCTTGGCAATACCGCGAGTTAGCTTAACTGAATCCCTCATCGCTTCTAGAGAGAAGTTATCCAGCATAATAATGTCCGCACCGGCTTCTAGCGCTTGATGAAGTTCTTCCATCGTTTCCACTTCAACTTCGACAGGTTTGCCAGGCTCATTTGATTTAGCTGTGGCAATTGCGGCGTCGATACCACCACAGGCCATAATATGGTTCTCTTTAATCAAGAAAGCATCGAATAAGCCAATGCGGTGGTTGTAGCAGCCACCACAGGTAACGGCATATTTCTGGGCAAAGCGAAGGCCTGGAAGAGTTTTGCGAGTATCAAGCAGTTTTACCGTTGTGCCAGCTACTTTGTCCGCATAGAACTTACTCACAGTAGCTGTGCCTGAAAGCGTTTGTAGAAAGTTTAAAGCCGCGCGCTCTGCTGTTAAAAGGTTTCTAGCAGAACCTTTCGCCCAGAAAAGTACTTGGTCGCGTTGAACGATGTCACCATCATCAACTTGCCAGTCTAGCTCTAGTTCAGGGTCTACTTGGCGAAAAACTTCATTTACCCAATCGATACCGCAAACAACAGCCTCTTGCCGGCTGATGATTCGAGCCGTTGCGGTTTGTTCAGCAGGAATCAGTTGTGCGGTAATATCGCCACTGCCTATATCTTCCTGTAAAGCGTAACGAACGGCGTCTGGGATAAGGTGCTGAATTTCTGCGCGGGTCAACATAGTCGGTCCTGATTGAAAATGTGTGAGGCTTGGCTTTTACAAATGGGCCTCTGATAATATGCAGATTCTATCGAAATAGATCTAGAGCGGGTAGGGGATAAATGAATATTGCATGTCAAAACTGGCACAAAGAAGTAGAGGTTGTGCCTTCGCCGAATTTTAATGAGCGCCCAGACTCTAAAGATATTTCGTTGTTGGTTATCCACAACATTAGTTTGCCTCCGGGTAAGTTTGGTGGTGGCTACATTCAGCAATTTTTTCAGAATAAATTAGATCCTAGTATCGATCCCTTTTTTGAAGAGATAAAAGAGTTAAAGGTCTCGGCCCATTTTCTAATTGAGCGTAGTGGTCATATTGTCCAATTTGTGCCAACCGGCTGTAGAGCTTGGCATGCTGGGGTATCTATCTTTGAAGGTAGAGAAAATTGTAATGATTTTTCGATAGGCATAGAGTTAGAAGGAACGGATATAGATCCTTATTCGGATGATCAGTACAACGCTTTAGCTACCCTTACCCAGCAGTTACGCGATATCTATCCAAAAATAGAACTGGATAGAATCGTTGGGCATTCTGATATAGCCCCAGAGCGTAAAACCGACCCTGGTCCATCATTTGACTGGCAAAAATATCGCAAACTATTGGCTGAATTAAACAGGGAATAGTTTAGCTAACAAAACTGGGACTGCATTTTCAACTCTTAAGATGCGCTCACCAATATGGATTGATTTGAATCCGCATTGATTGAGTTTATCTACTTCGTATTCAATAAAGCCGCCCTCAGGGCCAATCGCTAGGGTTGTGGGGATTGCTTCTGGTTCTAGGCACCTATTGGCATTATAGGGATGAGCAATTAAAGAGCGTGTATTTTTCGCGATCTCTGGAAGTTCATCTTCTACAAAAGGCTTGAAACGTTTGCGTAAATGAACGCTCGGCATAATCGTATCGCCAGCTTGTTCCAGGCCAAGCTTTAACTGCTCTTCTACTTGATTAAGTATTGGCGTGCTCCAATAGCTCTTATCTACTCGATAGGAATTAATCAGATAAAGCTCTTTTACGCCCATGGCTGAGACAGTTTGTAGTATCCGTTTCAGCATTTTAGGTCTGGGTAAGGCCAATATTAGGGTTAGAGGTAACGCGGCTGGAGGTTGTTTTTCTAGTGATATTTTTAGCGTTGCACAGTTGTCATTGAGTTCTAACACTTCTCCCTTACCAATAGCTCCATTGAGTAGGCCTACATTGAGTAGGGCTCCAATCTCAGGTTTATGCACGGTGCGAATATGTTCAAAACGATGATCTGTTAAAACTGCAGTATCGCTTGCTACAAAGTCAGCTGTATTAATTAGTATTAGGTTCATGGAATTATCAGGTAGATAGAAGAGGCTAAAGTGTACTGGTCTAGGGCATTTAAGGCTAATTTTAACTCTAATCAAAAAAATAGATGTTTATCTAAATGAGAATGTTTATCTGTAGCGTTATCTTTTGGCGTGTGATATCTTTGCGCCATCTTGTATAAGCGATCAATATTCTGTGAATCCATGAAGGGGGTTTCTGTGAAGCTTAAAGTTCTTGTTGCTAGTGTTGCTATGGTTACTGCACTAGGTGCTAATGCGGCTCAAAATTACGACAATTTCCCTGTAACTCTAAAAGGTTACAAAGGTGATGCTACTAATTCTGTTGCCTACACGGGTCAGGCTGCACGTCAGGTTCTTCACACTTCTTTGAAAAAATTGGCAGGCCAAGGTAACGGTCAGCCAAACGCTGAGCTTAAAGCAAAAATGCTTGCTTACTACGAAGGTAAAGATGCTGGTCGTGAGATCCTTTCTCCAGCAACTAAGGGCGGCTTCGTAGTTGCAGAGACTTCTGTAGACGAGATTTCTAAAGGCAAAAACCTATCCGGTAAAACGTTTAAAGGTGCTGTACCAGGCTGGCCTGGTAACATGACAGGTCCTGAAGTAATTACTTTCATGATCGAGAAAGCAGCAGCTTCTGACAAAGGTTATGACCCTCTAACAGGTTACGACTACCGTCAGCTTATCTCTAAATTCGCAATGGGTGCAGTATTCTACAATCAGGCTGTAGATAACTACCTAGATGAAAAGCTAGATGCTGACAAAAAACCAAACAACAAGCCTTACAAAGAAGGTAAGCATTACACAGGTAAAGAGCACGCTTGGGACGAAGGTTTTGGTTACTTCGGTGCACCAGCGAATACGCTTAACCTGACAGCAGAAGATGTTTACAACATCGCTAAGCAGAAAGAAGGTGCGCTTGCTAAAGCTGACTTCAACAAAGACGGTAAAGTATCTCTTTACAATGAGATGACTTACGCTCACGCATATTACGCAGCTGGCTTCGATAAGGGCGGTAAAACAACTTACCTGCACAATATCATGCAAGCTTTCGTTGATGGTCGTCAGCTGATCACAGATGCTAAAGGTGAAGCACTAACTGATAAGCAGCGTACAGAGCTTAAAGCTCACGCTGCGACTATCGCTGATAACTGGGAAATGGTTATCGCAGAAGCTGTATTCAAATACGCAGGCTCTACTTACAAAGACCTTAAAGAGATCAACAAGCTAGTTGAAACTAACGGCGATGTTGCTCCTGCATTCCGTGCTTACGCTAAGCACTGGGGTGAGTTGAAAGGTTTCGCACTAGCACTTCAAACAGGTAATAAAAACCTTGGTGAAACGGCTGTTAAACTTAACCGTTTGATCGGTTTCAGCCCTGTATTGCTGGGTAATACGCAAGTTGTTGGTCTAGACGACAAAGGTAACTACATCCAAGCGTCTTCTGGCGACATGAAGCAGTACATGCTACACATGCTTAAAGTTCAGCAGTTGATGGTTGATCAGTTTGGCGTTAAAGCGCGTAACAAAGATGTTCTTGGTGACATGGGCGCTCTAGCTGACAAACTGGGTTCTGGCGGTTACGTAGAAAACGACTAAGTCGCTACAGAGCAATTGATAAAAGCCAGCCTTGCTAACAGGGCTGGTTTTTTTGTATTTGAGGGGGCTATGCTCGAGATCTTTTCTGAATTCTATAATTCAGTGCTAGCGGACTTTACCAATAGTAAAAAACGCGTCTATTGGGGCTACTTGTTAGCAGCTCTTGTTATTGCTGTCGTTTGGTTGGTTCAAACTAAACGAGTCTCTTTTGCTAAAGCGATTTCGATTATCTTTAGCGCCAAGGTTTGGTGGTCGCAATCAGCGAAAGCTGATTACCTTATTTTTCTGATCAACAAGTTCTCTTTTTTATTTATAGCGCCTTTGCTGTTAACACATGCGGTTGTTTTCGAATGGCTGTTTTTTAAATTTCATGAGTGGTGGGGTTATCAATCAGTTGGTAATGACTGGCCACTATGGACTATAACTGCACTATTCACATTCAGTTACTTTATCCTGAATGACTTCTCCCGTTTTTTTGTACACAAGCTTCTGCATGAAGTACCGTTTTTGTGGGAGTTTCATAAAGTCCACCACTCCGCCCGGGTCTTAACACCCATCACTGTATTTCGCACCCATCCGGTTGAAGGCATTCTGTTTGCGTTTCGATCGATATTTGTTCAAGGTTTTTTAATCGCAGTATTTACATTCCTGTTCGGTGATCGTGTTGATCTATTTATGTTTTACGGTGTGGTTGTAACGACCTTTCTATTTAATGTGCTGGGATCCAATTTGCGTCATTCCCAGATAGCGATCGGTTATTGGGGCGGAGTAGAGCGATGGTTGATCTCGCCTGCGCAGCATCAGATCCATCATTCAACCTTGCCTAAGCATTTTGATAAAAACTATGGGGTTATCTTGGCGGTTTGGGATCGTTGGACAGGTACTCTGGTTCATTCTGAACGAGATCAGAAATTAGAGTTTGGTATTTCTAGAAAAGTAGAGGCGAATGAGCAAAATGTTCTCTATCTTTATTTTCAGCCGTTTAAATCACTGTTAAGTCGTTTAAGGCCGATATCGAAGCCAAAAGTAGCAAATGATAATTGAATAGATATATATCAATGATAACGGTTATCGTTTATGATTCTATTCTTACTTTAAGACACGTTTTGTATTGTTGAGTGTTGAGGTTTTTAATGAAGATAAATGCTTTAGCTAAGATTGTTTCCTCTGTTGGTGCTGTTGCTGCTGTCACTGTATCCGCTTTATTGCCTACATCTGCTTTTGCTCAAGAAGCAGGTGTTGTAAATGTTTATTCGGCACGTAAAGAAGCCTTGATTAAACCGCTTCTAGATCGTTTTACCGACGAAACAGGTATCAATGTAAACCTTGTTACAGGTAAAGCTGATGCGCTGTTAAAGCGCCTTGAGGTAGAAGGTAAAGCAAGTCCTGCTGACCTGTTTGTGACTGTTGATGCAGGTCGTTTGCACCGCGCTAAAAGTGCAGGCGTTCTTCAGGTTTCTGGAAGCGACACTCTAAATAAAGTTATTCCGCCAAGCCTCAAAGATGCTGATGGCTATTGGTATGGCATGTCACAGCGTGCAAGAACGATCTTTTACGTAAAAGGTAAAGTCGATCCTTCAGAGTTGTCCACTTATGAAGATCTTGCTGATCCAAAATGGAAAGGGCGCATCTGTGTTCGTTCTTCCAATAATATTTATAACCAATCCTTAGTTGCTTCTATGATCGATGCTATCGGCGTAGAGAAAACTGAAGCTTGGGCTAAAGGTTTAGTGAAAAACTTCGCTAAGCCGCCTTCAGGTGGTGATACTGATCAGCTAAAAGCGGCTGCCGCAGGCGTATGTGATATCGCGTTAGCAAACACTTACTATTTTGGTCGTTTGTTGAATAGCGAAAATGCTGAAAAGAAAGCAGTTGGAGCTAAATTAGCAGCGTTTTGGCCAAACCAAGCTGACCGCGGTGTTCACATGAACGTCAGTGGTGCAGGTGTTACTAAGCATGCTCGTAATGTTGAAAATGCTGTGAAGCTAATGGAATTTATGGCCTCTGATCAGTCCCAAGCTTGGTATGCAGAGGTGAATAACGAATATCCTGTAGTAACGACTGCTAAGGTTTCTGATACGTTGGCTGGGTTGGGTGCGTTTACTGCTGACGATATTGTGTTGAGCAAGCTGGGTGAAAATAACCGTAGCGCAGTTGAATTAATGGATCGCGCAGGTTGGAAGTGATCTATTTTACTATCAAGTAATTGTTTATTAAGTGATAGAATAGCTTGACCTAAGCGCCTGTAGAGAAGTCTTACAGGCGTTTTCTGTTTTTTCAGAGCCTTTAAAAAGAATGCCTGCAGTTAAATTCAAACAGTTTGGACAAAATTGGCTTGCGACAAGTTCTTTCGTCGTGACCTTTCTGTTGTTAATGCCGATTGCTGTGATCGTTGGATTTGTTTTTAACGGCTCTGCAGATGTTTTCTCTCACCTATACAACACGGTCTTAGCTGATTACGTCAGTAATTCATTACTACTCATGCTCGGTGTGGGGTTTGGTGTTCTTCTTTTAGGTATCCCAACCGCTTGGCTCACAAGCGTATGCGAATTCCCTGGGCGTAAATTGTTTGCGTGGGCTTTACTACTGCCTTTAGCGGTCCCTGCTTATATCATTGCTTACACTTATACAGGCTTATTGGATTATGCTGGTCCAGTGCAAACTCTAATCAGAGATATCACTGGACTTGGTTACGGCGAGTATTGGTTTTTCGAAGTTCGCTCTTTAGGCGGAGCGATAGTGATGTTGGCTTTAGTGTTGTATCCGTATGTCTATCTTTTAAGCCGAGCAGCCTTTCTCGAGCAATCCTCCAGCACTTTAGAAGTCAGCAGAACACTCGGCTATAACCAGTGGCAGGGGTTGTTTAAATTAGCCTTACCTTTAGCGCGCCCTGCAATCATTGCGGGGTTAACTTTGGCGTTGATGGAGACATTGGCTGATTACGGCACCGTACAGTATTTTGGTGTTAGTACCTTTACTACAGGTATTTTCCGTACCTTTTATGGTTTTGGTGACTCCGCTGCTGCTGCACAGTTGGCAGCTTTTCTACTCGGATTTGTAGCACTCTTAGTGTTGGTTGAAAAATATTCTCGCCGTAAAGCGCGGTACCACTCTTCAGCAGAATATAAAGCGAAGGCAAAGTTAATCGAGCTGAAAGGTGGAAAGGCATTTTTTGCTTTTGTTGTATGTTTATTTCCAGTTCTATTTGGTTTTCTGATTCCGGCAGTCTTGCTTGGATATTGGAGTTTTACACAGGCAGATTTATCGGATGGCGATTTTGTCGAGTTAGCTTGGAACTCTTTCTATTTAGCATTTTTAGCTGCCTTGATTGCTGTAGGCTTTGCGCTATTGCTAGCTTATGCTGGTCGCTTAACGCCAAGTAAAGGTGTGCGTTTCTCTATTGCGACCGCAGGTATGGGCTATGCTCTACCAGGAACGATTATCGCTATAGGGGTTATCATCCCATTTGCGTGGATGGATCACCAACTAATCGCGGCTGCCAAGAATTGGTTCGATATTGATTTAGGGTTGGTCCTCTCGGGGACGATTGTCGCGCTATTATTTGCTTATACTGTTCGCTTCTTAGCCGTCTCACTGGGCGCGATTCAGAGTGGCTTAGGAAAGATAAAACCGAGTCTAGATGGCGCTGCGCGCACTTTAGGCTGTACGCCTTTACAAGTATTGAAACAAGTACATGTGCCTTTGATGCGTAGTTCTGTATTAACTGCGCTTCTCATTGTTTTTGTCGATGTTTTAAAAGAGCTACCAGCGACTCTTATATTGAGGCCCTTCAACTTCAACACGCTAGCCGTTAGAGCGTTTGAGTTAGCGTCAGATGAAAGGTTGATAGATGCAGCGCCAGCGTCACTTCTCATAGTGGCAGTAGGTCTATTACCGGTGATTTTACTAAGCCGCTCAATATCTAAAGGGCGTGCAGGAAACTAAGTTATGAGCCAAGCAAAACACCTTTTAATTGATGATGTGACCTTAGCCTATAGTGATGTTGAGGTTGTGCATAATGTTTCATTGGGATTAGAAAGGGGTGAAATTGGTTGTCTCTTGGGACCGAGTGGCTGTGGTAAATCTACACTGCTAAGATCGATTGCAGGTTTTGAGCCGGTTAAATCTGGCGAGATTTCCATGTTGGGGCAGCAGTTATCCACTTCGCAATTTTGCATGCCTACAGAGCAGCGCAATATAGGTATGGTTTTCCAAGATATTGCATTGTTCCCGCATTTGAGTATCGCGGATAATATTGCGTTTGGAATCAAAAATTGGAGCAAAGCTGATAAGAATACCCGTATTTCAGAGCTGCTTGAGCTTGTCGGCTTACCTGGTGTAGAGGAACGTTATCCTCATTCCTTATCGGGTGGTCAGCAACAACGAATCGCGCTTGCACGTGCGATGGCGCCAAAGCCAGACTTGCTATTGTTAGATGAGCCGTTTTCTGGCTTAGATGCTAACCTACGTGAAACACTAGTGCCTGAGATCCGAGATATCCTCAAGAAAGAAGAGATGAGTGCTATTTTGGTAACTCATGATCAGATGGAAGCCTTTGCAATGGCGGATAAAATAGCCGTAATGCAACAAGGTGTTATTCAACAGTGGGGCACGGCTTTTAATATCTATCACGAACCAAAAACTCGCTTTGTAGCTGACTTTATCGGTTTGGGCGAATTTCTTAAGGCACGTATCAACGATGCTTATTCGGTTGAGACATCATTAGGCGTTTTAGTCGGGGACGAAAAGTTAGTCTATGCGCCAGGGACTGAAGTTGAGTTGTTAATTCGACCAGATGATATTCAGCATCAAGAAAACAGTGATATAACGGGGCTCATCGTCAGCAAATGGTTTAGAGGCTCGCACTACCTTTACCAAGTTCAATTGGATAATGGCGAAATCGTACCTTGTATCACCGCGTGTCATCATGACCATGATGTAGGTGAGCGTATCGGGTTAAAAATTGAATTTGATCACCTTGTTGTCCTTCCGATTTGCGATCCTGAATCAGGAATTTGCGAGATACAAGAGTCAGATGTTGTACCGGCTGCGGGCTCTTGAATACGCGTTTACCCTTAAACTTTCTGTTTAGGTCGTTCTAAATCGTTAAAACTGTTAGCTGCTTCACTATGCTAATAGTTGTTGCGATGCGGTAAAGCATAGATAGTTTAATGGCTTTTCTTACCTATAAATAAAATCTTGTTTAAAATATAACCTGTCTTTTTAACCTACTGAAAAGTAAGGTTTTATTTTGGTTTTCTGATTCCTGGTGTTTGTTGTTCTATACATCCCTCTTGTCTTTATAGATTCAATCGCAAATATAATTGTTGCGTTGCGTCAGCTTCCTTAGATGTGCTGGTTTGTCACTTTTATTTAATAGTATTGGATTATCCTTATTACTCTTCAACCAAAGTCATATTATTATCGTTGAAGAGATCGGATTATGATCGATATATAACCAACTTATGAAATACCTTATTCAAAGCCTCAAGCTGGTGGGTATTCTTAACTTGGAAATGATGGACCATAAATAATTACTACAAAGCACAAATGCGTAAAAAGGGGATGTAACATGGGTCAGAAAATTGCCCTAGTAACAGGTGGAACAGGTGGCTTAGGTACGTCGATTTGCCGTGAATTGGTTGATGGTGGTTTCAGAGTAGTTGCTGGTTATAACAGCGGTGGAGATCATTCAAAAGCTCAAGCTTGGCAAGAAGAGCAAAAAGCAGCAGGTTATGAAATCGACGTGGCTTACGGCGATGTAACGGACGCTGAGTCTTGTGCACAATGTATCGCTACAGTAGAAGAGCTGACTGGCGGCTCAATTGATATTCTTATCAACAATGCTGGTATCACTCGCGATGGCCAGTTTAAAAAGATGAGCTGGGAGCAGTGGGATGAGGTATTAACAGCAAACCTTGATTCTATGTTCCATATGACCCGTTTAGTTATCAACGGCATGATTGATAGCGGTTGGGGCCGTATCATCAATATCTCTTCCGTAAACGCTCAGAAAGGTCAGTTTGGTCAGTGTAACTACTCTGCAGCAAAAGCAGGTATTCATGGTTTCACTAAAGCCTTGGCTCAAGAGGTTGCACGTAAAGGTGTGACGGTAAATACGGTTTCGCCTGGTTATATTAAAACTGCAATGGTGGCGAAGATCGCTCAAGAGATTCAAGATCAGATTTGCGCTGGTATCCCTGTGGGTCGTTTTGGTACGCCTGAAGAGATTGGTCACATGTGTAATTTCTTGTGTGGCGAGCATTCTGGTTATATCACGGGTGCGGATATGTCGGTGAATGGCGGCTTGCACATGTCATAAAACTGAATAGCTTATATATAAAAAAACCGCTTTTTAGCGGTTTTTTTTGTTACTAAGCTTTTTACAGTAATTGCTGCAATCTTTCTTCAAAGCGTTCATTGAACTCTTCGAAATGAGCGGCAAAAGGTATGCCTAGCCATTCTTGTTCGAGCTGTTTGATCTCACTGAGATTAAAGCCCTGCTTTTGTTCAGCTAATGCCTGCTGTAAACGCTCCATCTGATATTCCATGCGCAGTGCTTGGTCTTCCGGTGGTGAAGGCTGAGAAGTTGCGATCTCCAAGCGAATGCACAGATGACGCAAACGTTGCTCTTGGGTATTGATCATCTCATCCATTTGATCTGGATTAGAGATCAGAGATAGCAGAACAGCAAAGCGCTGATCAATATCTGATGTATCAGAAGGTGATGCAGGTTCGTGTTCCCAAGCTTCTCGTAGTGAGTCTAAGCAGTCGCTTGTCGTTTCATCCAAAATTGCATGTTCAAGCTGTTCACAAATCTCTGCTTTACGCTGAATCGTCAGATATGGCTCAGACTCAAATTGTTTTAACTCGTGCTTTTGGCGCTGCACATAGTTAATCGCTTTCTCGATACGCTCAGATAGCGTTTCGTCCTCTACCGGAAGATGCTGTTGCATTGAGCCAAGCAACTCTTGTAGATGGTTGAGGCTGGCACCGGTTTCAATCAGTTGTTCAAGTTCAGTGCACTGCTTTTCTAAAGCATTACTGTTTTGTGACGGAGAGCTGCCTTCTTTCGATGATGATTTATCAGCGAAATACATTTCAAAAATTTGACTGCAGTTCTCTCTGAACTGGTTCCAAAGCTTTCGTTCCTGATTACGTGGAGCAGGGCCAATTAGTTTCCAAGCCTTTTGCAGCTCTTTAACTTGCTCTGTTGCATCATGAAGATTTGTTGCTTGCAGAAGTTGCTCTGTTTCGGCAATTAAGCTTTGCTTTTCTTTGGCGTTCGCTTGTCGAATCTCTTTTAGCGGAGCATCCAGTTCTTTTAATAATTGATCAAACTGAACTTGTAGCTTTTTACCTGGAGCACGATCAACAGGAGAGTAATTGCGCCATTCTGTTTTCGCTTGATGGATCTGATGACTATAATCTTTCCAGCTTTCGACAGTCTCTTCTTGGGGCGCTTGTAAGTTTTTTAGCTCTTCTAAGATTTGCTGGCGTTTTTCTAAATTGCTCTTACGAATATCTCTCTGTTGAGCAAAGTGTTGGTCACAAGGCGCATATGCAGTGTCAGAGGCCTTCTTGAAACGCTTCCAAAGCTGTTGCGAATGAACAGAATCGGTCGCATCAAGTAGTTTCCACTCTTTCTGGATTCTACGAACTTGGGTCGCTAAATCTTGTACTGCTAGGTTGGATTGGCTAAGTGCTTCCATCTCTTCACATAGGGATTCTTTTTTCGGTGCAACTGCATAAGCTTGCCAATCCCTAATCTCTTGGAGTTCGGCTCCAAGTGCTTTAATGCGCTGTTCAAGCTCTGGCGTTAGATTGCCATTTAAGCGTTTGCTTAGCTGTTCTGCTTTTTTAATTTGCTTATCTGCTGAGCGAATTTCGCCGGACGAAATTGCAGATTTTAGTCCATCTAAGACATCGCTAAGCTCTTTTTGCAGCTGTAGCGCATGATTATTATCTGCGTCTAGACGCAACTTTGCTTTAGCTAAACCTTCTTCTAGCTGCACTAGTGTAGCAGGCTTCTCTTGTAATTTAGGCCAGCTAAATTTGTTTACCAGCTGTGTGGCTTCTTGCGCGGCTTTGTTTAATGGCCCAATCTCAGATGAGCCATTCAATACAGCGCACAGAGCTATAATTTTTTCTTCAGCTTCAAGCAGATGAAAGTAAGAAACCAATAGGTTCTTTAATTGAGCGGTGATTTTATCGAAGCTAGCCTGCTCATCTTTGCTGCTGTATTGCTTAATAGCTGTCCAATCAGTACAAAGCGATTCCAATCGAGACTGGAAGGATTTTAACTGTTGATGATCTGCAGGTAGTGCGGTGCTTTGTTCTTTTAGAATGCAAAGCTCAGAGTAAATAGCGTGGCTTTGCGCTTTTTGCTGCTCTAGCTGAGCAGCTTTCTCTTGCTCAGCCTGTTGTTCTGCATCATGCTTCCGGATTGTTTCAGAACAACGTTCTAGCTTTTCTTGGAAAAACTCTTGTTGTTCTTCATTCGTTGATGCGCGAAGTTTTTCCCAGTCCGCCTCAATTGCAGTCATCTTTGCAGAATACAGCGGGAAGAATTCAGCTGTAGCGAGTTGTTGAATAGCCGCTAATTGCTTCTGGATCGCTTCTTGTTGAACTTGTTCTTGCTTCTGTTGTTCACGAATGATTTGAAGCTTTTCTTTCGTGACTTTAACGACGCCTTTATCTTTATTACGAGCTGCCTTTTGGAGCTGCTCAAGAATCTCTTCATTGTTGATCTGTCCGGCCGCTAAGACGCGTAAACTAGCTCGTTGGCTTTTCTCTGCTATAAGGACAAGATCATGATCGTCAGTAACTTGAATGACAGCTTGCTCTCGAAGCTGTTCGTCTTGGCTATTCAGTGCAATGTGAGTCAGTAAATCGCCATCAGTAATGTAGGCTAGCGCAGTGCTTTTTTCTTCCTGAAGCGGCGTATCTTCTTGGCTGAGAAGAATCTGGCTAATTCGGTGTAGAGCTAATTGTTGGATATTGCTAGAACTGTCGTTCTGGCTGATCTGGACTAATAAATTAAGGTCGGAGAGCTTTTCAGTAGCACTTAAGCGTACTGTTTCATCTTCATCCTTCAGTGCTAGCTGCGATAGGATAGTTTGTGCATCGGCATCAGTTTCGCGAAGCTTTGCAATCGCTTTGATCCGCTTTTCGGGCTTGGCATGTTGCCAATTTGGCTTTAAAAATCTTGCTAGCATAGTGACCTGTACTTCTACGGCTACGCGTATATATGATGGAACGCGCTACCTTTAAGGGCCAATATTCTACCTGAGAATTAGGATTCTGACAGCGTTGACATTAAGATAATGTGCCAGCAAAGAGAGTTTTTTTGAGAGACTGTGACAAAAGCAAAGGCAAACTCAGACTATTACAGAGTTAGGGTTTGTTGCTAAGCCCAAGAAATAGAAGGTCTTTGGGAAAGGGCACGGATAAAAAAAGCAAATGTTGCTTACCGAGCCCTTATGAAAGATGAAAAATTGTCTTCTTACTAGGTCCTAACCTCTACATCACCGTCGACGTAGAACCAGAATCCATCATCTTTGCGGAAGTTCGATTTTTCATACAAAGTACCACTTTGATCATCTGTTTCGAAATTGGCTTCGAACTCAACCATTCCGGTTTCGTCAGATCGATTTCCTTGGTTTGTGTCCAAAATTGTTAGACCTGTCCAGTTAGTGTATTTGACTTGGTCGGCTAAAATTTCGGCATCATCTTCGCCGCGATTTTCTGGCGCAGTGGTATTGATTAGATAATCGATAGCACCCAGCGCGAAGGCTGTGTAGCGGGACCGCATCAATGCTTCCGCTGTTGGTGCAGGTTTTTGCCCTTGTACGATTGGTTTGCAGCAGTAATCAAAAGGTTTGTTGGAACCACAGGGACAAACTTTGTTCATTACATCCTGATTATGAGACATGGGTGAACCCTTAACATTGAAATGTTAATCTGAAATACAGAGCGTTCTATTGGCTATTCTTTTAAAATATATAGCTAATAACCACATTATATCTATCAGATTTACCCTTTTGGCAAGGATAATTTATGGCTAATGCGCCTCTAACATTTTTTTGGCATGACTATGAAACATTTGGCGCAGATCCTAAACGCGATTGGCCGGTCCAGTTTGCCGGTATTCGTACCGATGATCAGCTAAACATCATCGAAGAGCCGGTGATGTTTTATTGCAAACCAAGTGAGGACCAACTCCCTCATCCAGAAGCGTGTTTGATTACAGGGATTACACCGCAAAAAGCGATAGAAGAGGGTGTGTGTGAAGCGGATTTCTTTGCACAGATTCATGAGCAGCTTGCTCGTCCTGGCACTTGTGGTGTGGGCTACAACAGCATTCGTTTTGATGATGAAGTAACGCGATACGGTTTGTATCGTAACTTCTTTGATCCCTATTCCCGAGAGTGGCAAAACGGTTGTTCCCGTTGGGATATTATCGATATGTTGCGATTGACTCGATCCCTACGTCCTGAAGGGATTACTTGGCCTAAATATGAAGATGGCTCACCAAGTTTAAGACTAGAAGATTTAACGGTCGCTAATGGTATCGACCATGGTCATGCCCATGATGCTTTGTCAGATGTATATGCCACCATAGAGATGGCAAAACTGGTTCGGGATAAGCAGCCTAAGTTATTTAATTACGTGCTAAATAACCGCAGTAAGCAATCCATTCAAAACCTTCTAGACCCGCAAAATCATAAGCCTGTGTTGCATGTTTCTTCACGCTACCCAGTTGAACATGGCAATGCTGCTATTGTGGCACCCTTGGCGACTCACCCTGTGAATAAAAATGGGGTGTTAGTGTGGGATCTCCGTGTAAATCCAGAACCGCTGATGCAATTGCCGGTCGAAGAGTTGAGACGTTTACTATATACCAAGCATTCAGAGCTTACCGAAGCGGATCCAAAAATCGCTTTGAAACAGGTGCATATCAATAAGTGCCCTATCATAGCGCCTGCCGGCATGTTGAATACTGAGGAAGCGGCCCGTTTGCAGATTGATGGGGATGTGTGTCGAACGCATTTGCAGATGCTACGAAGTTTTACTGGTCTGTCGCAGAAAATTGCCGATATCTATAGTGAGAGCCCTTTTGAGGCGGAAAGCGATCCGGATATGATGCTATACAGTGGCGGTTTCTTTACGCCGTCAGATCGTAAATCCATGGATCAAATTCGCCAAACGGGTCCGATGGAGTTAGCTGAACTGGATCTGCCTTTTCAAGATCCTAGGCTCGAAGAGATGTTGCTCCGCTATAAAGCGCGTAATTGCAGTTCCGTGTTAACTCAGGAAGAACAGATGCAATGGGAAGATTATCGTCGTCGTAAATTGTTAAATGGCGAAGGCGGTCATTTGACTATGGATACATTCTTCCAACGTTTGAATGAACTCTATGGTCAGCCGGAAATGGATGATAATAAACGCCACATTTTGGAAGAATTAGCTGTATACGCTGAGGCTATTTATCCTATGGAAGATGCTTTTGACGATGCTTACTAGATCGGCTGTTCTCGGTCTTTTACTTTTTTCTTGCGCTACCTATGCGGAGGAAGAGGTCGAACTGCCTATCGAATACGATATCACCTCACCTAAAGGCTATTACTACGGAACAGTAGATGGTGAAACAGCCTATAAGGATTGGCGAAGAGGCACTTTTGATAAAGAACGGATGAACGAGGTTCAACCTAAAGATCTGCCCAGCAATCTGCCTGAACCTGTGGTGATTCCTTATGTTCCACCAGTGGTAAATGAAGTACCGGTAGGCAAACCGAAAAAGCCACCATTAAAAGGTGAGGACAAGATCTTTGTCCAGATAGGTAAGGATGAGAAGAAAGCGCGATGCCTTATCTTAGGACAGGGCTGTGAAGAGCTGGTTGAGCCTGAAGTAAAAGATTCTGTTTATTTCCGACCGATAGAAGCGCAAAAGCAAAAACAGTTGGAATTAGAGCAAGAAAAAGCTAAAAAACGCACGATTATTAATCCAGACCAATAATCGTGCGATTTTCTTAGCGAGAGGGACCATCAGTTATCAGGAGTGAAAGCGCCCTGATCTCTACGTTGCTTAAATAATCGAGTTAATTGTGTCGGCTCGGTTGCAGGGCGTTCAAACTTCTTACCTGTGCTTAAGACCGTTAAACGGCGATCAAACAAACCAGCGTAGCGTTTGGATAGATCGTCTAAGGTTACTTTCTCTACAGCTTCCGCAAGCTTTTTGCGGGTATCAAACTCTGTTTCACCCCAATCTAGCTCTCGCCAGAACCGCTTGGTACGACTGGATAGCTTTTTATCCTGCTTAGTAATTCTTGAAATCACACTGCGTTTAAATTTGTTCAGCTCTTCCTGGTTTAATTGCGAGATCAAATTGCTCGATTGCATTAAGAACTGATCAATCTCTTTTACCAGAGTTTTGCCGTCTGCCACAGGGGATTGCACAATAAATGCAATACCCGGTGTTTTGTGCATCTGCAGAGGTGTACCGAAGACGATGTAACCTAATTGTTTTTCGGTACGTAGCTGATTATAGAAAGGTGCGGATAAAATTTCGCTCAATACAGAGAATTCAGCTTTCTCTTTATTGCTGTTGTTATCGCCTTGTAGCAAAACAGAGATCGCTGAATCATCATGATCAATCACTAACTTATCTGTGAGTAGCTGCTGGCGGGGCACTTGAACTACCTGGACTGGCGCGACTTCTTTAGCACCGGATTGCCATAGGTTATCTTTGATCTGTGAAGCGATAGTTTCGGCGTCTGCTGCGCTTAAATTGCCATGTGTGAGTAGTTTAATATCCGGCGTTTCCTGCAATTTAGCAGCATAAGCGGCAAGATCTCTAACAGTCAGTTTTTCTGCTTCACGACGTTCCTCTGCATTGCTCCATTGAGGTAGAAGCAATTCATACAGACGGCTCGTCGTTTGATTGTACGGTTTATCATTTAGCTGGTTTGCTAAGTTATCTAGATACTTCTGCTTAAGGATCTCAAAACGCTCTTTTGGTAGGTCCGGTTTATTAATCGCAGAAACCACATCTTTTGTTAGTAGATCTAGCTTGTCGTTATAACCAGATAAGCGAACCGTAAAGCCCTTCATATGTGGGTAAATATTCGTGCCTAGACCAGCTAGATAAGCATCGTAGAGTGTTTCATTGAGTTGCTCTTGCAGCATCTCAGTAAAAAGGCTGTTCATCACCCAGTTTTTAGCGCTGGTATTGGCAAATGGGGTTTGCAGTGTGAAATAGGCATTTGCTTTCGGCACATTAAAGCTGACATCGGTTAAATGCCAATGTTCGAAACCTTGTTTATCTTGCAGCAGATAAGGCGCTTGTTTAGTTTCTGCTGCTAGAAGATCTAGGTCCTGAGCAATAAATGGGTTAGTGCTGCGAACCGTTAATTTCGGATCAATTGCTTTAACGGCGAAGCTTTTCAAGGTTTCCGCATTAAACTGAGAAACTTCAAAAGGTACGTTGTAGTCAGGTTCTGTTTGGTTGCCTTTAACATTACGCGCTTTAATGGTCACCAGCATATTCTCTGGCTTGATCTGATCCAGATATTGCTTAATCAGCTCAGGCTTAAACTCATTAAAGGTATAGTTCGCTGAGATGACTTTCTCCGTTGGGAAAAATTGCATCTGTCGTGTCAAACCGCTCACCATGTGGATGGGTTCTGATTGCTCCTGAAAGGTGAAACGGATGTTGCTCAGTTGTTTCTCTTCATCAAATAGCGCTTTTTGAATTCCGCTCTGTTTTAGCAATTCAACATACTGGAATACCATTTGGATAACTTGCTGGTACTGCTCTAGGCCTTGTTCGGTTAGGCGCATGCTGACCATAAAGCTAGCTTGGTTATCCAAATCATGACCTTGTGAAGCAGAAAGGGACGTTGCCAAGCCTTTCTCTTTCAGTAGAGAAAGTAAGCTGCCTTTGCCTTCATAGCCAATCAGGTTGCTGATGTAATACAGCGGCTTGCTTTCCCAATGACTGCGAGTTTCAGCAGTAGGGAAGGTTAGCGTAAGTGAGCGGATATCTTTTACGCTTTTGATCTTAACCAACTGCGGTAGTTGCTTCGGATTAAATAGAGAGGTTTTGGTTTCAAACGCTTTAGAATCGTAGTTTTTAACCGCACTGAATTTCTCTCTTACCATCTGCTCTAATTGGTCTAGTGGTTCTCTACCTTGCACGGCAAGTGCCATCAGGTTGGCAGAATAATAGCGCTGATAAAATTCGATTAACTCTTTACGAATTGGGCGCTCGGGAGTATTGGCTAGAGTTTCTAAACTACCCACTGCAAACCAGTTGTGGCTATTTTGTTGGTTCATTAAAGATTTTGTTACGGCATAGCTACGGCGGTAATCATCTTTAATCTTTGATTGATATTCCGAGTGAACAGCATGGCGCTCGCGATCTACGTATTTTTCATCAAATAGCGGTGCAATAAAGAACTGGGCAAAGCGATCTAAAGCGGGTTCTAAATTATCAGCGGCGACATCAAAGAAGTAGTTGGTGTTTTCCATCGATGTATAAGCATTATGTCCGCCACCATGAGAACGTATGAAGCTCTGATATTCATCCGCTGCTGGGTATTTGTCGGTGCCTAGGAACAGCATGTGTTCAAGATAATGAGCTAGACCTGCGCGATCTTTAGGGTTAGCGCTAGAGCCCACCGCTACATTCATAGAGGCAGCCGCTTTGTCACTTTTAGGATTCGAGATCAATAAAACGCGCAGCTGATTATCTAAGGTTAGGCTGCGATACACATTTGGATCGTTGGGACTTTTTTCGACGTCTGCGAATACTGATGTGGATAAAACCGCAGACAATAGACCAGCAAAAACAACTAGCCGTGGCATGGAAAGAGTTAGCATAAAAATAAGCCTTAAATCGTAAAAAACACCAAAATGTTATGTTGTGACAAAGCATAACGGTTAGGGTTCCTTAATCCAACTCAATGGATTTAGTAAGCGTGGGTGTTACAATCCAGATCTTCGTTAAAAAAGTTCAGGAGTTGAAGGAAGCGATGAACAAGGAAAAAGTGATTTTTGCGTTTTTTATTGTGTTGGCATTGACGCTCAACTTTGGCTTCTTTCTTGGGGATATAGAAAACCCAGCTCACCATAACGTTTACGAGTTTTTTGCTGCATTAGTTGTCAGCATGATCTGTACAGTCATTAAATTTGGTGACCGCACTCATTTAGGCGCACTGATGCTAGCCACCTCTTTAGTTGCTGACCTGCAACTAATCGTCGCTGCAGGAATTTGGGGTTACGCAGAGCAGATTAGCGGTGTGGGTATGGACCCTTCTAATATGTCGAGCGTTGTTTCTCTAAGTGCAGGCGCGCTCTTAGCCAATGTTATCTCGGTTATTTTGTTGGTAGTTGAAACTGCCATGCTGCGTCGATAAGCACTGAGCGATTATTCTTTATGAATAACGTTATCTATCTATTCCTACGGCGCTTAAGGGTGCCGTTAATTACTCTAATTGTTGTTTACTCGATCTCAGTACTTGGATTTGTACTGATACCTGGGGAGGATGATCAGGGTAATGTTTACCGAATGGATTTTTTCCATGCGGTTTATTTCGTGTCCTTTATGGGGTCAACCATCGGCTTTGGTGAAATTCCTTATGAATTCACTTCGGCTCAACGTATGTGGACGCTCTTGTGTATCTACGCCACAGTAATCGCTTGGTTATATGGTATAGGTACGACACTTGCTCTGATACAAGAACCCGTATTTGGCCGCATGATGCGCAGGCGCTCCTTCACTGCAGATGTTCGGCAAATGAACGAGCCCTTTTATCTGATTTGTGGCTACGGTGTGACCGGAAGTGTCGTTGTTCGACAGCTAGTAAAACGTGACATCCGCGTGGTTGTTGTTGATATCAATCAGGACAAAATAGATGCGTTAGAGATGGATGAGTTACCTGTCTCTGTTTCCGCGCTGTGTGCCGATGCCTCTCTTCCCGATGTCTTAGATGCAGCAGGCCTTCAGCATCCGAAATGTATAGGCATCATGGCGTTAACGAATCATGATCAGGTCAACCTCTCCATAGCTATTGCTAGTAAACTGCTTAATCCTGAGCGGATGGTGATCAGTCGTACCGAATCTGATATTACCTCCGCCAATCTAAACTCTTTTGGTACGGATCTAGTAGTGGACCCGTTCCGAACTTACGCCCAGTATCTGTCTTTAGCAGCTCATGCGCCTTATATGCATCTGGTGTATGACTGGATTCACAATCCATTCCATCGTCCCCTTTCCAGCGTCTATCAGCGTACAAAAGGACGTTGGATTATCTGTGGGCATGGTCGTTTTGGTCGCGCTTTGTACCGGGATTTTGATGAAAGCGATGTCGAACTGACGGTTTTAGATATTGATGCTGAAAAGATAAAAGACCTTCCGCATCAAGTTACCGGTGTTGGCACTGAAGCGGTTACGCTGATGGAAGCGGGGGTTATGGACGCGGTGGGTATCGTTGCGGGTACCAATAATGATGCCGATAACCTGTCCATCATGATGACCGCTCGAGAATTGAACCCAAAACTCCTGACTGTAGTTAGACAAAACATCCATGCCAATAGCTTGGTTTTCAAAAACAGCCGGGCCGATTTTATTATGGAGCCGGGGCGTATTATTGCTAACCGCATCCTTGCGCATGTTAAATCGCCGCTAGTGCCTATATTTATCGAAGAGATGCGGGATAAATTTGACGATGTCTGGGCACATACATTGATTAATCGGATGAGCAGTGTGGTCGGGGACAGGGAGTTAGATAGCTGGGCCTATACCGTAGGCGAGAAAGAAACACCTGCTTTTATGGAAGCAAAGAGACAAGGTTTCGACTTAACGCTCTCTCTGTTCTTTAAAGACCCTCACAATCGCAAGAAAAATCTACATGCCTTTCCTCTAATGTTAAAGCGTGGGGATTTTATTGATATGTTGCCTGGCGAGTTGGATGAGCTACAAGAGGGCGATGAAGTCCTGATTTGTGGTTTAAATAAATCCAATCGCCGTATGCAATGGACTGTAAATAATTATAATGTCCTGCATTATGTCATTACGGGCAATGATGCGAGTAACAGTCTACTTTCGCGTTTTTTGCAGAAGAATAAATAAGACTTTCGAGGTCATATTTGGCTTATCTACTGTTAACGCTTACCACGCTTTTTTGGGCGGGTAACTTTGTTTTAGCGCGTGCATTTTCTGTTGATATCCCTCCGATTACGTTAGCGTTAATTCGCTGGTCATTAGCTTTCATTATTTTATTACCTTTTGCTATCCCCGCTATTTATAAGCATCGCGATGTGATTCGACAGTATTGGCCTAGGTTAGTGCTGTTTGGCGCTTTGAGTGTTGCTGGTTTCAACACCTTAGCTTATATCGGTTTGCAAACGACGACCGCTATGAATGGCACTTTGATGCAATCGTCAATGCCGATCATGATCCTCTGTATGAGCACATTAGTGCTTCGAGAGTCTGCATCGATGCGGCAATGGTTGGGTGTATTGCTTTCGCTATTAGGTGTTTTAGCGTTGATCAGTAAAGGTGATCCTGAGGCTTTAATGTCGCTTAATTTCAATAGTGGTGACCTTTGGGTGCTACTCGCAATGTTTGTTTGGGCTTGTTACAGCCTAGCATTGCGTTGGAAACCGAAAGAGATGAGTGGGTTTGCGTTCTTCTCGGTCTCTTTAACTGTGGGGGTGATTATTCTAGTACCGCTTTCACTGTTGGAAACCGAGAGAGCTTTGCAGATTAAGTGGGATACGGATCTGATGTTACTGATCTCTTACTTAGCAGTATTCCCCTCGATTCTGGCTTATCTTTTCTGGAATTACGGTGTTGAGAAGCTCGGTGCGCATAAAGCAGGGTTGTTTATTCACCAAGTGCCAATGTGGGGAATTGTATTGTCGGTGATTTTCCTTGCAGAGCAGGTTCAGGCTTTTCATTTATGGGGTATCGCTTTAATATTCACAGGGATTTATCTTGCTGTAGTTGCCGGTACAGTTGCCGGTAAAAGTTAGTTATTTAGGAGAAACAATGCGGACTTTTTTGGTTACTTTAATGGCGGTATTTTTGATTTCGCTTCCTATCGCTGAGACAGCTGAAGCTAAGCGCTTTGGTGGTGGATCTTCATTTGGTAAAAGCTTTTCTTCACCTAAAAAATCTAAACCTGCTCAACAGCAGCAACAACAAAAGCAAGCTGATAAAACAACCAATGCAGCAACAGCGCCTAAGAAAAAAGGTTTTGGTGGTTTGATGGCTGGTTTGTTGGCGGGTGGTATTTTTGGCGCGTTGCTATTCGGTGGGGCGTTTGAAGGTCTGCAGTTTATGGATCTGATTCTGATCGCTGCGGTGATCTTTATTGTTTACAAAATCTTCTCGATGCGAAAACAGGCGCAGCGTCCGGATTACGCAACGCAAGGTGGTCATGGGCAAGGTCAGCCTTATACACCAGAACAGCAGCCACAGCCAATGCAGCGCGAAGCTCAAACTGAGAACGTGCAGGAGTTTAAACCAATGCCTGCTTATGATTCCGGTTGGGGTGATTCTGCTGAGATCGAGATTCCTTCTTGGTTTAATAAAGACGCATTCTTGGAAGGTTCCCGTGAACACTTTGTAAACCTACAAAAGGCTTGGGATCGTTCTGATTGGGACGAAATCCGTACTTATACTTCTGAAGAGTTGTTTAATGTGCTGCAGCAAGAGCGTGCTAAGTCACCAGCTGATCAGGTAACAGAAGTTGTATCAGTTATGTCTGAGCTAGCTAACTTCATCACTCAAGAAGATGAGGTGATTGTGAGCATTAACTTCTACGGTTGGTTGAAAGAGAATGCCTCTGAAGCGACTGAGTTTAATGAAACGTGGCACTTGGCACGTGATATGACCAAAGAAAATGCGGATTGGTTTATCGTAGGTATCGAGCAAAACTAAGCTGATACCTCACCACTAAAAAAGCCAAAGCAATATGCTTTGGCTTTTTTGTATCTGGGATAAGCGAAGAGGTTTACTCTTCGTGATCGCGGATGAATGTCCAAGTATCGCCTTCAGACATGCTCTCAGCGAAACGGTAACCTTCAAGATCAAAGCCTTTTAAGTCTTCAGGGTTTTCGATCTTATTTTGAATAATGTAGCGGGTCATCAAGCCTCGAGCTTTTTTAGCGTAGAAGCTGATCATCTTATATTGACCATTTTTCCAGTCTTTAAACGCTGGTGTAATGATACGTGCGGAGATGTTTTTCTCTTTGGCGGCTTTGTAGTACTCATTAGAAGCTAGGTTGATTAGTACCTGTTCTTTCTGCTCTGCAAGCTCTTGATTCAAGCGTTCACAGATCTGAGTACCCCAGAATTCGTATAGGTTTTTACCGCGGCTATTAGTTAGCTTTGTGCCCATTTCTAAGCGGTATGGCTGCATTAGATCGAGCGGTTTTAACACGCCATAAAGACCTGAAAGGATACGTAGGTGATTCTGCGCAAAAGTGAGGTCATCATCCGATAAGGTTTCAGCGTCTAACCCTGTGTATACATCACCTTTAAATGCTAGAACTGCTTGTTTAGCGTTCTCAGTATTGAATTCAGGTGTCCATGATTCATAACGGGCAACGTTTAAACTGGCTAGTTTGTCGCTCAACTTCATCATCTGAGCAATATCCTGTACGGAATGCTTTTTCAGTTCATCAATGAGGAGTTGGGAATGATCAAGAAACTCTGGCTGGCTGTATGTTTCAGTGACAGGGGCAGTTTCATAATCCAGAGTTTTGGCAGGTGATACGACAATCAGCATAGGAAGAATCTATCTTTGCAGTAAAAAGTCTCTAGATAATAACCCTGTCTGTAGATACAAAAAAGGCCATTTTTAATATGGCCTTTTATGGATCGAGTCATCTGCAATTAAGAGACGGTTCGTTTCTTGTAAAGCGTATGAGCAACAGTGCAGATGGCTGTGCCAACACAGACGAGTAGTGCTGGAATCAGTGGGTTTTCTAACGTGCCGGTTATTTTCATTAAAAGACCAGAAATAAGGAAACCGCCAAACAGGCATAAAATGCCCGACATTACACACATTACGATTGCATTGAGATTACGCTCAGGGCTTTGAAAAATGTACCAGCCAGCACTGGCAAACAGAGCGGATAAAGTAACCCAGGAAGCGATAGAATCAGTCATAAAATTCTCAGTATTGTTATTGTTGTAGGCCTATTAAGCCCTAACCTAGCAGCGCTGTCATCTCGACATTGGGTGGATACAAGAAACAGCAAAGGAATAGTGAGGGTTATGGGGGCAACCTCCACGTTTTTTCGGTATTATAACCGCCATTAAATTAGTGACATATATTGAGTTGCCATATTTTTTATAGCGGGCAACGCCATGCAGATTAGAGAAGTGAATAATGGATAAGAAAACTGTTCTGACGGGTATCACTACTACAGGTACACCTCACATTGGGAATTACTTGGGTGCGATTAAGCCTGCCATCGAAATGAGTCAGACAGGTGAATACAACAACTGCTATTTCCTAGCTGATTTCCACGCATTAATTAAGTGCCATGATCCAGAGCGTGTTGCTCAATCAACACGTGAGATCGCAGCGACTTGGTTGGCGCTAGGCTTAGATACGGATAAAGCGACTTTCTACCGCCAAACAGATATCCCTGAGATCACGGAACTAACGTGGATTCTAACCTGCATGTGTTCTAAAGGTCTTATGAACCGTGCTCACGCTTACAAAGCTTCTGTTGATGCTAACCGCGATGCGGGTAGCAGCGATCTGGATGATGGCATCACAATGGGTCTATTCAGCTACCCAATTCTAATGGCAGCTGACATCCTGATGTTCAATGCTGATCTTATTCCAGTAGGTAAGGATCAGATTCAACACATTGAGATGGCACGTGATATGGCGGGCCGTTTTAACCACACTTACGAAAACCTATTCACATTGCCAGAAGCGGTAGTGGATGAGCAGACTCAGCTAATTCCGGGTCTGGATGGTCGTAAGATGTCGAAGAGCTACGACAACACGATTCCGTTGTTTGCTTCTGCTGATGAGCTATATAAGCTGATTAAGCAGATCAAAACGGACACGCGTGAGCCGGGTGAACCTAAAGACGCTGATAACAGCACAATCTTCCAGCTATACAACTGCTTTGCTAATGAAAATGAAGCAGCTGCAATGCGCCAGCAGTTCGAAAACGGTATCGGTTGGGGTGATGCGAAGAAAGAGCTATTTGAGTTCCTAGACGCAAAACTTTCTGCTCCACGTGCTCGTTACAATGAGTTGATGAACGATCTTGGCGAAGTGGAAGAGGTTCTACAGAAAGGTGCAGTGAAAGCACGTGAAATCACTGTGCCGTTGATGGATAAAGCGCGAATTGCGGCTGGTATTCGCCCATTAACTTACGTTGCTGAAGCGAAAACGGAAGTTAAAAAGAAAAAAGAGAAGTCTGCTGAAGAGATCGCGCGTGCTGAAGAAGGCCGTCGTCGCGGAATCTTGATGCAACTTAAACCTCTGCTTGAGCAAGTTGAGCAAGCGGACGACAAAGCAGCGGCTGCGCAAACTGTGGTCGCTGAGAAAACGGCTCAGGTTGAAGGCTTAAAGAAAAAGCAGAAGCAGAAAGCTCAGAATGAACTTGATCTACTTCAAGAAGAGCTAGCGGCTTACCTATAAATTTAAAAAGGCTAAGTTAAATATGTTTACGACAATCATTAGCGCCGAAGAGCTTCAGAATCACATATCAGAATCTGATTGGGTGGTTTTTGATTGTCGTTTTAACTTAGCGGATACCTCGGCGGGTAAAAATGCCTACCTTGAAGGGCATATTCCAGGGGCGATCTATCTCGATCTTGATCAGGATCTATCCTCACAGATTACGCCTGAAACGGGTCGTCATCCGCTGCCTGATTTAGAACGGTTTGTAGATCGTTTAGCACAGGCGGGTGTGAGCAATAACACTCAAGTCGTTGTTTATGACGATTGTGCTGGGGCCATGGCGGCGCGTTGCTGGTGGTTGTTACGTTTGGTGGGACATAAAGCAGTAGCGGTGTTGGATGGTGGTCTAGCTGCTTGGCAATCGCTAGGTGGTGAGTTAAATGATCATATCCCACAACCGACTTCTACTGCGTATACATTCTCGTTACTGCCTAATCAGAATTTGACGGTAGCAGAGGTTGAACAGGCACTTGATGCTCAGTCCATCTATCTTGTTGATGCTCGTGCAGCCGAGCGCTATAGAGGTGAGGTGGAGCCAATCGACCCAATCGCTGGTCATGTCCCAAGTGCTTTAAACCGTCCACTGACGGATAACTTAGCCGAGGGTAAATTTAAGCCAGCAGCTCAGCTTCGTGAAGAGTGGTTAAGCGTCTTAGGCAGTAAATCGGTCGAAGCCGTGGTTCACATGTGTGGGTCCGGTGTAACAGCTTGTCACAATCAATTGGCGATGGAAATTGCGGGATTGAGCTGTAGCCGGGTTTATAGTGGTTCTTGGAGCGAGTGGATCAGAGATCCAGCTCGTCCAATTGCGACTAAGTCCTAAATTTATCTACCAATCTCATTAAGATTCCAGTCGTAGTGATAGTCTGAAACCGCTGTAGCGTGTTTCAGTTTCTCTTTTAGATCAGCATTGGCGTATTGCTTTAGGTGCTCGATCAGCTCACTTTCGCTGTTGCCAAAATCCTCTTTAAACCACTTATAAATACTGGAAAGGTGCAGGTCATTACCGTCAAAACGTGCGCCTCGAGGGTGGTTTATATAATCCTTTGCGCCTTGATTTAGAAGCTGTTCGCTATTGTCTGCGGTAAAGGCTTGCGGTTGAAGATTCGGGCAGCCGATTGATGCACAGTTTACGGCATAGTGGATGCGCGGATCTTTCCAAATTGGGCGAAGAATACGATGTTCAATATCGTCTAGGCTTACTTGTTTCCCATTCACTACTAGCAGTTGTTTTTTCCACGGACCATCGCTGAAAAAGCCCGGTGAAATATCGATATCCCGAATCGACTTCACGGGGTAATGATCCAGAATCACATCAACCGTTAGCGCGTTATATAAGTTGATCCAATAAGCTTTCTGTTCAGCGCGGTTGTATTGATGAATATTAATGTCAGCTAGGTTCTGTAGATAAGCTTTAAGTTCAGTTCTATCTGCTTTAGATACATTGGCGTAGTTGATCAGATTGATGCCATCAGAAGAGGGCTTAACATAGCGTTGAAGGGTTCGGTCCCAAGCAGAATGGTCAATAGTGGCTGTGCTTGATTGATCATGTTTAAGCAAAAAATCCCAAAGTTCGGCACTTGGGGCTGCAATAGCTAGGGTACTGAAAAGCCATAGGCAGGCTGTTGCTAAGAATTTATTTATCATCATTCATTACTATTCATTAAAAGCATGTTTTAAGTGTGACTTTGAATATTGCTGAAAATTCCCTCACAGAATATTTTTAAAGCTCTATTTAAAAGCTCTATCGAAGCGATCAATTTAAATCAATGTTGGCAAAGGTAAGATCCCTCTATACTGTGATGGTAATTATTGAGGGGATTTTGAGGACATTGTTATGGCGCAGTATCAAAAGGGTGTGATTGCAGAGGCAAGCCCATTTGCTCTTTTTCTGACGTTTAATCAAACTCGAACAGCAGATGCGTTAAGCAGGGTAAAACTGCTACTAGCAAAGGTACCTAGCCTTGAGCGTGAATTTAACCAAAGTCATCCAGATGGTGAGATTCATATCGTTGCTGCGATCGGTAGCCACTACTGGTCGCAACTGCAGATTGGACCTGCACCGAGTGCTCTTAAGCCATTCCCAAATTTCGAAAATGGTGAAAACGTTGCACCCAATACACCTGTAGATCTGTTTTTCCATATTCGATCTCAAGGGAAAGGCCTTAACTTTATAGTCGCGCAGAAGCTTCGAGAGGAGCTAGCTGATGCGGTAACGCTAGTTGAAGAGGTCGAAGGCTTTAGATATCTGGATTCGCGCGATCTTACTGGTTTTGTCGATGGTACTGAAAACCCTGAAGGAGATAACCGAGTCAGTGTGGCGGTTGTAGGTGAAGAGGATGCCCAGTTTAGTGGCGGTTCGTATATTCATATTCAACGCTACGAGCACAATATGCCATTCTGGAACGCTCAGCCTACTAAACTGCAGGAAGATACTGTCGGGCGAACTAAAACGGATAACATTGAGTACCCATCCTCAGAAAAAGCACTCACAGCGCATACAAAACGGACTTCGCTGAAAGATGCTGATGGCAACTCCATCGAAATACTCAGGCATAGTATGCCTTACGGTGATACTCAGACGTGCGGGTTACTTTTCGCTAGTTACTGCCGTACACCGGATAACTTTACACTTATGCTACAAAGCATGATCGAGGGTGATGGCCATGGTCATACCGATCACCTTTTGAAATATACTCGTGCGGTCACAGGGCATTCACTATTCGCACCGTCGGCCTCGTTTCTCGAATCGTTGGTTAATTAATAAGCAGGTTGATTGGGCTTGGGCTAGGCTTAAAGGTATGCTTATAAAAAGAGTCGATACCATGCAGCCTACTGTAAGAACCCGAGCAATTGCGGTTGTCACCGTGGATGGGGAGAATTACGAAATTGATGGATGCTATCAAGGTAAGCAAAGAAAGGCGTCTTGGTTCAATGTAATTAAAACAAGTGATCGAAAGATACAGGCCGAACACTTAGATGAATTTCCTTCCCCTGACAAGATCCGTGAAATATTAAATTGATCTGAAAATCAGTTAATAAAAAAGCCAGCTAAGATGCTGGCTTTTTCGTTTATGCGAACTCTTGTAGTAAGACTTACTGCACCATTTCGTTATCTGTGAACATGCCTTCAAACAGAGCTGAAGATAGGTAACGTTCGCCAGAATCTGGAAGGATAACAACGATGTTCTTATCTTTGTTTTCCGGCTGTTGCGCAACACGAAGCGCAGCACATAGCGCAGCACCGCAAGAGATACCTGCCATGATGCCTTCTTTTTCCATTAGCAGGCGTGCTGTTTCAATAGCATCTTCGTTGCTTACCTGCTCAACCTGATCAACTAGTTCTAGGTCTAAGTTTTTCGGAACAAAGCCAGCGCCAATACCCTGAATCTTATGCGGAGATGGTTTAACTTCTTCGCCGTTAATCGTCTGTGTAATAACTGGTGAAGAAACAGGTTCAACCGCAACGGATGTGATCGCTTTGCCTTGAGTGTTTTTGATATAACGAGAAGTACCAGTGATCGTACCACCTGTACCTACACCTGCGACTAGGATATCCACTTGGCCGTCTGTGTCGTTCCAGATCTCTGGGCCTGTTGTTTTTTCGTGGATTTCTGGGTTAGCCGGGTTTTCAAACTGCTGCAGCATCATGTGAGTACCTGGATTCGCATCCACGATCTCTTGTGCTTTATCAATTGCACCTTTCATACCTTTAGCAGGTTCTGTCAGAACGATCGTTGCACCTAGTGCTTTCATGATCTTACGGCGCTCAAGGCTCATAGAAGAAGGCATAGTGAAGACAATGTCGTAGCCACGAGACGCTGCTACGAAAGCTAGTGCAATACCTGTGTTACCACTGGTTGGCTCAACCATGGTCATACCCTGTTTTAGGGCACCACTCTTTTCAGCAGACCAGATCATGTTTGCGCCGATACGACATTTTACGGAGCCAGCTGGGTTGCGAGATTCGATCTTTCCGAAAATATTCAGGCCTGGAGCAAAACGCTTAAGGTGAACGAGCGGAGTGTTACCAATAGTGAGGGAGTTATCTTCGTAAATCTTCATTCTGCTACCCTGTTTAATCCTTTTTATTAGGCGATATATCTAAAATGAATATATGTCGCGTCTTTTATTCGATATCAAGTCTAGAAGTTGTATCTCAGAATTGCTGCGCTGATCAAGGCTTTTTCTATCTTTGGTGATATTTACAATCTTTAGGGCCGATGATGGTATTATTTTCACGATCTCAATTGCCTTTTTAGGGTCTTATAATGCGTGCATTTAATCGACTTTTAGCGCCTGTTATTTTTGCTATCGCTTATGCGTTGTTCCGTTCATCGATAAAGCAGCGATCCAAGAAGAAGCATGACTTTGTGATGAAGTTGTTTCGATTTGCGGCCGATAACGGTCATAGACGTGCATTGTCTGTGTATGGGCATTTACTGCATTTCCGTGGAGATGGCGTACAAAATCGCATTCAGGGAGGGATTTACATCCAGCAGGCGGCGGAAAAAGGTGATGCAAAAGCGCAGTATCAAATGGGTAAAATCTTTGAAGAGGGTTTTGAACATTATTTTCAACCTGACCCGACCAAGGCGTTAAAGTTTTACACTCAAGCAGCCGAGCAGGCGCATCAACTTGCTGTTCGTCGCTTGGTCGATATCTATACCGATGGCGAGCTAGATCAAGAACCTAATCATGATCTAGCAAAGCAGTGGCAGGCTAAGCAGTCAAAGCTTTAGTTATTCAATTATTCCGACGACATGGTTTCAAACTGAGTTACGCCATCCGGTATTACTTCCCAGTGCGCTTTGGAGCCTACATAAATGTGCTGGCCAATCTCGATCTCAGGGGCACCATTTACGCAACCTAAAGTAACCTGTAATACCTGATCATTGTGTACGGTACACAGGGTTGACCCGCACTTCTTGCAGAACTTTACGCCGTAACCTTGTTGGTTGAGGTATGACGTTAAGAGAGATTCTCCATTGATCCATTTGAACTGATCCGGTTCGACAAGAGCAACTGCAGATGCTTGGGCATTAAATAGCTTTCGACAGCGAGAGCAATGGCAGGATCGGCCGTCTTTTAATTTGCCATCGATACGGTATGTCACTTCGCCACAAAAACATTCACCGGTGATTGGCATACATACTCTCCTTAACTGTCGGTTAGCTGGTTTTGTTTAGATCGTTTGTATTGAGTGATAAATATCTCAAAGGTTCGATCTAACTCTTGTGCGGCTGTGTGTTCGCTATTGAGCTTTAACAGTTCAGTGACGGTTTCTGCGGTGCAGAGATGATCGCTATCAGGATTACGGCGTAGATCGTAACGACTCGGTGTTTCTGGGTCGAATGCCAGTAATGGTAAGTCGGAAAGCCACGGGCTTTTACGAACGATCTTACGTACCTCTTTCCATGTGCCGTCTGGAATAATGATCAGGGTGTTTCTATCTGGTACAGCCCCTGTGAATTTTTTACTTCGACTAACAAGCTCAGGGCGGTCAGCAGGGAATAGCAACCAAGAGTCTGTATTCTCGTCTTGAATACGATCGATTAAGTCCTGTGGCGGATCGATTCGTTGCCAGATATAGGTAGAGCTATTAGGCAAAACCTTTTGGATAATCTTGCTGGTGGATGTTGGGCGCGGCGGCTCATTTTCGTGTAGCAGCAATGCTAACTCTAATTGGCTACCTTGAGGTGTAATTTGGCTGCAGCAGCAATAGGGAATTGCTAAGCCGCAGCCTTCACAAAATGAATCGGGCAAAGTGTTATCGTTTTTCCATTTGAACTTTAAATTTCAGAGTCACTTCGCCTTGAGGAGGTACTTCCAATTTCCAGCGCGCACTGCCGCCCATCACTTTTTCAAATGGATGGCTACTCTCTTTCATCGCCCATTGTAGCGGGAAATTGCCGGTCATTTCTAATTTTGCGGCGGTGGTACGGCTGTTACTGATTTTCAGCTCCTGCGCAACCATAAAGCCGTTAAAGGTCTTGCTGAAATGGGTTTGCTTACGGTGGATAGATACATCGAAGGCTTTGCCTTGCTGGATCTTAACCTCATCGTTTTCACCTGTATGACCAATATTTCCGCCTCCGGCAAACTGCAGTGAGCCTTTGCTATCAGGGGTAAACGTGCGCACTTTACCAGCAGGTAATGGCGTACCCAGATTACTCTCTTTATCGTTTTTAAAGGTCAACGTCAGTTGAGGTTTTACTCGATGCTGATTGCGTTCCAAGGTTGGATAGATCAAGAATTCATAGTTATAGCTACGCGCTACAGGGATCTCTTTGGCTGTCAGGAAAGATACCTGTTTTACTTGCCCATTTAGCAAGTCTACCTTGCGAGGGAGATCGAATAGATGGAAGTCACCTAAACTCTCTTGTGCCATGGTTTTAGGCGCTGAACGAGCCATCGCGCCGACTGCAAAATCGGCCTGAAGCATCTCTGCATGGCGATTGCTGCCAGGGTTATTTAGGCTACCAGCAACGAGTGAGATTTGTGTGTCTTTGTAATCCGCACCAGTATTGTTGGTTAAACTTGCAAGGCCGTCTAGGGAGGCTTTATTACCTGCTTCATTCAGGGTTAAAACGTAGTCCATGCCCCAATTTAAACCGCCTGTCAGATAACTGATACGAGAGAGTTGTGACTTCGATGTACCAGCGGTGCGGAAGTTTACGCTTGGCTTGCTCAATAGCTGTGGCGGTAGGCTAGGGAAAATGAATCGCCACTGATTATTAAGCGGAATACTTTCAAAACGGTTGTTGCGCTTAATCAGAGCGCGGTTACCGTCCATATTGAGCAACTCCACCTGACTAATAACTTCTTGGCCTGAGACAGGGTTTAAGCGCGCTAGTTGTAGCTGCTTACCTACATAATGTTTCAGCAAATTGCGTTGGTTCAGCAGGTTAGTATTTAAGTTTTGCTCTAAAATTTTTCCGGCATTATCAATCCGCAAGCTTTCGACTTGGAGCTGTTCACTGACATCTTCCAGTGTGATTTTCTGATCTGTACGTAGTGGTGGAAGTTGACGTGTTTCTCTAACTAAACCTAAATTTTGGTTATACAGCGTTAGATTAAGTGACTTGCGTTGCTCGGAACTGATTTGAAGAGCGTCCGCTGCTTGCGCAGTTAATGGTAGAAGGCCTGCTACAAGCAAGCACAGGTATGATTGGCGTTTGTTCATATCAATATTGTCCCTGAATCTTTAGTCCATTAATGCAACGTCAGGCTTAACTGAGGCTGAGCAGGAAAGCCTGAGAGTTCGTTTTAGTCTAGATCTAACGCTACACGGAAGCCCCAGCTATTGCGTTTAGAATCGATCGGATGGCGGTAGCGACTGGCAGGTCTAATTAAACGTTCGATCTCAAACCATGACCCACCGCGCATCACTCTATTTTTACAAGCGCGCTCTTCGTAAGCTGAGCCATCTATTGGAGCAGACGCATAGTTTTCGAGATAACAATCTGCAACCCACTCATCAACGTTACCGGTCATATCGTGAAGTCCCCATTCGTTGGCAGGGAAGCTACCGACTGGAGCCGTCTGTTGACCATCCCATTGGCTTCCACAACCGGAGCAGGCAGCCATATTTTCTTTGAGCTCATCACCCCACCAATAAGTGGTTAAGCTGCCAGCTCTAGCGGCATACTCCCACTCAGCTTCAGTCGGAAGACGATAAGGCTGGCCCGTTTCTCCGCTGAGCCATTTTGTATAAGCAACAGCATCGCGCCAAGTGACATTGATCACAGGACGATTACCTCGTCCCCAACCACCGTCATCAGGCAGGGCTCTGCGGGTCGCTTTAGCGAAGGCATCGTATTCGGCGAAGGTCACTTCAAAGCGAGAAAGAGCGAAAGGCTTCTTGATGCTGACAACATGGACCGGTTTTTCATTATCGTCACCAATCCCGGCTTGATCACCCATACGGAAGTCACCTGAAGGTAACACCACCATATCTGGCCCATAAAGAGTGTCGGAGATCTGATCCTTAAACAGCTGTTGGCCAGGCTCATCCGGTTCTTGATTGTTGAGTTTTTTCATCGCTGCTTCTAAATCATGTTCCAGAATAGCTTTACTAGTTTTAAGTGAGCGAAGCTCTTGTTCCTGCTTATTGTGAAGTTCTTGTTGAGCTTGCAAAGAATCGTACATTTGCTGCAAGGCTTCTTGCTGCTTCTTAATTTGCAGAGCCTGGAAGTCTTTCTCTTTGAAGTTCATTAAATCAGAGATAAACCAACCTAGTAGGTAGCCGCTGATAAATATCACCGAGCCAGCGATGGTATAGATTGCCGTTTTAGGTATTTTAGGCAGTTTTAAGGCGCCTTTCAGTTTATCTTTTAAAGAGGGCTTGCTCTCTTCTGATGTAAGCTCTTCGCTCGCTACATTATCGCTTGCCGAAGCGTCGGCTGCCGCTTCACTTTCTTCTGAGCTTTCAGATTCAGTAGGCGCGGCTTCTTCCTCTTTTTGTGGAGGAAAGAGGGCTTTAACTAGCTCCGTACAGTTAGGCGGACGTTCTTCTAAATCGGTTGAAAGCGCCTTTTGCAAAACTTCCCACTGTTCATCATCTAAACCGGAAGGCTGATCTAGTTGCTTTCGAACTCGATCGGCTTCGCCTTCGTTACTTTTAAAAGCCGGCTTTCCGGTAAATAACTCATACAAAATGCAGGCGTAAGAATATACGTCGGTTTTGCGGCTCAATTTACCAGGGTGGAAAGCTTCAGGAGATTGATATTGCTGATAATGGAAAGGCTCTTTGCTAAAGGCTGCGATCGCTTCATAGCATTCACGTACGGCAAAAAGTGTAAGTTTTACTCCGCCCTTACGATTGATAAAGATCGTTTCGCTATCTAAACAGGCATGTGGCTTTCGTAACTTTTGAAAGCCCATATCAATGGCATAAGCCACTTGTCTGATTAGGCCTAGCTGTTGATTCGGTTGAAGCGAATTACCTTTCTTGATCAGGCTCGCTAGGGTTAGGCCATCAAGTTTTTCGTAGGAAAGGAAAAGTAGTCCGCCTTTATGACTGAAGAAACCGTAGCATTCCGCTATATGCTTGTTTTGCAGTTGCTTGCTGAGCGCAGCATGTTTTTTTATATTTTCGGCAAAGCTATTTTGTTTAAGGAAATTGGGATTAAGGATCAGCAGAGTGACTAAAGGGTTGCCGGATACACCTACATCTTCCGCTTGCCAGAGTTGTCCAAACGGATGAGGGCTGTTGTGTTTGATTAGCTTAAAGCGATGATGCTCAGGGCCAAGGAGGGTTCCTTCCTGTAAAGCATCATAAATGGTTGCTGCCGAGTCGCTCATAAAGACTGATCCTGTTCCTTATCCATGTGCATATCATAGACAAGGCCAGCCTTCTTGGTTAGCACTATTTTGCGACTTTTTTGTGGAACACTTTGATTTATAACACCAAGGAAGCTTTGAAAAACTTAAAGCCTCCTTGGTTTTGGCAATTTATGCTCAGATAGAAGTATCTAGAGGAGGGAAGTTTTTAACTAAATCATCTACGGCTTTCATCTGAGTTAGATATGCTTCAAGGGTGCTTAGTGGTAGCGCACAAGGGCCATCACATTTCGCTTTTTCTGGATCTGGGTGAGCTTCTAGGAATAGACCGGCAATGCCCTGAGATAGGCCCGCGCGAGAAAGTTGCGCTGCAAGTGCGCGACGACCACCGGCAGAGTCGGCGCGGCCGCCTGGCATCTGTAGAGCATGTGTCGCATCAAACATAACTGGGTAGCCAAACTCTTTCATGATAGAGAAGCCCAGCATATCAACGATTAAGTTGTTGTAGCCATAACAAGAACCACGTTCACATAAGATCAGACGGTCGTTACCTGCTTCTTCACATTTGTGCAGGATATGTTTCATCTCTTGTGGCGCTAGGAACTGTGCTTTCTTAATGTTGATAACAGCATCGGTTTTAGCCATCGCTTGTACCAGATCTGTCTGGCGTGACAGAAAGGCTGGAAGCTGGATGATATCGCAGACTTCGGCAGCAGGTGCTGCTTGGAATGGCTCGTGCACATCAGTAATCAAAGGCACTTTGAATGTGTCTTTGATCTCTTGAAGGATCTTAAGACCCTCATCTAAACCGGGACCACGGAAAGAGGTTAGGGAAGAGCGGTTTGCTTTATCGAACGATGCTTTAAATACGTAAGGGATGCCTAGCTTTTCAGTAACAGTGACATAGTGTTCGGCAATCTCCATGGCTAAGTCACGGGATTCCAGTACGTTCATGCCGCCAAATAGCACCATCGGTTTGTCGTTGGCAATTTCAAAATCTGCGACTTGTACGCTCTTCTGTTGCATCTTTGTAGTCATCCATAAAAGTCAGAAAGATGCATTATAACGGCTTCTTAACAGAGAGGCTTTTAATTTGTTGTTGGAAAAAGGTGTGCGTATTTTCCAATCCACTCAAGCGCAGCATCTTGATCTGAGAGCTCGCGGCCCTCTTCATTCAGTACATGACTCCTGTAGCGTTGTATATAACAAAGCTGCTCTAACATACGAATGCGTATAAGCGCGTCAGAGTTGTTAAAGGTTATTCCTAGTTCATAACCCTGAGGGGTGTCGTCACAGCTTTGGATAACGCCATAAACCTCTAGATTTTCAGCAATGCTAGGAATTTTGATTTGAATATTCTCACCCAAATGGAATGGTGTAGGTGAGTGACAGATAAGTTGGAGTGAAGAGGGGGGTGTAGAAACCGAATGGGTCTCTTGGAGCTTGAGTTCGATTGGGAACTCATCGGGATGACGTATAAGCACTTTTGAATCGCCCATGATAATCACCTTACCAGTACTGCCAGTATAGCTATGATTCGCATAACTGTTGTATTTTATTTATCGGCTGGTGTTTTCCAGTCTGAAGAAATAAATGGTTAGAAACTGTAAGACTTTGGAGTGAATACGGGGGAACCTTATGTCAGAGCATAAAGAAGGCCAAGCAACACCAGATGAAGCCTGCAAACAATTACAGGAAAGTAAGAAAACCTTGTTGCTGTCGACTCTGAGTGCCGAAGGATTCCCTGAAATTAGCTATGCGCCCTATGTGAAGGATAAGCAGGGGAGCTTTTATATTTTTATTAGTGAGTTAGCAGCGCATACCCAGAGTTTATTAGCGAACAATGAATGTTCCGTTATGTTTATTACCGATGAGGAACAGTCGCAGAATCTCTTTGCGCGTGAGCGTCTAATCTTTAGCTGTTTATCTGAGCGGGTTGATAATCAAGAGGATGCCTATCAGAGCATGCTGGATGATTTAGAAGAGAAGTTTGGGAACGTTGTGGGGATGTTACGTTCCCTGCCAGATTTTCATCTGTTCAGATTAAAACCACAGCAGGGGCGTTATGTCGTAGGTTTCGGTAAAGCTTATGTTGTAGATCCGAGCTCCGGATCGCTTGAACATATTAGCGAGAAAACGTTAAAAGAATCGAAACCTAACTAGATATGAGGATGCTTATGCGGCTCCGCCCATCATCTCTACAACGACAGTTTTTACCAGGAAGGCAGCCAAGCCTAAGCCTAGGGCAAAAAATAAAATGGCAGTACCGAATTTACCGGCGTTGGATTTTTTTGCTAGATCGTAAATGATAAAGAATATAAAACCAGCAAATACTGCAAGACCAATGTTCAGAGCAATTGCTTCCATTTCTGCTAAACGCATTTAGGCTACCTCTGCTTTAAGCTTAAAATTGGGTGCAAATTATACAGGATTTTGTCCTAGAGCGGTACTCGGATATTGTCGGCCAAAAGCGTACATGAAACTTTAAATATGCACCAAAATTTGGCACGGAATTTGACGATTTGCCATGGGTCAAAAAAATAAAAAAAAGTTGGATTGAGGTAAAAAATCTTAGCTCCCCTGAAAGCCCCGTCATATCAATGATTTCGCTGTATTAGAGCGTTCGCCTACACTCTAAAAAATCCAAAATCAAGAGTTGCATTCAACTCTCATATCACTATATTTAGTGTCTTGAATGACTTGAAGCACCACATGTTGTGCCTCTTGAAAGAGTAGAGTCTAAAACCTGCTGCCCGCATGATCGCGTTATTTTTCATGCTTTTGCCAGATTTTAACGGCAAGTTCAGGGTTAAAAGCAGGATCATAATTACAAATATATCTGAGTGTTATTTGGAAGGTCGCATGCAGCAAGATCTGATGGTTACCAAAAGGGATGGTCGGCAAGAAAAGCTAGATCTAGAAAAGATCCATAAAGTAGTTATCTGGGCCGCTGAAGGATTAGAAGCAGTATCACCGTCAGAAGTTGAGCTTAAAGCTCACTTACAGTTCTTCGAAGGTATGAAAACCTTCGATATTCACGAGACTCTAATCAAGTCCGCTGCCGATCTTATTTCGGAAGATGCACCGGATTACCAATACCTATCTGCTCGCTTGGCTATCTTCCATTTACGCAAGCGTGCTTTTGGTCAGTTCGAGCCACCACACCTGTACCAACATGTTGCAACACAGGTAGAAGCGGGTCGTTATGACAAACACCTAATCGCAGACTACACAGAAGAAGAGTGGGGCGTTCTTAACGACTACTTAGATCACAAACGTGATATGAACTTCTCTTACTCTGCGGTTAAACAGCTGGAGGGTAAGTACCTTGTCCAGAACCGTGTGACTGGTGAAGTTTACGAAAGCCCACAGATTCTTTACATGCTAGTGGCAGCTTGCCTGTTCGCGGATTATCCGAAAGAAACGCGTTTGGATTACGTTAAGCGTTTCTACGATGCGACTTCTCTATTTAAGCTATCTCTGCCTACGCCAATCATGGCAGGTGTGCGTACACCTACGCGTCAGTTCAGCTCATGCGTACTGATTGAAACAGGTGACAGCCTAGACTCTATCAATGCTACATCTGCATCGATTGTTAAATACGTATCTCAACGTGCAGGTATCGGTATCAACGCTGGTGGTATTCGTGCACTAGGTAGCCCAATCCGTAACGGTGAGGCGTACCACACAGGTTGTATCCCATTCTATAAGCACTTCCAGACAGCAGTGAAATCGTGCTCTCAGGGTGGTGTGCGTGGTGGTGCAGCAACGCTGTTCTACCCAATTTGGCACTTAGAAGTTGAATCTCTATTGGTTCTTAAAAACAACCGTGGTGTTGAAGAGAACCGTGTCCGTCACCTTGATTACGGCGTACAGATCAACAAGCTAATGTACACTCGCTTGATCAAAGGTGGCGAAATTACATTGTTCAGCCCGCACGAAGTGCCGGGTCTATACGAAGCCTTCTTTGCTGATCAAGATGAGTTTGAGCGTCTATACGTTCAATACGAGAATGATCCAAACATCCGTAAAGAGAAAATCAAAGCGGTTGAACTGTTCGGTATTCTTGCTGCAGAGCGTGCTCAGACAGGTCGTATCTACATTCAAAACGTTGACCACTGTAATACGCACAGCCCATTTGATCCGGCTGTTGCACCTGTTAAGCAGTCTAACCTTTGCTTGGAAATCGCACTGCCAACTAAACCGTTGCAGCATGTGAATGATCCAGAAGGTGAGATCGCACTTTGTACGCTGTCTGCGTTTAACCTAGGTGCCCTAGAGAACCTAGATGAGCTAGATAACCTGGCTGATCTGATCGTTCGTGCGTTGGATAACCTATTGGATTATCAGGATTACCCAATCCCAGCAGCGCATACATCGACAATGAACCGTCGTCCTCTAGGTGTTGGTGTGACTAACTTCGCATACTACCTAGCGAAGAACGGCGTTAAGTACTCCGATGGTTCCGCAAACGGCCTAGTACACAAAACATTTGAAGCGGTTCAGTACTACCTACTGAAAGCCTCTAATGAGCTAGCAAAAGAGCGCGGTGCTTGTCCTAAGTTTGACGAGACTGTTTACTCGAAAGGCTTGCTACCAATCGACACCTATAAGCGCGAAGTAGATGAGTTCTGTGAAGAGCCACTGCACTACTTCTGGGAAACACTACGCGAAGATATCAAAGAGTTTGGTCTACGCAACAGTACCCTAACAGCGCTAATGCCATGTGAAACATCTTCACAGATCACTAACTCGACTAACGGTATTGAGCCACCACGTGGTTACGTATCGGTTAAGGCGAGTAAAGATGGCATCATGAAGCAGGTTGTTCCGGGTTACACCGAGTTACGCGACCAGTATGAGCTGCTTTGGGATATTCCAAATAACACTGGTTACCTACAGCTTGTTGGTATCATGCAGAAGTTTGTGGATCAGTCGATCTCTGCAAATACTAACTACGATCCTTCGTTGTTCCCGAACGACAAAGTACCAATGAAGCAGCTTCTTCAAGATCTGCTTACGGCTTACAAATACGGTGTCAAAACCCTTTATTACCATAACACTCGTGATGGTGCTTCTGACCAAGCAGATGACGGGGGTTGTGAAGGTGGTGCGTGCAAACTGTAATAGGTTTGCCGCTATCCACTGACCACTCAGAGTAGAGCGCCTGTCACAATGTGGCAGGCAATATAACTAGATTTATCCAGGTTTCAGGAACGAACACTCCGATGGCGTACACTACGTTCAGTCACAGTACTCACGATGCAACTAAAGAGCCGATGTTTTTCGGTAAAAGCGTAAACGTTGCTCGTTACGACAGACAAAAATATCCAATCTTTGAAAAGCTGATTGAAAAGCAGCTGTCGTTCTTCTGGCGTCCAGAAGAGGTCGATCTATCGACTGACCGTAAAGATTTTATGAATATGCCGGAGCACGAAAAGCATATTTTCTTGAGCAATTTGAAGTACCAGACGCTACTTGATTCTGTTCAAGGACGTTCACCTAACGTTGCCTTTCTACCAGTCGTTTCTATACCTGAGTTGGAAACATGGTTCGAGACTTGGGCGTTTAGTGAAACGATTCACAGCCGCTCTTACACGCATATTATTCGTAATATCATCACTGAACCGTCTGAAGTATTCGATCAGATCGTGACAAACCCAGAGATCATTCGCCGTGCGGATTCTGTGACACGTTTGTACGATGAGTTCATCAACCTATCCAGTGTTTACAGCATTCACGGTGAAGGTCTACATACGGTTGATGGCAAGGTTTACGACACGTCTATGCGTAACCTTAAGAAGAAACTTTACCTAACGCTAGTATCTATCAACGTACTAGAAGCGATCCGTTTCTACGTAAGTTTTGCATGTTCTTTTGCCTTTGCAGAGCGTGCGATCATGGAAGGTAACGCTAAGATCATTAAACTGATCGCCCGTGATGAAGCGCTGCACCTAACGGGCACGCAGCACATGCTAAACATCATGGCATCTGGCGCTGATGATCCAGTCTTTAAAGAGATTGCTAAAGAGTGTGAACCAGAGGTTTACGCCATCTTTAAAGAAGCAGCTCAACAAGAGAAAGATTGGGCTGAGTACCTGTTCCGTGAAGGTTCGATGATCGGTCTTAACGCTCAGATCCTATCTGACTACGTTGAGTACATCACTAACGTACGTATGAAAGCGTTGAACTTGGAAGAGATCTTCCCATCACGTCAAAACCCACTACCGTGGATGAACGCGTGGTTGATCAGTGACAACGTTCAAGTGGCACCGCAGGAAGCGGAGATCAGCTCTTACCTTGTAGGTCAGATCGACAACGAGGTGGATGAAGGTGATTTCGACGGCTTTGATCTATAAGAGGCAAGCTTATGTCTGGCCCATCACGCATCAAAGTTAACCATCACCATACGTTCTACTATCAGTACGAACCGACCCTACTCGACGCGCTGGAAGCACAAGAGATTCCAGCGCCATACAACTGCCGCGGTGGGTACTGTGGCTGTTGTAAAGTTCGCCTGATCGAAGGTGAAGTTCAATATGTTCAAGAGAGCTTATTGGACCTGCAGGATGACGAAGTGCTTACCTGTTGCTGTATCCCCAAAACACACATCGAAGTAGAGATGCCTGACGAGTAAGTGGGCACTTCCTAATCCTTTCTTTGCACTAAAAAATAATGCACAGCTACAAAAAAGTGCGGTGATATCTGTGGATTTCGCCGCTGTGCATTATTCTTGTGCACAGCTAAAAATTTTCCTTGTCAATATTGCATTAATTAATTTTTAAAAGTTTAAAAAATCTTATTGATTTATATAACTAATTGAAATTAAAAGATTAATTTTTATTGGGTTAAATTTTAAACTATTTGCTGAATTCAACGTAATTAGTGCCTTTCAGCGATCTACCCAAAAACTATTCACTGAGTTATCCACAGAAGGTGGGGATGTTTTTCATTTGGTAAAAATTGTCGTTTGTGGACAAGAGGTGGGATAACTCGGTTGGTGTTCTTCCACAAGTAATCTTGTTATGTTGGCTGACTCTTTCTGTTGGTGGAGATAATAGGATTCGATGGTGAAGTGTGTGCTATTCAGTTATTGGTATGCAGGCTATTTCACGGAGAGTTAGTCTAATAAGGGAGATAGTGTGTTTTTCATAGTATTTATATCTGTATTAATTTCTGTGATTTATTTGGTTGTTATCTACTACAGAAAAGTCGCTGAGTGTATGAACTCAGCACGTAACAGTGATCAAATCGAACTATTAGAAAAATGTATGGTAATTCCATTTCGAGATTATAAAGGGAACATTGCTGATATTCATTTGGTGACCCTAGCGTTATGGGGGCGTTATAAGGAGAAAGGGCTTTCAGATGAGCTAGTTGAATTGTTAGATGAAACTAAAAAAGTGTTCTTCTTGCAGTGGGTATTTAGTGTGTTTCTTGTTGCTATCCCTGTAATTAATAAACATCTTACGGGTGGGTAAAGTTCTTATTCTTAAGATAGGGTTAGTTTTGTGAGATTGTTAATGGAATTTTTACTCTGAAACCAGCTAGCGTTTGCGATATACAAGGAGAGCGTCTTGTTTAATGTGCTTACTGTCTTCCTACTTTTACTAAGTGTTTCTGTATTTGCTGATTGTGATCGCCAGCAGCTTTTTTCAAAGGAGAATGCGAACTTAGAGCAATATCTCTCCCAAGGGAATTATGATTCAAGTATTTTCTTGATCAAATACCGTTTAGTTAATCTACCTCTGCCAAATCGATACAAGGTTTCTTTGATTGTGGATCCGATAACGGTTGATACTAGTCTTAGCTCAATAGCTAGTTTTGAAGATGAGTATTTAGGGTGCAAAGGTAAAAAGATTCCGTTCGGTCACCTTTACTCTGGGTTAGTTAAGGATTGTACGCTTTGTAACCGCTCGGACTATATTTCTCAAAATGTTAGAGAAAATGGTGCTGATAAATATAAGTTGTTTGAGATGAAGGAAGGCTTGTTTCTATCAGTTTTCTATAACGATCTCGCCTATATGGAAATTGCAGATGAAAATCTAAATTTGTATAGAGCGTGGCAAACTTTGATTATGCAAGCTTGGGGTAAGCAGGATCAGTTCACTGAATGAATATTTTAAATATTTGAGAGCTGAGCAAACGTTTTAGTTGATTTTCATCCAGAACAAATCTGATTATTTTGGTTGAGCCGTCACATGGAATAAACATGACAAGTTTGTACTTTGCTAGTGGTGTTCTCTGTCTATGATCGCTCAAGTGACAGAGCGTTTTTAATATTTGAATGCAATAGCGAAGTATATTGCACCGTCTTTCTAGAGTTCCAGCTATGCCAAAACTTGATGATAATCCATACGAACATATACACGATATGTCATTAGCCGCGGGCGGGGCTACCGGGATCATGATTTCTATTGGCTTTTTCTTATCATTAGAGCTGGTAGGTGGATTAGCAGGGTTATTCTTAGCTGTAATGGGGCTTTCTCACAAAGCGGTTTACAAGCTAGTGTTTAATAAGCTGATGGCGAAAGCTAACTGGGTGCTGATAGTTGGTGGAGGTTTGATCTTTCCCTTTGGCTTTTTGTTTCAGCCGTTATTTTTTATCCCATTGATATGCATTGTTTTGTGGTGTGCGTTATTTTTTGGGAAATTTGAGCAGCTTTAATAAGGGCTATGCTCGATGGTGAGGGAACAGGCTTAGTTATTCATTTCCCACAAAAAATGATTGATAACTCTTCGGCGTTACCGCCACGCGTTTCTTAAAGTGCCTCTGAAAATGGCTTTGATCGGCAAAGCCTAATTCCAGTGCTGTTTCCGCTAAACCGTTCCCTTGTTGCAGTAATTGCTTAGCTCGGTTGATTCGTTGGTTAAGTTGGTATGCATGCGGGGCTTGGCCGTATTGCTGTTTAAAGCTGCGGATCAGGTGGTAGCGGCTTAAGCCTGTTTCGGCGCAAAAATCATCGAGAGACCAAGGCGAATCGAGCTGATCCATGATTAGCTCTTTTACTCTGTGGATGTGGAAGTTATCCAGCGCCTTATGATCACTTTGGGTGTTAAGGTCTTTACCGAAAAGCACTTTCAGATATTCAATCAATAGAGTTTCAGCAGCGAGTTTATTGTCGTTCTCTCTGAGCTGCTTAAACAGGCTATCAAACTGCGCAAATAAGCTAGGGTTACTTTGCTGAACTTGGTTAAACGCGAGGTAATCCTGATTGTTGCTGTTGAATAGCTCGCTCTGTAACTCGCCAATCCAATCGGTATCGATAAACAGCATTCGATAAGACCATTCTCTGGCATCAGGGTTGCAGGAGTGAGCATCGCCAGGATTAATCGTTACCGTGGTGCCTTGATGGATCTTATTAGCTTGTTTCAGGTTGTGGTATTTAGCGCTACCGTTATCAATCACGCCGAAAGAAAACTCATCATGGGAGTGAGTTTGGTAGCAAGCTGCCGAGCGATGGGCTGAGCGCATTTCAATAAAAGGCAGCGAAGCACAGCGAGCAAAAAACTCGGCTGGCTTTTGAGTGTTGGGTTTGCTGGTCTTTTTCATCGGCTAACTCAGGCGCTAATTTATCCAGATTGGTGCAATCGTTAGAAATAGCATTATGCCCATAATGCGGTTAAATAGCTTTTGCTGTTTGGGTTGCGCTAGATAATCCTTAATCAGATGCCCAGCGATAGCCCAAGTTCCAACTCCAATCAGGCACGCAGCAAAAGAGATTACGCCAAACACACCTAAATATAGTTGAGGCTCGGACTGGTTTAGTACAAATACACTCACACCTGAGATAGAGACTAACCAGGCTTTAGGGTTGAGCCCTTGGCTGAGTGCGCCTTGCATAAAAGTAGGTGGTGTTGAGCTTTGTTCTTGCTCATTGGACTCACTGGCTGCTGTGGCAATTTTGTACGCCATATAGATAAGAAAGGCGCTGCCCAGATATTTAAGGATAACTAATAGCTGTGGATTGTTTTGAAATAGCTGATGCGTACCTGCACCTGCAAGCAAAACAATCAATGTGTAAGAGATAGTCGCCCCAAGCACATGGGGCAGGGTGCGTAAAAAACCATAAACCGCAGCAGAACTGGTCGCAATAATATTAACTGGGCCGGGGGTAATCGCACCGACAAGGGCAAAGACAGCCATAGATAGGGTGAGTGCAAACATAGGAAACCTTCTAACGTAAAATATTGGCTTACTATGGCAGTGCTTAAAACCAATTTATTGAACGAAATTGCGCTGGGCTACGCTTGTTTGTGAAGAGTAGATTTCTTGTGCTTTTAGGGAACCCTCGGTAAACTTTTGTGTCCTTTATATAGGCTATAAAAAACAGCTTTTTTATAACTTATTATTTGTTTCTTATAACGGTGAAAAAATTCTATGAGCGTGCAGTTTCCAACAATTGAAGACTATGTCGGTAAGACCCCACTTGTGCGTCTACAGCGTATAGGTCAGGGCAACGGCAATGTGATTCTATGTAAACTGGAAGGTAATAACCCTGCAGGCTCAGTTAAGGATCGTCCTGCGCTTAGTATGATTCAGCGTGCTGAAGATCGCGGCCAGATTAAGCCGGGTGATACTCTGATCGAAGCAACATCAGGTAACACAGGTATTGCCTTAGCTATGGCGGCTGCAATCAAAGGTTATAAGATGAAGCTGATCATGCCTGATAACAGCAGTGAAGAGCGTAAAGCCTCTATGACGGCTTATGGCGCAGAGTTAATCCCTGTAACCAAAGAAGAGGGTATGGAAGGTGCGCGTGATCTAGCCCAGGCGATGCAAGAGCGTGGTGAAGGTATCGTACTTGATCAGTTTTCTAACTTTGATAACCCAGAGGCACACTATCGTGGAACAGGCCCAGAGATCTGGGAACAGACTCAAGGTAAAGTGACTCACTTTGTCAGCTCTATGGGGACTACAGGTACCATTATGGGAACCTCTCGTTTCCTTAAAGAGCAAAGCGCTGATGTTCAGATTGTCGGTTTGCAACCAAGTGAAGGTGCACAGATTCCTGGTATTCGCCGTTGGCCGCAGGAATATCTACCAAAGATCTTTGATGAAAGCCGTGTAGATAAAGTTTTGGATATTGGTCAGCAAGAAGCGGAAGACACTATGCGTGAATTGGCGCAGAAAGAAGGCATTTTCTGTGGTGTATCTTCTGGCGGGGCTGTCGCTGGTGCTTTGCGTTTAGCTGAGCAAGTCGAGAACGCGGTGATTGTGTGTATTATCTGTGACCGTGGTGATCGTTACCTTTCAACTGGTGTGTTTAACGGTTAATTCAAGGTCTTAAAGGCGTGGATTAACAATATAGAAAAGCCCCAATGGGGCTTTTTTTGTGCTTGGCATAAAATATTAGTTGGTCTTAATGCATAAGAAATTCGCGCTTTGGCTTCTGAAGGAATAGAATATGCGCCGCATGAGTTGGGAGCAGAAGTTGATTAATCACTTCTAGCCCATATATTTAGTGCAGATAAAAATAATAATAAAAGCCGGTAAACGGTAGGGTTAATTTCTGGGAGCAGTAGTAGAACATGGTTAAGGTACGTCAAGACCAGCCAATTCTAGACGATGGATCTGTAGATCTAGATGTTTGGTTGGAGCATCTTCAAGATCTTACAGACATTGAAGATATCGATGTTATTCGTCGTGCTTGTGAAATGGCAAAGCAAGCGCAGGATAAAAGCGAAGTATCAGAAGATGTTTGGGCTGAAAATAGCCATAATAGCTACCGTACAGGCCTAGAAATGGCGCAGATCTTAGCGGATCTGCATCAGGATCAAGATTCCCTAGTTGCCGCTATTCTTTATCGCGCAGTGCGTGAACGTAAACTGCCTATCGAACGTGTTCGTAAACAGTTTGATAAAGGCATCGCCCAATTGATCATGGGCGTTCTCCAAATGGCTGCAATCGGTAGCCGCAAAAACCCTCGAATCGATGAAAGCGTATTGGGTAGTGAAACTACTCAGATGGACAATGTCCGTAAGATGCTGGTGGCGATGATTGATGATGTGCGTGTGGCGCTGATCAAAATTGCTGAGCGTACTTGCGCTATTCGAGGTGTAAAAGACGGCAGTCGCCGCAAGCGTTATCTTGTGGCGCGTGAAGTATTTGATATATACGCGCCGCTTGCTCACCGTCTTGGTATCGGTCATATCAAATGGGAATTGGAAGACCTTTCCTTCCGCTATCTAAAGCCTAATGACTATAAACACATTGCCAAGCTTCTGGATGAGAAGCGCTTAAACCGTCAGGACTATATCGATAAGGTAGTTCTACGTTTAGAAAGCGAGCTAGAAAACGTCAATATTGATGGTGAGGTTAGCGGTCGTGCTAAGCACATCTACAGTATTTGGCGCAAAATGCAGCGTAAGAATATCGAGTTTAGCCAAGTTTACGATGTTCGTGCTGTACGTATTTTGGTGCCGCAAAGCCGAGATTGCTATGCGGTACTGGGTATTGTGCACAGTTTATGGCGCAATATTCCGCATGAATTTGATGACTACATCGCGTCACCAAAACCGAATGGCTATCGCTCCCTGCATACCGCTGTATTTGGCCCAGAAGGTAAGGTTCTAGAGATTCAGATCCGTACCTTCGATATGCACGAAGAGGCGGAGCTAGGTGTATGTGCCCATCACCTATATAAAGGCACAGACACTAAGCAAAGCAGTGATGCCTATGAAGACAAGATTGCATGGTTGCGTCAGGTACTTGAATGGCACGATGACTTGGGCGAAAGCGAAGAGTTTGGTGACATGCTGCGTGGTGATGTTGTTCAAGATCGCCTATACATCTTTACCCCTGATGGCCATGTTATCGACATGCCTAAAGGTGCGACGCCGGTTGATTTTGCCTACCGCGTTCACACCGAAATTGGCCACCGTTGCCGTGGTGCCAAAATTAATGGGCGTATCGTTCCACTAAACCGTCGTCTGCAGACCGGAGATCAGGTCGAGATCATGACGGGTAACGAAGAACGTCCTCGTCGTGACTGGTTAAACATCAACCTTGGCTTTGTAACTACGCCACGCGCGCGTGCCAAAGTTGCACACTGGTTCAAGTTCCAGGCGAAAGAGCAGAATGCCGATGCCGGCCGCTCAATCGTTGCGAAAGAGTTTAAGCGTTTGGCAATTGATCTGGACGAGCTAGATATTAATCAGATCGTTGAACAGGTTAATTACAAGAATACTGAAGATATGTATGCCGCTTTAGGTGCGGGTGATCTACGTCTGTCGCAGATCATTAATGCCGCTCAGAAGCAGGTACTGCGTGAAGAGGAAGAGCAGCTTGATCTGGCGCTACCTGCACAAAGTGCAGGTGATTCTGGTCAGCCAGAAGGAATCCGAATTCGTGGTGTGGGTAACCTGCTGACTACGATGGCGAGCTGCTGTAAGCCAGTATTGGGCGATCCTATTGCCGGTTATATCACTCAAGGCCGTGGTGTTTCTGTTCACCGCGAAGACTGTATCAACATGATTCAGTTGCAGGAACGTGAGCCTGAAAGGGTGATCGAAGTTGATTGGGGCGAAACAGGCCAAACAACTTACCCTGTGGACATTTATATCGAAGCGTTCGACCGTTCTGGTCTTCTGCGTGATGTTATGTTGTTGATGGCGGAAGAAGATCTAAACATTATTGCTGCGAATACTCTGTCAGATAAACGCGACAATATTGCACGTCTAACTCTGACTACCGAGATCTCCAGTCTGGATCTTTTGGGTCGTATTATGGACAAGATCAATCAGGTGCCAAACGTTATGGAAGTTCACCGTCAACGCGGTGGTACTAGCTAATAAGCTATTAAAGGTTTTTTGCGTTATGGCTCAGTACACAATTGATGATCTTATCTATCTGATGTCACGTTTGCGTGACCCTGAAACCGGTTGCCCTTGGGATCTTAAGCAGACCTACGCCACTATTGTGCCGCATACCTTGGAAGAGGCCTATGAGGTTGCAGATGCCATTGAACGTGAAGACTGGGAACATCTAAACGACGAGTTAGGTGATCTACTGTTCCAAGTGATCTTTTATACCCAGCTGGGTTCTGAAGATCAGCGATTCGACTTTTCCACAGTCGTAAACAACCTGATCGAGAAGTTAGTTCGTCGCCATCCTCATGTTTTTCCAGATGGTACCTTGCACTCCAATTGTGCAGATAATCCGATATCGGAAGAGGAGATTAAGCGCAATTGGGAAGCGATCAAACAGCAAGAGCGAGATGCTAAAGAAGCTAAAGGTATCAGTCGAGTCTTAGACGATGTACCGCGTGCTTTGCCTGCACTGTCTCGTGCTGCGAAATTGCAAAAGCGTGCTGCACAAGTGGGTTTCGATTGGAACGAAACTGAAGCTGTATTGGATAAGATGGAAGAGGAGCTAGCAGAGCTTCGTGAAGCCATTAAGTCCGGTGATAAAGCTGCGGTCGCTGATGAGATGGGCGATATGCTATTTGCTCAGGTCAATCTTGCCCGTCACCTAGGTGTAAACCCTGAACATGCTGTGCGTGGAACCAACCAAAAATTCGAGCGTCGTTTTAGTTACGTTGAAGACCAAGTACTCGCATCTGATCGTGACTGGGATGGTTTCTCTTTAGACGAATTAGATGCTTTTTGGGATCAAGCTAAAGCTAAAGGTCTGTAACTGCTTTTAAAGCTTCGTAGCAGGCTTTTAGCATGCAGTTTAAGCACTTTACACCTCCTTACATACCTCTCTGATAGCCCTGTTTTAGCGCGCTATTCCTTAAATAATTAACTGAATCTACAGTGTTTTTCTTCTTTTTAATGGGTTAGCATCGAAGAAAACCGACTCCATCGGTATGCGAATTTTTGCGTCAGGAGGGATATATGACCAATCTGCACGAAGCTTTACGCGATGATGTTCGAATGCTTGGTTCTAGCCTTGGTGAAACCATAAAAGCACACCTTGGTGATGAACTGTTTGATAAGATTGAAGTGGTACGCCAGTTAGCGAAAGAGGGACGTACGGAAGAAAACCCGGAACACGAAGAGCTACTCAAAGCGCTACGTGAACTGGGCGAAGATGAAGTATTACCGGTTGCCCGTGCGTTTACTCAGTTTTTAAACCTCGCCAATATTGCCGAAGAGCACCACAGGGTACGTCGTTACCTTGAAGTCACCGATGTTTGTACTCCCGATTCTCTCTGTACTCTGTTTGCCCAACTGCGTCAGAAAGGTTTTACGCCTAAACAGATTGCGGATTCTTTGTGTGATACCCAGATCGATCTTGTGCTTACGGCGCATCCTACAGAAGTTAACCGCCGTACCTTAATCCAAAAATACGATGATATTGCTGACTGCCTACGTCGCTTAGACCGAGGTGATGAGGAAGCTCAAGTTCGTTTGGATGAATTGATCCGACAGATTTGGCATACCGATGAAATTCGTAAGCAACGCCCAACACCAGTGGATGAGGCGAAATGGGGCTTTGCGGTAATTGAAAACTCCCTTTGGACTGCGGTGCCTAAATTCTTGCGCCGTGTAGATGCGCAGTTAAATGAGACACTGGGTGAGCGTTTGCCGCTCGATAGCTCGCCAATTCGTTTCGCCTCTTGGATGGGTGGAGACCGTGACGGTAACCCGAACGTAACGGCCAAAGTTACCGAAGAGGTGCTACTGCTTTCTCGTTGGATGGCGGCTGATCTTTATCTGAAAGATGTCGATGCTTTGCGTGCCGAACTATCAATGTATCAGGCTAGCAAAGAACTGATGGCCCGCGTTGGTGACTGTGCTGAACCTTATCGTAAGTTACTGGGTGAAGTACGTAGCCGTTTGCAGGGCACAAAGAACTGGGTTGCGCGTCAGCTGAAAGGCGACGTTGATGGCGATTACGACGTTTATGTCCACGAGGAAGAGCTACTAGAACCGTTGATGCTGTGCTATCGCTCTTTGCAAGAGTGCGGTATGGGCATTATTGCAGAGAATGCGCTGGAAGATATTATCCGTCGTATCGCTTGCTTCGGCCTAACTTTAGTGAAGTTGGATATTCGTCAAAGCTCTGATCGTCATGCACAAGTATTTGAAGAACTATCACAGTTTTATGGCCTAGGTTCATACAGTGGCTGGACAGAAGAGGGGCGTCAAAGCTTCTTGTTGAAAGAGCTACAAAGCAAGCGTCCGTTGTTCCCAAATGAGTGGGTGCCATCAGATGAGGTGCAGGAAGTTCTAGATACTTGTCAGGTAGTCGCGACAGCCGATAAGAGCGCATTAGGCTCTTATGTAATCTCTATGGCCAGCCATCCTTCCGATGTACTAGCCGTTATCTTGCTTCTACGTGAGATGGGCATCAGCCATAACATGCGAGTTGCACCGCTGTTTGAAACCCTGAATGACCTTGAAAATGCTCGTGATTGTATCGATGCCTTGTTAAGCGTTGATTGGTACAAAGCCTACACTCAAGGTCATCAAGAGGTGATGATCGGTTATTCCGATTCCTCCAAAGATGCAGGCCAATTGGCTGCGGCTTGGGGCCAGTTTAAGGCGCAGGAAGGGCTAACTCAGCTATGTAAAGATCATGGTGTTCACTTAACCTTGTTCCACGGTCGTGGTGGTACAGTGGGTCGTGGCGGGGGGCCAAGCCACACAGCGATTTTGGCACAGCCTCCGGGCTCGGTAGATCATAGTCTGCGCTTAACCGAACAGGGTGAGATGATCCGCTTTAAGTACGGTATGCCTGATTTGGCGATTCGTAACTTAGAGTTGTGCACAGGCGCCGTATTGGAAGCAACGCTTAGTCCGGCTCCTGGGCCAGAGCAAGCGTGGCGTGAGCAGATGGAAGCCATGGCTAAACGCGGCTTAACCGAGTACCGTGCCATTGTTCGGGAAAACTCGATGTTTGTGCCGTATTTCCGTGCAGCTACGCCTGAACAAGAACTAGCGAAACTGCCTTTGGGATCGCGCCCAGCCAAACGCCGACAGGATGGTGGGGTAGAGAGTCTACGTGCAATTCCATGGATCTTCGCGTGGACGCAGATTCGCTTAATGCTGCCAGCATGGTTGGGTAGTGATAAAGCGTTGCAAGAAGCGCTGAATGAGAGCAGTCAGTCGCTGGTAAAAGAGATGTACCAGAAATGGCCATTCTTTAGATCGACCATCGACATGCTAGAGATGGTATTGGCGAAGAGTGATCGTAACATCTCAGCTTACTATGATGAGCAGCTGGTTTCTGAAGAGCTAGGTGTATTGGGCTCAAGTTTACGCCAGCGTCTTGGTGATATTGTTGGTCTGATCAATCAGATTAAAGAGCAAGATGGCTTATTGGATGCCAGCCCTGTGATTCGCCAGTCGATCGATGTGCGAAACCCGTATATTGATCCGCTGCATTTCTTGCAGGCAGAGTTGCTTCATCGAGATCGTAACCAGCCAAATGAACGCTTAGAGCAAGCGCTAATGGTAACTATGGCGGGCATTTCCGCTGGTATGCGAAATACTGGATAAGCTGATTTTTAAGCGATTTTCGCTGTTTTTATGATCTAAGTTACTGCGGTGCAGCAATAATTGCTTGTGCTGCAGTGACTTGATAACGTAGTCTCTTATACAGATTTTTAATTCAAAGCCGCTGTTGAAACTCCCGAACTTCCAGTAAGTTTGCTGGAGATGGGGCCGCTTTGACGATGACTACCTATCAAACTAACGGACTTATACCTTGGTTCCATAAGTCCTGTATTGGTAGTCCTAATGTCGAATTGTTCGCTTTTAAGGTCATGGTATCGTCCGGCATTAGCATTTTTTTATGACAGATTTCTGCTTATTCGATCAACATAGATCGGATGGCGACAACTTTAAAATTTTAAACTTACTAGTTAGGAGTTTCCTGTATGCGTATTATCCTTCTGGGCGCACCAGGCGCAGGTAAAGGTACTCAGGCACAATACATCACTGAGAAGTATGGCATTCCTCAGATCTCTACTGGCGACATGCTACGTGCTGCGGTAAAAGCGGGTACCCCTCTGGGCGTGAAAGCCAAAGAAGTTATGGACGCAGGCCAGCTTGTTTCTGATGACATCATCATCGGTCTAGTTAAAGAGCGTATCGCTGAATCTGATTGTGCAAACGGTTTCCTATTCGACGGTTTCCCACGTACTATCCCACAAGCTGATGCTCTAAAAGATGCTGGCGTTAACATCGATGCTGTAGTTGAAATTGATGTTGCTGACGAAGAGATCGTTAAGCGTATGGCGGGTCGCCGTGTACACCCAGGTTCTGGCCGTACTTACCACGTTGTATTCAATCCACCTAAGGTTGAAGGCAAAGACGACGTAACAGGCGAAGACCTAGTTCAGCGTGCTGACGATGCAGAAGACACTGTACGTGACCGTCTGAAAGTTTACCATGACCAGACTGCTCCACTGATCACTTACTACAAAGGCTGGGCTGAAGAAGACGCAGCTGCTGCACCTTCTTACGTTTACGTAGCTGGTGTGGGTTCTGTAGATGATATCCGTGACGGCGTATTCGCTGGTTTGGAAAATGCTTAATTAGCATTGATCTAAAAGATTTAAAAAACCGTACCCACCGGGTACGGTTTTTTTATGCCTATAATTTCCCCTTACTATAGGCTTTTAGCTGTACTTTCGAGATAATCTCCCTCTTACTTAAAAGGAAAGATGCTGAATGAGCCAAACAGATAAAACCGCCGTTGTATTAGTGAACTTAGGTACGCCTGACAAAGCTGAAAAAGGCGCTGTTCGTCGTTACCTAAAAGAGTTTTTATCTGACCAGCGCGTAGTCGAGGGTAAGTGTGTTAAACGCTTATTCTGGTTATCTGTATTGAACGGCATCATTCTTAATGTTCGTCCGGGTAAAGTGGCTAAAGCATATGCCAGCATTTGGGAAGACGATTCTCCAATGCGTAAGATCCTGGACAAACAGGTGGCTGGTCTTCATCTTTTGCTTCAGAAAAAGCATGGTGAACATGCACCCGATGTATTCTCGGCGATGACTTACGGCAAGCCGGGTCTGACGCCTCGTTTGCAAAAGTTACAAGAGAGTGGTTACCACAAAATTCTATTGGTACCTATGTATCCGCAATATTCAGCAACCACGACGGCACCTATCTATGATCAGGTAGCAAAGTTCCAGCTTAAACAGCGTGAAGTTCTGGATATTCGTATCGTGAACTCCTATTACAGCCATCCAGAGTATATTGCTGCCTTGGCCGATCAGGTACAAAATTTCCGTACAGAACACGGTACACCGGATAAATTGATCCTTTCATACCATGGCATTCCGAAAGAGTATTTTGATAAGGGTGACCCTTATCCAAAACAATGTCATGAAACCTCTGAGCTGTTGGCGGCTAAACTAGGTCTTGCTGATACCGAGTGGATGACGACCTTCCAATCCCGCTTTGGGCCTAAGGAGTGGATGCAGCCTTACACTGATAAGACATTGGAATCTTTGCCAGAGAAAGGTGTTAAGTCTCTGCAGATCGCTTGTCCTGCGTTTTCAGCTGATTGTTTGGAAACGCTAGAAGAGATCGCTATCGAAAACCAAGAGGTGTTTATGGAAGCCGGTGGTGAGTCTTATGAGTATATTCCAGCGCTGAATGCCCAAGACAGCTTTATCGAGCTATTAGCTACACTGGTACGTGAGCAAGCAGGCGATTGGGTTGGAGTTCGCTAAATGAAATACGAATATCTTTTCGGCATTCACGCCGTAAACACTGCACTTAAGCGTGATGCACAACGTATCCAGAAAATCCTGATCGCTAAAGGTCGTCATGATGACCGTATGCAGCGTTTGTATGAAACGGCGATGGGTCTGAAGATCCAATGTGAACAGGTAACCAAACGCGATCTGGAAGAGCTAGCCGATGGTGGTTCCCACCAAGGTGTTGTCGCACTGTGTAAACCGATCCAAACCCACAACGAAAAGTTCCTAGATCAACTTCTGGACAACCTTGATGTACCACCGTTCCTATTGGTACTCGATGGTGTAACAGATCCCCATAACCTAGGTGCTTGTCTGCGTACTGCTGATGCAGCCGGTGTACAGGCAGTTATCGCCCCTAAAGATAAATCTGCACCACTAAACGCAACCGCAGCTAAGGTCGCTTGTGGCGCAGCTGAAGCGGTACCGTACATTCTGGTAACCAACCTTGCCCGTACCCTAAAAAGTCTGCAAGAACGCGGTATCTGGACCACAGGCACTGCTGGTGAAACCGACTTAAATGTTTACCAAGCTAACCTAACCGGCCCTATGGCGTTGATTATGGGCGCAGAAGGTCAAGGTATGCGTCGCCTAACACGTGAGCATTGTGATCAGCTAGTTAAAATTCCTATGGCGGGCGAAGTGAGTAGCCTTAACGTTTCCGTTGCTACAGGTATTTGTTTGTTTGAAGCAGTTAGGCAGCGAAGTGTTGATTGAAACTGATCGATTACAGATCTTAAAAAGCAGCTTTAGGGCTGCTTTTTTATTGTTTCAACTTTCTTTAGATGCTCACACAGGAAGTCGTGAAAAACTTGTAATCTAGAAGATGGGATACGACTTCCAGGTCTAAGAGAGTATAAATTCAACGTTGTAGTATCAAAGTCTTTTAATATAGGGACTAAACGTTGGCTGTTTAGATCGTCTGATACAACAAATTCAGGAATCAGGGCAATACCTCTACCTGCCAACAGAGCTGAATGAAACAGCTTACTATTATTAGAAAGTAACAATGGTTCTAGGTAGACATCAATTGGCTTCTGCCTTTTAAAAAATCGCCATTTACGAGCATTCCCTGCAAGGTTATACATTAGGCAGGCGTGTTCTTTAAGCTCTAAAGGATGTTGCGGTTCTCCATATTCTTCTATGTAAGCTGGAGAGGCGCAAGGGATGAGTCGGTATTCGCTGAGCTTTCTACAAATTAAAGAACTATCGATAAGTTGATGGGTCAATCGAAGAACCAGATCAAGATCCTCTTCTAGTACGTTAACGTGTTGATCGTTTAACTGCACATCAAGGCGGATGTCTGGATATTTCAATATGAACTCATCAAGGATGGGAGCTAGTTCAGATAGTCCCCAAGTCATCGGAACGCCGATCCTTAAATTACCTTTAGGTGAATGTTGAGACTCAATCAGTTCTTCTTTTAAATCTTGCCATTGATTAATCAGGTTTATTGCTCGTGCGTAGCAACGCTCACCATCGTCGGTAATTTGCATATGCCGGGTACTACGATGGAATAAAACTGTTCCTAATTCACTTTCTAGTCGTTCAATTGCTTTGGAAACCCTCGCAGTAGAAAGGTTTAGCTTCTTTGAGGCTGCGGTAAAACTACCGTTTTCAACCACGGCTTTAAGTACTTTTAAGCTTTCTAGCTGATTAATGTTACTCATATTCAACAAAAGGTTAATAATGTTTTATTTTTTTTGATGTTTGCAATGTTTTTGTTGAAAGTCAAAATCTAAAGGCAAATTCATTAATATTTGAATAGAGAAATGATGATGACAAAAGAAATGCTCTTCAAGCCTTCTAAGCTGGGTAAGTTGGAAACCTCTAATAGGCTTGTGGTGGCGCCTATGACAAGGGTGAGCGCAAATGAAGATGGGACGGTTGGGCCGCTCATGAAGGAGTATTATGAGGGATATGCCGATGGTGGGTTTGGGCTAATCATTACTGAAGGGTTATATACGGATAAATTATTTAGCCAAGGCTATCGAAAGCAGCCAGGAATTAGTTCAGTGAAGCAGGCGAACAGTTGGCGGCCAATCGTTGAAAGCTTACAGCAGAAGGGGGCTATTATCATAGCTCAATTGATGCATGCAGGAGCATTATCTCAATACAACCCGTTTGCAAATACGGCAATGGCTCCTTCTGAGGTACAGCCTTTAGGTGAGCAGATGCCATTTTATTATGGAGACGGCCCTTATCGATTACCTAAGTCTCTTGCAGCTTCAGATATCAAAGAGGTTGTAGAAGGTTTCGTATCTTCATCCTTATTAGCTAAACAGGCGGGATTTAATGGTGTAGAAATACATGGTGCTAATGGTTATCTGTTGGATCAGTTTTTGACGCAATACACCAACCTTCGAACAGATGAGTACGGTGGTGTTCTAGTTAACCGGTTGCGAATTTTTAAAGAAGTTATTGAGTCTGTGAGACAGGCGGTAGGTAAAGACTTTATTGTCGGAGTGCGTCTTTCTCAGAAAAAAGTCAACGATCTAGACTATGAGTGGCCTGAAGGTGAATCTGCAGCAGAAACGACCTTTAAGCTCATGAGAGAATGCGGAGTCGATTATATACATACAACTGAGCCGGTACTTAGTGAGCCTGCGTTTGAGGGAAGTGCTTCTCTCGCCTCTTTGGCAAAGCGAATAAGCGGGTTGCCGATTATTGCCAATGGCGGAGTAGTTGAACCACAGTTAGCGATTCACGTAATAGGAAATGGAAATGCTGATTTTGTTTCTATAGGTAAAGCTGCTCTCGCTAATCAGGATTGGCCTAATTTGGTAAAGCGTTCTGAAGATACCCATATGTTTGATTTTGCGATGCTTGCTCCGATTGCAGATTTAGAAAATTCAAAGCGTTATCGTAAAAATATGTAAAAGGGATTATTTGGAGCCAAAGTAAATTTAATCCTACCTTATTAGGAAATCCTGTATCATAGCCACATCTGCTAGTTCACTGTGAAAGCAGCGAACCTGATCTTTATACGTTATCTTTGAAAGCGATGAATGTTCATCGCTTTCTTTGTTTATGGAATCACTATGTTTTCTGATATCGCACTACATCCACAGTTAGAAGAGAACCTTAAAGCGCTTGGCTTCAGTGAGCCGACTGAGGTTCAGCAAAAGGCGGTGCCTTTATTGTTGGAAGGGATGGATCTGTTGGCAAGTTCGCCAACGGGTAGCGGTAAAACCGGAGCTTATCTGATTCCTTTAGTGCAGGAACTGTCGGCAGGTAAATCGCCAACACGTCAGCCGAAAGCCATTGTACTTGTACCAGTACGTGAGCTCGCTGAACAGGTGTTACAACAGTTTAATAAATTGGCTGCTGGTCTAGAACTAGATGCTGTTTCGCTGGTGGGCGGTGAAGATTTTAAACAGCAGGAAAAACGCTTGGCGCGTGCTGATTTGGTGATTGCGACACCGGGGCGTTTAGTACCGCATTTGGAAAACCGTTCTATTGAGTTGGATAGCCTAGATCTACTGATTCTGGATGAAGCGGATCGTATGCTAGAAACCGGTTTTAAAGAACGTTTGGATCAGATCCTAACCCTTTGCCCGGAAGCACGTCAGACATTGTTGATCTCTGCGACTTTACCAACGCAAGTCCGTACGTTGGCTCAAAAGCTATTGGTCGATCCTGAGTGGATTCGTGTTGGTCAAAAGCGTGAAGTTGAAGAGGGGATCAAGCAGAGCATTTTGCTGTCTGATGATCAGTCTCATAAAGATAAACAGCTGTGCTGGTTGCTGGAAAACGAATCGTACGACAAGGCGATTGTGTTCTGTAACAGTAAAACAGAAGCGCGCCGTTTAGATGGGTTTTTGCGTTACCACAAATTCAAAGCAGCTCTATTGCATGGTGATGTCCAGCAGAAAGGTCGTTTTGCGACGATTGAAGGCTTTCGTAAAGGCACAACAAAGGTTTTGGTAACCACTGACCTCGCATCCCGTGGTTTGGATGTGGAAGGGGTTGAGTTAGTGATCAACATGGAGATGCCGCGTAAAGGCGATCTTTACCTTCATCGTGTTGGCCGTACCGGTCGTGCTGGTCAAGAAGGTCAGGCGATCTCATTGATCGATCCGCACGAGTGGAACCTAATGTCTTCAATAGAACGTTACCTGAAGACCCGCTTTAGACGTAAATTGATCGAAAGCTTAGTAGGTAGCTACAAAGGCCCGAAAAAAGTAAAAGCGTCTGGTAAAGCGGCAGGCACGAAAAAGAAGAAAAAACCGGCTAGTAGCAAGAAGAAAGCGCCGAAAAAACCGAAGAAGTAATCTTGGCGGATAAAATAGACATAAGAAAGGGTACTTTTGGTAAGTACCCTTTTTTAATGTTTGAGCGTAATGACGATTAAGCCATTAAATCTTTAGTGTGCATGGCGATCATCGCTTCCTCATTGGTCGGGATGACGCGCACAGTCACTTTAGAATCGGCACCATTGATAATGCTGTCGTTGGTTGAATTAGCATGAGGGTTAAATTTAACGCCCAGCCATTCACAGCGTTTAAGGATGCGTTCTCTGACATTGGCACTGTTTTCGCCGACACCACCGGTGAAGACTATCTGCTCTAAACCTTCGAGTGCAGCAGATAAGCGACCAATTTCTAGTGCTGCTCGGTAGCAGAACATATCGATCGCTTCTTCAGCTTCGGGTTGGTCGCTTTGTTCAAGCTCCAACATATCAGAGCTGATACCTGACACGCCTAGCCAGCCACTTTGCTTGTAGATCAACGCTTCAAGATCATCTGCTGAAAGGTTGTGATGACGCTGGAGGTAAAGCAAAACACCTGGGTCGATATTGCCACAGCGGCTACCCATCGGCAGGCCATCTACTGCAGTAAAGCCCATAGATGAGGCAACAGATTTACCCTCGCCGATAGCACACATACTTGCGCCAGCGCCTAAGTGACAGACGACGGTTTTTAGATGGCCGCTTTTCTGCTCAACAAGTTGGCGCTGAATGTATTCGTATGAAAGCCCGTGGAAACCGTAGCGATGAACACCTTCCTCAGTGTATTTGCGAGGCAGGGCATAGTGTTGCTCCAACGAGGATTGCTCGGCATGAAACATTGTGTCAAAACAGGCTACTTGAGGTAGGTCTGGAGCTATGTTTCTGCAGGCCTCGATCAGTCTTAGGTTATAAGGCTGATGCAGTGGCGCTAGTGGAATAAAGCTCGCCAGCTTATCTAATACCTGATCATTAATCAGGATAGGCGCGCTAAAGTGACTACCCCCATGAACAACGCGATGGCCGAAGGCGCATAGAGTATTGTCACTGACTTCAGCATTTAGCCAATCGAGTATTGTTTTTAAGCAGGCTTGGTGGCGTTGCTCTTTAGGCACGTCGCTAAAGCTTGGCGTGCTCTTAAGTAGAACTTCACCGGATGCATCTTTCACTTTAAAGCGAGCGGTATCATTAAGGATATTGCCCAGCTTAAAGTTATATAGCAGCTCTAGCTTAGCGCCAGTGTACTTAAACAATGCGCATTTTAAGCTAGAGGAGCCGCCATTAACCGTTAAAATCGTTTCCATACGACCTACTTTTCTTTGTGATGAACCATATGAGACGCCAACGCACAGGATGCTAGACGAGCAAGCGTTTTATCAGCACGGCTTGTTAGGATAATAGGCACTTTTGCACCCAATGCGATACCTGCTGATTTAGCATTGGCTAAATAGATTAGCTGCTTAGCGATCATATTTGCAGATTCTAAATCAGGGGCTAACAGAATATCGGCATCACCAGATACCTCGGAAACTATGTGCTTATCGATAGCGGCTTGTTGCGAGATCGCATTATCAAACGCTAGCGGGCCATCAATTAAGCCACCCGTAATTTGAGAGCGATCTGCCATTTTGCAAAGTGCCGCTGCATCAATAGTACTTTGAATATTCGGCTTAACTTTTTCTACCGCGGATAAAATAGCTACTTTCGGAGTCTGAACGCCTAGTGCACGGCAGAAATCGATCGCGTTTTGAGTGATATCTTTTTTGCAGTACAGATCCGGTGTGATGTTGATCGCAGCATCGGTGATGATCAGTGGCTTATGATAGTTTGGTACATCAAACACGAAGACGTGACTCAAGCGACGCTCAGTTCTGATCCCTTTAGTTTTGTGGACCACGGCACGTAGTAGTTCTGAGGTGCCTAAATGTCCTTTCATTAATACTTCGGCTTCACCGCGCTTGATCAATTCACAAGCTAGCTCTGCAGCGGCGTGGCTATGTTCGGTATTGATGAGCTCAAAATGACTGATATCCAGATTTTGTTCTTCAGCAACGGCTTTAATCTTTGCTTCAGGTCCCACTAATGTAGGGATAATTAGGTCATGCTCGGCTGCTTCCACTGCGCCAATCAGACTGTTGCCATCAACGGGATGGGCAACAGCAGTACGGATAGGGCGAGCCTTTTCAGCTTGTTCAATAAAAAATTCTAGCTGGTCGTGCAGCGGTGGTTTTTCTTGAATAACCATCAAAACCTCGAAAATAAATTGTATTACCCATTAATTGATAGAACTGAAGGTAATAATTGTATATGACCTGATTATGACGCACTGCAACATTTTTGCTAGTGATTCATGTCAGCTTTCCACGAAAAGCTTGGCTATCGTAAGGGTGATTAGTTAAAAATTTCATGTTGTTGAGTCACAAAAAAGCTAAAAATAACCTAAGGTTTAGTGTGGTCTTATAAAACATGGTGGTATAAGTAATTAGAAAATATATTGTAGTTCCAGACTATTTGGTCTGGCAGGACGGAACCTCTGGGAGATATAAGGATGCAACAAACCATTTTTGTGGTTGATGGCAGCTCAACAATTCGAACGTTTTATAAAGCAGTGCTCGAAGATGCAGGCTATCGCGTGAAACTGCATCAAACGGGTGAAAGCTGTTACAAAGCGCTTAGCTTTGATATTCCTGATCTCATTATTCTGGGAGCCGAACTGCCGGATACTGAGTGTGTTGCATTCTCCGGAAAGATTAAGTCCCGTCCCGAATTTCTTTTAGTTCCTATCATCGTTGTATCTTCTATACGCTCTATGGATCTGAAACGTAACTGTTTTCAGGCAGGCGTAACCGATTTTATTATGAAAAACTGCACTCAACACTTTTTGCTTGAAAGAGTGAAAAATGTGATTGAGCGCAAAGAGACAATGCAGTTCAGCCAACACATCGCTGGACAACGATTCAAAGTATTAGTGGCTGAGGATAGCGTGGCTTTATTAGCGCTCTATGGTCAGATGCTTGAACAATTAGGTTGTGCGCCGGTACTTTGCCAAAATGGTAAGGAGGCGTGGGAGACGCTGCAACAGCATGATGATATCGATCTAGTGATGACCGATGTCGAGATGCCAGAGATGGATGGGATCGAGCTAAACCATCTGATCCGCTCCTGCACTCAATACGATCAAGTGCCTGTGATTGTCGTAACTCAGTTCGACCAAGAAGAGCTTCTATGCGATTTGTTGACGGCAGGTGCAAGCGATTACATAACCAAACCATTTAGCCATGAAGAGCTGTGCGCGCGTGTTGGATCTCATCTTCGTACCCGTCACCTGTATAAGGAGCAACAGCGACTCAATCGAGAGTTGGATGAGGCTAATAGTTACTTGGAAGAGCGTGTTAGAGCGCGTACACAGGAACTGTATGAAGCTAATTTAGAGACAGTCCAAAAACTGGCGATGGTTTGTGATTACAAAGATAACGATACAGGTAATCACATCAATCGAGTTAAGGAGTATTCAGAAGAGTTGGGTAAAGCGATTGGATTATCTGAAGAGGTCGTCAATCGTCTTGGCTTTTCTAGCATGATGCATGACGTGGGAAAAATTACTACGCCTGATGCGATTCTTAATAAACCTGGTCCATTGGATAATCAAGAGTGGGAAGTTATGCGTTTGCATTCTTCTATTGGGGCTAAGATCTTAGGTAAGAATGCCTTTTTTAACATGGCAAGGGATATAGCAGTTGCTCACCATGAAAAAGTGGATGGTAGTGGTTACCCTAAAGGTTTGAAGGGTGATGAAATTCCACTCGCAGCGAGGATCGTTGCGGTGGTAGATGTATTTGATGCCTTGGTGTCTAAACGCAGCTATAAGGATGCTTGGACTCAACAAGAAGCGATTGAAGAGCTTCAACGAATTGCCGGTAGTCACCTTGATAAACGCCTTGTAGAGGTTTTTGTTGGGTTGCTTGAATCAGGGCATTTGGATTACATCCGACTTCAGTATCCAGAAGAGCAAGCTCAGTTGGGTTAAGTTGTTCTGTGGAAACTCCGTTTTCTATTATTTCATACCTACTTTTCTTTACTTAGGTAAGGGTGCAATTGAAAGCATGAGTATTTGGTAGGTTTTCTGTTTCTACTAAGGTTTCCATCTCTTTATATACTAGAGGTCGACTAAACAGATAACCTTGGCCGATATCGCAGCCAAACTCCCTTAGCATGGCTAGTTGGTCTTCTTCTTCTATACCTTCTGCAACTACTTTCATTTTCAATGCATGCGCCATCGTAATAATTGTATGGGTCAATGTTGCATCGCCTTGGTTATGAACCATATCTTTTACAAACGCTCGGTCTACTTTCAAGGTAGAGACAGGGAAAGTGGTTAGATAGCTGAGAGAGCTATAACCGGTACCAAAGTCGTCAATAGTGAGTGATGTGCCAAGTTCTAGCAGCTTTTCTAAACGAGGCAGTAGTTTGTCGATATTTTCTGCCAATAGGCTTTCGGTGATTTCGAGTTCAAGTCTGCTAGGGTCAATGCCAGTTTCTTTGATCACTCCAGCAACCATATCAATGACACTATCATCATTCAGCTGTCTGATTGAAAGATTCACGGCCATGATCAAAGGTGCGTCACTAAATTTCTGTAGTTCAATCAGATCTATACAGGCTTGACGTAGTGCAAACTCACCAAGCTCATTAATGACACCAATTTCTTCTGCTATTTCAATAAACTCAAATGGACCGACTGGACCTAATACAGAACTATTCCAGCGCATTAAGGCTTCAAAGCCCATAATACGTCCTGAACCTATATTGTTCTTGCTTTGGTAGGCCATATGAATTTCACCACGCTCTAGCGCTTGGCGAAGCTCCGTTTCGATAGTGTGACGGCGCTTTAAGCGTCTATCGAGTTCATGGTCAAAGAAGCTGTAACGGTTGCGGCCATCCTTCTTGGATTCGAATAGAGCGATATCAGCAAACTTGATTAATCCTACTACTTCATTGTTGTCCTCAGGGTAGCGTGAGATACCTATACTGACAGAAATATAGATCTGTTTACCCTCAATCAATACAGGTTGCTCTACATCATGTAAAATATTCTCTGCTAGCGTTTCTACTTCTTGAGTTTTTGTATACGTTGTGTGTACTAAAAATTCATCACCACTAATGTGGCATATCTGTGCTTTCCCTTTGCAACATTTAACCAACCTGCCAGCTACAAGTTGTAGTAATTGATCACCGATCATGTGACCAAATGTATCATTTACCGCTTTAAAATTATCTATATCTAAATAGAGTACAGCAACTTGCTGTTTATTTTTCCACGCGTTTTGTAGTTCTCTTGTAAGATTTTCATTAGTTCTGCGGCGATTAGGCAAGCCTGTTAAGGGATCAAAATTTGCCTGTTTGTAAAGTTTAGCCTCCGCCTTTTTACGGCTACTTATGTCTTGTACAACAACTACATAATGGGTGAGTTCTTCTTCAGGGTTTGTTATGTGGCTTATAGAGAAAGAGTACCACTTACCGTCAAAATCTGTTTTACGTTCACCAAACCAATTGCCTCTAAGTGCAATTTCATCGCTGATCTTTGTAAGGTCTTTAGTTAAAACATTGTAAGGTGGAAAATCGATAATGTTATGTCCACGGGCTTTAGTATGGGCATTAGGCTTTGCTGTAGTTAGATCAAAGTGGCTATTAGCGTATTCTATCGACCATAGGTTATCAGTGATCACAACGCTGTTAGGGCTTTGTTCAATCGCTTTAGATAATTTTTGAACTTTACGTTCTGCTTTTTGCTTTGCGTCGGACATCCGTTTGCTAATTTGTATGGAAACTCTGTAGGCAAGCAATGCAGCAAGAAGGAATAAAACAAATACAGTACCTATAGGGCGTATGCGTTCTAACCAAGAGTTGAATAAATTCGTGACCGGATAAGAGTTAAGCGTGATGAGTTTGTATTCGGGTAAATAACCTACGTTTGCTAGGACTTTCTCTCCTTTAACTTTAAGTTCTAGTCCTTGCTTCACTAGACCAGATTGCAGGTTATATTGGATTTCGGAGGCCGTTTCTTGAGCTAAACGCCAACCAAATAAATCTGAAACAAACCCTTTAGGAACAGGGTAAGACATACGTACTTGTCCGTGTTCACCTAGCAACCAGATTGTATTGTTATCTGGGCTAATAAATTTTTGCATGAGAGAGGTTTTGCCTTGAACACGATAAAAAGCGACCACGACGGCAATGATGTTTTTGTCGTTATTCAAGATAGGGACATAGAAGGGAAGTAAAGATTCTCCCAGAAGGCCTGCTCTATGAAGATAACCTATCTGAGCGGTTCGGCTTACCTTTAGGTTTTCTAATACAGTATTTGGACTTGATAACTCCGGTAGATTGATACTTCCTTTACTAAGTAGCACGTTACCTTTCGTATCGATTAGGGCAAATGTGGCTGCTTCACCGGTTGCTGAAAGAAGATACTCAAATACATTTAAAACCGAGCGTTCTTGTAGATTTTTGTCGATAAAGCGTGCTTTGACTGTTTTGACAATAAGACGTGTTTGATGATCAAAGAAAGACCGACTTTGACTGATTAGCGTCTGATTTTGTTTGTATAGCTTATCGAATTGGTTGGATTTAACATCATTCCAAAGGGCAATACCGAAAACAGTCAGTGCAGATAAAAGGATCACTGAAAGTAGTGTGAATAAAAGCCTTAGGGGTTTGATGCCTTCGTGTCCTACCATAATTACACCCTCCTTGTGACGCTGCTGGAGGAATGAATCAGCAGGTCCCTGTCACTATAGCAAATATATATCATCTTCTTATGATGTTTGATTAAACATCATAAGAAGAAACACCAAATACTGACTTGAATTACTAAAGTATCTTTTATTTGAGTAATTTTTCAAATTTGGTCTACGTGAATCTAGGGCAGCACCTTGTTGTAATATAGATTTTGTATAAAAGAAATTATTGCTTCGACCATAGCAACGTTCCGAATGGCTTTAGGATCAGTTAAGCTGTGGCAATAGATAATAGTTGGACAAGTTATTTCGTCCAAACGGATTGTTAGAGTTGAGGAACCTCATGGGATTATTGATAGATTGGTTTTTGGATTTTTGGGACAACATGCCAGGAGGCAAAATTAGCCGGGCTGTTTTTAGCGCAATCATGCTAGTCATCGTTATCTCTGTCCCTTTAGGTATTTATTGGAGCTGCCCTCCTGCAGCATTTGATCCGGTAGCAGAAGCTAAAACGGATGCTGAGGAGCAGGGCGTTAAAGTGACAACTGGTTATCCAACGGTTTATACGCTTCACCGATTGATGGATACCCTATTGCATAAGCCAGGAGGCTATATCACTAACGATGTGGCGCCTCCGGGTATTTGGTTAGATAATATCAGCAATTGGGAATATGGTGTGTTGGTCCAGTCACGTGACCTTGCACGTGCTTTACGTAAAGACTTTAGCCGTTCACAGTCTCAGTCAGTAGAGCACCCAGAATTAACAATTGCTGAGCCTCAATTCCACTTTGATGCGAATAGTTGGTTGCTGCCTTCTTCGGAATCTCAGTATAAAGAGGGCCTTGAAGCGCTACACAAATATCAAATGGAACTGACCAAGGTTACTGAATCTGAAGCTCAGTTCTATGCGCGTGCTGATAATCTAAATAACTGGTTAGGTGATGTGCAAACGCGTTTAGGTAGTCTATCTCAGCGTTTAAGTGCAAGTGTTGGTCAGAAACGTGTGAATACAGACTTAGCGGGCGATCCGGCTGCTGAGCAATCAACGCAGACTGCTTCTGATAAAGAGGTTAAAACACCTTGGCTAGAAATAGATGATGTATTTTATGAAGCGCGTGGTTCAGCTTGGGCACTGTTACATATTTTAAAAGCGGTTGAGCAAGATTTTGGTCCTGTATTGGACAAAAAGAATGCGCGTGTGAGTCTTCGTCAAATTATTCGTGAGTTGGAAGCGACTCAGGAAACAGTTTGGAGTCCAATGATTCTTAATGGTGGAGGTTTCGGTCTGTTTGCTAACCACTCCTTGGTGATGGCGAACTATATTTCCCGAGCTAATGCAGCAATTATCGATCTGCGAGAGTTGCTAGCGAAAGGTTAAGGGTTGATTAAGTATTTTTTGTTTATTTTTAAGGGGCTTAGTGCCCCTTATTTGTTTCTGGGTCTACACTAAACAGTAGTAGAGGAGAAACGTTATGCCTCGTCGTTTTATTCGTCATCCTGCAGCGATTCCAATAAAGCTATGTAATCAGCAAGCTAATAACCAAAGCGTAACTGAAGTTACCACGCAAGATGTCAGTGCAGGTGGATTGTCCTGTGAAACAGAAAAGCTAATGACCCCAGGTGAGGCTGTAGAAGTTGAGATCTCATTAGAGACACCACCTTTTAAAACTATCGGTCATGTTGTTTGGTGCAAAAGTAACGGTAATGGTTTTTTAGTCGGGATTGGCTTTTCTGATCTGGCTACAGCTTATGCTGTTCGAATGGTAGAACAGGTTTGCTACATTGAAGAGTATCGTCAAAAAATCTTAGAAGAAGAGGGGCGAGAGCTAGATTCTGAAGAAGCTGCGATTGAGTGGATTGCAGCGCACGCCCATGAGTTTCCACAAAATGTACACTGAGTAAGCATTTTAATGGGTTTCGACCTTAATATTGTGTTCCTTGTCTATTAACCACTCACCATTAAATTTAACTAACGTTAGTTGTTTTAGCGTTTTGTCTTTATAGCCGCTAGCTGCCTCGTACTGAAGCCAGAAGTCTACTTTAATTCTATTTTCCGAAAGCTTGATATTATGTAGTTTTTCTCTGATCAACTTGATCCACTTAGGGCGATTAATCGCATCGCGTCGTTTCTTAGCCCAGCGCTCATTCGTTTCGTATATACCAGTAAAGTTAGGTTTATAGCTTCTAAAATAATTTTTCAGATCTTTTGCTTGCCAGGCAGCTATCCAGTGGTCAATTTTTACAGTGGCTAGAGTGAGAGGTGAAATAACTTCGTCTTGTGGTGCAGAAACTTCAACTTTAGAAAGTTTTTCAATTTTATTAATCGTTTGAAAACCTCCCTCTATTTCATTTCGCTCGCTTGGAAAAGTAGTTTTTTCCTTGAGTGAAAACATGTTTATCTTTTCAGCACTGTTAAATGATGTTTTATTTACAGGTTGTCCTGTAATTGATACTTCTTGAGTAAGCGCGTTTTGTTCTGATTCAGGGGGATGGTTTTTGACAGTATCGGCTTTATATCCGCTAAGTTTAAAATCAGCATAGGCCGGTTCTTTCTCTGTGACAGTGATACTTGGTGGCTGCACTTTGAAAATTTGGTTCTCCTGAAGTGGTTTAGGCTCTGCAAAAATAGGGGTATCTTCCGTAGTTTTTGATTCAATTTTTTCTGTACTTGAATATAGGAAATAGTTAACCCCAAAGCCTAAAATTATAAAAATTACCAGGCTAAGAGAATACATGCCGATTTTTTCAGCTGATAAGCGAGAGGAATTTTTTTTCGAACTATTGATATCTTCTGGCGTTATTATTTTGTTATGAATCAGAGGTAATAAAATTTTATTTAGGCGGTTTATTCTTCCCTCTGTGTGCTCGATTATCAATAAATCAGTACCAATTTCATAAGGCGTGCTAGGTAGTCCCTCTTTGGAGGATAAGTAATGAATATATCCTTCAATATCATCTAGTTGAAAAAGATCTAGGACTATTTCAGTATTAATCCAGTTAATAAAATCAGCCTGCTTAAGCCCTTCAGAGTTAATAACAATATAGTCTTGGCGAACTACTACTAGTTTTATTGCTCCTTTAGTAGTTTCATCGATTTCGCATAACTGCTGTAAGGAGTTGATTACGGAATCGTCAGAATTGATAGCTTGCTGATCAATTATGAGTAGGCAGAATAGGTCTTTTTCTTTGATTGATTGGAGCGTGCGGGGTAGATCTTCTGTCTGTGCTGTAGATTTAAGTGCGTCTGATAATTTTGAATAAAGCTGAGATACTTCTGTTAACGGCTTATTAATTATAGCGACAGGAATCCCTGTTTTTTGAAATTCATTAATAAGCTCATTTATAAGTGTGCTTTTACCGGTGCCTGCGACTCCTTTAAGAATTATTGAGTTTTCGCTCAGTAAGGCTGCCTTTAGTTCACTCAAAGCTCTCTTATAAGATGCATGTCTATATGGCTCAGTATAAGAAGGTATATTTTCGCTAGATCTAATATAGCTTTCAGTAACTAACAGTTGTTCCTTTGGCATAACTTTGAATGTATCTCGGTTTCTAAACTCTAGGAAAAGCCTTAACCCTATTTCTCTAGGGTATAAATTTTAAGATTAAAAAGTAGTTTGCACAGCTAAAAGAAAAGATTATTTTCTCTTTTAGCTGTAAGGAAAATAATTAAAGCTAGCTAAGCGCTTCTTTCATCTTCTCTTGGTATGGAGGCCAGCCCATAGGTTTTCCACCTAAAAGGTGAAGATGTATATGGTAAACCGTTTGTCCGCCATCTGAGTTGCAGTTGAATACTGTACGATAACCGGATTCATCAATGCCTAACTGTTTGGCGATAGTGCTGGCTGTTTTGACCACATGGCCAACCACTTCTGTATCTTCTGCGCTAATATCATTAAGGGTTGCGATATGTTTGCGCGGAATAATGAGTGCGTGTGTCGGTGCCTGAGGGCTAATATCATTGAACGCAATTACATGCTCATCTTCGTAAATGATTTCGGCCGGAATCTCTTTATTTATGATTTTACAAAACAGGCAATCCATCGGTTTTCCTCACTGTATTAGATACTTGAATGCAGTATATCCAGTGTTACCAATGGATTAAATACTGAATAAACCGTTAGTAACTAAAGTTATCGCTTGGTTTAGAGTAGCGATTCTGTTTTCCCTTCCGCAAGAATTTCAGGGCAGTGATAGCTTTTGGTCACAGTGTTATCTGGAAGCACTGATTCAAGATGGACATCAAATCCCCATAAACGATGAATATGTCTTAGTACCTCTTCGGTGGATTGACCGAGTGGTTGTTTATTATGCATAAAGTGTCTCAAGGTTAAGCTGCGATCACCACGGACATCTACGTTGTAAACCTGAATATTTGGTTCTCTATTTCCTAAGTTATATTGAGAAGAAAGATCTTCGCGGACTTGTCGGTAGCCTGCTTCATCATGGATTGATGTGACTTCCAAATTGGCTTTTTCAGAGTTATCCATAATGGTGAAAAGTTTTAGCTCACGGATGAGTTTTGGCGAGAGGTACTGGAGAATAAAGCTCTCATCCTTATAGTTACGCATGGCGTAGTCTAATGTCTTTTTCCAATCGGAACCTGCGATATCAGGGAACCATTCGCGGTCTTCGTCGGTTGGTTCTTCACAGATACGTTTGATGTCCTGCATCATGTTGTATCCCAATGTGTAGGGATTAATGCCGTTGAAGTAAGGACTATCGAATGGCGGTTGGTAGACAACACTGGTATGTGAGTGAAGAAACTCCATCATAAATCCATCGGTTACTAAGCCTTCTTCATGCATTTGATGCAGAAGCGTGTAGTGCCAGAAGCAAGCCCAGCCTTCGTTCATTACTTGGGTCTGTTTCTGTGGATAGAAATATTGCGCCACTTTTCGAACGATACGAACAATCTCTCGTTGCCATGGTTCAAGAAGTGGGGCGTTTTTCTCTATAAAATAGAGTATGTTTTCTTCAGGTTCTTTAGGGAAGTGCTGAATAACTGGTGTTGCTCCTTCCTCTTTTTTTGGAATCGTGTTCCACAAGTCGTTTAAGTGACGCTGGATATATTCTTCCCGCGCTTGCTGGCGCTCTTTTTCTTCATCTGCTGTCAGCGGTTGTGGGCGAACATATCGATTTACGCCATAGCTCATGAGTGCATGGCACGAATCCAGTAGCTCCTCAACTGTATCTACACCGTATCTTTCTTCGCATCGGCTGATATAGCTTTTAGCAAAGAGAAGGTAATCAATAATCGCTGAGGCATCGGTCCAAGTTTTAAACAGGTAATTACCTTTAAAGAAAGAGTTGTGACCATAACAGGCATGAGCAATAACAAGGGCCTGCATTGTCATGGTGTTTTCTTCCATTAGATAAGCGATACAGGGGTCGGAATTGATTACAATCTCATAAGCAAGGCCCATTCTGCCGCGCTTATAGTTTTGTTGGGTATCAACAAACTGTTTACCAAAGGACCAATGGTTATAGTTTAAAGGCATGCCGATGGAGGCGTAGGCATCCATCATCTGTTCGGAGGTAATGACCTCGATCTGATTGGGGTATGTGTCTAAGCCGAAGTCTTTGGCAATGCGAGCGATTTCTCGGTCATATTCGGCAATAAGTTCAAAGCTCCACTCAGCTCCGGTGGATATTGGACTGCGTTTTTTCATGCTGCCCCCTCAACCTTTTTCTCAAATAGACTACGAAATACTGGGAAAATATCTGCTGGGGTTTTTATCTGTTGCATGGCAAAGCATTCTTCCCACTTTGCTTGTAGGCGTTCGTATTCATGCCATAAGTTTTGGTGGGGTCCTGTAGTGATCTCTACATAGGCGAAATACTGAACTTGCTTGAGGATCTTTTCATCAAGGAGCTGGTAGCATTTACTGGAATCTCCATCCCAGTTATCGCCATCGGATGCCTGAGCTACATAGATGTTCCAGTCTGCTGGGGAATAACGTTCTTCTAGAATATCTGAAGTCAGGTCTAAAGCGCTGGATACGATCGTGCCGCCGGTTTCGCGGGAGTAGAAGAACTCTTGTTCATCGACTTCTTTGGCGTGGGTATGGTGGCGAACAAAGACAACTTCGATCTGTTTATAATTCCGTTTCAGGAAGAGGTACAGCAAGATAAAAAAGCGTTTCGCCATGTCTTTAATGCTTTGAGTCATAGAGCCTGATACGTCCATAACGCAGAACATCACGGCCTTGCTTGAAGGCACGGGAACTTTGATTAAATTGTTGTATTTAATGTCAAAGTCATCAAGGAAAGGTACACGCTTTAAACGCTGTTTAATCTCTTCAATTTCGGAATTTAATGCTGAAATCTGTTTCTCTGCATCATCATCGGGTAAACGTTGCTCTAAGCTCAAAATTTCCGCTTTGAGTTCGCGGATTTTGCGTCTGTCTTTGCCGGTTAAGGCAATGCGACGTGCGTGGGCTGCTTTTAACGAACGCACAATATGAATCTTGTCGGGGCTACCAGCATTGGTAAATCCAGCTCGGCGGGTTTCAAATTGGGTTGCGCTTTTTAGCTGTTTTTTGACTAGATAGGGGAGTTCCAAACCATCAAACATAAAGTCTAGAAACTCTTCCTGATCGATCTGGAAGGTGAAATCATCTTCCCCTTCACCTTGATTGCTGGCTTGGCCTTCACCGCTGCCGCCGCCACCGCCGCCACCTTGCGGGCGTTGGAACTGATCCCCTACAACAAACTCTTTGTTGCCAGGGAAAACTTTATTACGAACGCCGCCTTCACCATGATGAAAAATGGGTTCGGAGATGTCCCTGCGAGGAATGGTAACGCTGCCACCTTGTTCGATCTCTTTGATGGAGCGGTTGTTCACCGCATCTTCTACTGCATCTTTAATATGTTTTTTATAGCGACGAAGAAAGCGCTGACGGTTAACCGTGCTCTTGTTCTTGGAGTTCAGGCGGCGATCTATGATGTAACTCATAATACTTCTATCCCCGTAGATGGCCTGCACTTAGGCTCTTCATCTCATTCGGGCAGGCCTTTGCCCGAATGAATGCCTTCACCAACTGTTATTGCCGATTAACTACTGTGACTTTCTAACGCGGATATACCATTCGGACAGTAATCGCACCTGCTTCTCGGTATAGCCTCGTTTTATCATCCGTTTAACAAACTCACCATGCTTGGTTTGTTCATCTGTAGAGGCTTTCGCATTAAAGGAAATAACAGGTAACAAGTCTTCCGTATTGGAGAACATTTTCTTCTCAATAACGGTACGCATTTTCTCGTAACCCATCCAAGATGGGTTTTTACCGTTGTTATTGGCACGGGCACGCAGTACAAAATTAACAATTTCGTGTCGGAAATCTTTTGGATTACTGATACCGGCAGGTTTTTCGATTTTTTCGAGTTCCTCGTTAATCGCCTGACGATCTAATATGTCACCTGTTTCTGGGTCGCGATATTCCTGATCCTGTATCCAGAAATCAGCGTATGTGACATAGCGATCAAATATATTTTGTCCGTACTCTGAGTAAGACTCTAAGTAAGCGGTCTGAATCTCTTTACCCAAAAACTCGATATATTTTGGCGCGATAAACTCTTTTAAGTAGCCCAAATAGCGATCTTGAATTTCAGCAGGGAATTGTTGCTGTTCAATCTCTTTTTCCAGAACATAAAGCAGATGGACTGGGTTAGCTGCAACTTCTGAAGGGTCAAAGTTAAAGACTTTGGATAAGATTTTGAAAGCGAAACGGGTTGAAAGGCCATCCATTGCTTCATCAACACCTGCAGAGTCCTTATATTCCTGCATGGATTTCGCTTTAGGATCCGTGTCTTTTAGATTTTCGCCGTCATAAACACGCATTTTTGAATACAAGCTAGAATTTTCAGGTTCTTTCATTCTTGATAAAACTGAGAATTGAGCAAGCATGTTGAGCGTATCTGGTGCACAGGGTGCGTTGTTTAACGAACTGTTTTCTAGAAGTTTTTCGTAGATATGGATCTCTTCAGTGACACGGCAGCAATAAGGCACTTTTACGATGTAGATACGATCGATAAAGGCCTCATTGGTTTTATTGTTTTTGAAGGTTGTCCACTCTGATTCATTCGAGTGGGCTAGGAGAATACCATCGTAAGGAATGGCCCCCATGCCTTCGGTACTGTTGTAGTTACCCTCTTGGGTCGCTGTTAATAGAGGATGGAGAACTTTGATAGGTGCTTTAAACATCTCCACAAATTCCATCATGCCCTGATTGGCACGACAGAGCGCGCCAGAGAAACTATAAGCATCTGGATCATGTTGTGGGAAGTCTTCCAATTTACGAATATCAACTTTACCCACAAGGCTAGAAATATCTTGGTTGTTTTCATCACCTGGTTCGGTTTTGGCAATGGCAATCTGATCCAAAATAGAAGGGTAGAGTTTTACTACACGGAATTTAGAAATATCCCCACCATATTCGTGTAAACGCTTGGCCGCCCAAGGTGACATGATGCCTTTTAAGTAGCGTGAAGGAATACCGTATTCTTCTTGAAGAATGACACCATCTTCTTCCGGTTTGAATAGACCTAAAGGTGACTCAAAAACAGGTGAATCTTTAATGGCATAGAATGGAATGTGCTCCATTAAATGCTTAAGGCGTTCGGCCAAGGACGATTTACCGCCACCCACTGGACCAAGTAAGTAAAGGATCTGTTTACGTTCTTCTAGACCTTGAGCCGCATGTTTAAAGTAGGAGACAATATTTTCGATCGCATCTTCCATACCATAAAACTCGCTAAATGCAGGGTAACGGCGGATCAGTTTGTTCGAAAAAATACGACTTAGTCTTGGATCAGCAGCGGTATCAACCATTTCAGGTTCACCGATCGCTTGCAGCATACGTTCAGCCGCATCAGCGTAGATCATAGGGTCCTGTTTACACAGTTGGAGATATTCGTCCAAACTGTATTCTTCCTGCTGAACAGAATCATAGCGGGCTTTATAGTGGTCAAAGATACTCATACAAATCACCTTTATTCAGCCAAGCTTATTTGGATTTTTGAATAATTATGTCAGGCTGTTTTGCTTGCTTACCTGTAGTTAGTGTAGTTCACATTTTTGAACTCTGAACATTTGACTCTAAAACTTTCCTTAAGGTTTCATCGTTTAATAATCTTATGATTTATAAGGACTTATATTTCTTGTAGTTCAAGGTTTTGGATAAACGTAGCTAGAAATCGAGCCGCTTCGCCGCCAGTGAGTGCGCGGTGATCAAAGGTAAGTGAAATAGGAAGAATACGATGAATTTTTATTTCCTCACCTACGGCTACAACTTGTTTGCGAATAACGCCTGCACCAATAATTGCCACTTGTGGGGGAACCACAAGTGGATTTGCGTAACGTCCGGCAATAGTGCCGAAATTACTCAACGTGATTGTGGCTCCTTGTAGTTCAGAAGCAGGGATCGTTCTGTTTTTGACATCTGTACGGAGAAGATTTAATCCTTCTCGTAGATGGGAAGGTGAGCGGTTACTAATGTCACGTAATACTGGAACAAATAATCCCTGTTCTGTATCAACCGCGATACCAAGATCAATTTTGGAATGTATTCGCCGACTGAGGGTATTGCCATCAAACCACGAATTAATTGCTGGTTCTGTTGTGCAGGCTTCTGCTATGGCATGGATTAACCGTTGTGTGATATCTGTGCCTTTAGGCCAGCTATTAATATCTGCATCTTCATGAATAGTGACAGGCACGACTTCACTATGCGCTTTGCTCATGACCTGCGCCATATGCTTACGAACCCCACGTAAAGGCTCAGCTTTGCCATGGGTTTGATCCAGTCGAGCGGCTTGTTCAACGTCTTTTGGCGTGATGTTGCCTTGTTGTCCGCTACCTTTTACTTGGTTTAAATCGATATTTAAGCGTTTGGCTAAGGCTCTTACTGCTGGTGTCGCTTTCTGTGTTGTTGCACTGATTTGGCTGCTTGGAGCGGCACCAATAAAGAAGGAATCTTGAGTAGTGGAGTCTGTGTTTGCTTGTGGAATTTCACCGACAACAGTACCACTGTCACTGTCTTCTTCACCTTCAAATTCCAATAGGGGCTCTCCAGTGTGGATAACATCACCTGGCTGCCCAAATAGATGCGCTATCACACCTGCTTGCGGAGAGGGTACTTGAATAATCGCTTTGGCTGTTTCTACAGACAGGAGTACTTGGTCTGTTTCTACAGAATCACCTTCTTTGATATTCCATTCCACAATTTCTGCTTCAGGAAGTCCTTCGCCGAGATCTGGTAGTTTGAAATATTTCATGCGAACTCCAATGTCTCATTGATACTGTCGATGATGTCTTGAGTGTTAGGTAGGTAGTGATTTTCAAGACGGAAATAGGGCATAACAGTGTCATAACCCGTTACCCGAGCAATAGGCGCTTGTAGATCTAAGAGTGCTCTCTCTGCGATGGTTGCAGCTATTTCTGCACCTATACCCGCATTTCTAGGGGCCTCATGTACAATCACAACGCGCCCCGTCTTTTTCACGGAGGCTAGAATTGTAGTCATATCTAAAGGGCTGATACTGGCTACATCGATCACTTCACAGTGCACACCTTTATTTTGGAAATGCTCTGCTGCTGCTAATGTTTCTGTGATCATTGCACCCCAGCTAATTAACGTAATATCTGAGCCCTCACGTAGCGTAAAACAGCTGCCTAAAGGCAATGCTTCGCCGTTATCTAAAATCTCTTGTTGCTGGCTGCGATAGATCCGCTTGGGTTCTAAAAAGAGCACAGGGTCTGGATCTCGAATGGCTGCTAAAAGAAGCCCGTACGCACGTGCTGGAGAGGAGGGAATGACGACCTTAAGGCCAGGAATGTGAGCCAAAAGGGCTTCAGTACTTTCCGAGTGATGTTCAGGGGCATGAATGCCTCCACCAAAAGGAGCTCTAATCACCATAGGGCAGGTGAGACGGCCGCGGGTTCTATTTCGCATGCGTGCGGCATGACAGATGATCTGCTCTAATGCGGGGAAGATAAAGCCCATAAACTGGATCTCAGCCACTGGTTTCAAACCTTGGCTGGCCATACCTATACTCAGCCCTGCGATCATAGACTCTGCTAATGGCGTGTCCATTACGCGCTTAAGGCCAAACTCATCTCTTAGATTCGCGGTAGCGCGAAAAACACCGCCATTAACGCCAATATCTTCTCCCAATAGAACGATCTCCTCGTCCCTTCGCATCTCTGAGGCCAAAGCTAGATTGACCGCTTCAAGAAGACATACTGAATGTTTCATGATGCATCCTCCTCAGCATGGCTAGCATTTGGCATCGCCTTGATTGTCGCCCAGTCCCTCTGTTCGATGAGATGCTCGGGTAGCTCGGCATACATGTAATCGAACATGGACTCGGGAGCTTGAGGATCAATTGCTAAATACTTTTCTGCTGCTTGTTGGACGAGTTGCGTGATCTCTTGTTGAAGAGCTTGTTCTTTCGATTCGTCCCAAAAGCCTTGAGTAACCATGAAGTTACGCAAGCGTTTTACTGGTTCTTTCTCCCAAGCTTGTTTCAGCTCTTCGTTATCTCTATAACGGGTCGCATCATCCGCTGTAGTGTGATCACTTAAGCGGTAGCTTATGGCTTCAATCAGGGTGGCTCCTTTGCCGTCATAAGCACGCTGTAAAGCTTGAGTTACTGCCTCACGCATCGCAATCACATCGTTACCATCCACTTGCATACCGGGAATTCCAGCGGCTTGTGCTTTGTCAGCTAACTGAGCTGCAGCGGATTGAATTTTACGCGGTACCGAGATAGCCCACTGGTTGTTGTTGATTATAAAGACTACAGGCAGTTGCCATACCCCAGCGATGTTTAGGGATTCCATAAAATCCCCTTTAGAGGTGCCGCCATCGCCAATTAAGGTCACAGCAGCCTGTTTTTGATTGCGAATTTTTAGCGCTGTAGCAACACCGCAGGCATGTAATG